>NZ_AP029048.1:1293382-1616727 GCF_040371545.1 Synechococcus sp. M16CYN
TTCGCCGACTGTCTATGGTACAGCAACGCGCAGATACACGCCACAGAAGCAGCTTTAGCGGAACGCTGCCAGGAAGCCGACGTGCCGTTTTTGGCCATACATGAGGCAATGCAAGCTGAGCAGGAATGGTTGCGGTGGATGGAAGCCGATGGCATTCACTTGAATGCTAATGGTCATACCTGGATTTATCACGCGGTACGACGCTGGAATCCGCTTCTGCAATGGGCAGGTTTTCATGCCTTAAACATGCAAATACCTAATCAGTACATAGAGCCTGGCTGCTAAGGTAGCTAATCTACGGTCGTGAAAGTTTGGGCAAGTAAGAAACTAAATAGAGCTTGATCATTGGTCAAATGCACCCAAAAGTAGCCTTTGGTTGCCCTAAAAAACACCTTAGACTGGAGCTAAGACGGCAACTTCACCAACCGTTAACGTGGCGTGCTCGCTGATTAAAAATCTGCGCCTGCTAATTATGAGAGGTGCGTCAGCCAGCCAAAATAATAGCCGTTGTAGCCGCTAAGAGCGTTTGCAAGGCATTGACCAGCTCATTACTAAGCCAACCCACGCGATTTTGAACAATCGCTCCCAACAAACTTTCAGCGAGGGTAGCCAGCAAGCCCACCATCATCACTAAACCCGCAGCACCCAAACTCGGGATTAACTGGAGAGCCCACAGCACCATTGTCATCACAATACTGCCAACCACACTGGCAAGTGTTCCTTGAAGACTGATGGCACCCTCGGTCCCAGGGGTGACTGGCCGTAGCGAAGTGATTAACACTGTGGTACTACCCCATCGCTTACCGATTTCGCTGCCGAAGGTGTCGGCAAGCTTTGCGGCAAGACTGGCAGAAAAACCAATCATTAAAAGTATCTGTAGATCTGCCGCGTCCGGCGGCAAAGCAGCAATCCATAGGCCTAAAGCTGCTCCCACCGCCGCAGAACCCCATACATTTTCGGGCCCGCGGCGTCCGCCACGGGCTTCTGCTAGTCCACGTTGTTGCTTGTTCTTTAAGCCGATGTGTGTCGCCAAGCTGCCCAACGCTAGATAAATAACCACAGCCAACCAACCGCGCCAACCAAGACAACCCCACAACATCGTTCCAAGGACTGCGGCATGAACCCAACCCTTCGGTGTTAACAGAGGTATGCGCCGCGCTAGACTGATCAGGACTACGTTTACCAAAAGAGCTTGTATCCAAATCCAGGGCATCACGCTTGTTGAAGTGTTCTAGGTATCTTCTGAGAACAACTGCTACAGGGAGAGAATCAACGTAGATTTTCTACTATCGGTTGACCGGATGGTATTCAACAGCGACAAGAACTTTTTTCTAACTCTCGATGACAGTGCTGTACCGGCCAAGATTGACCTCCTGGAACGGCAGGTTGATGATGCTGATACAGAAACCATTCAGGAAATTTCATCACCGGCACCCACGTTGAAGGTGGCTCGTTCTGATCAGGACCCGCCGACAGAACCTATCTTAGATACCAGAGCTACGGCACAAGTAGCCCCGAGCCCAGAAGCTCCAGCCAATGACGTTATGCGTACGCTTACTACCGCTGAGGTTGTAGCTGCCGAACTTGCAGCAGCAGAGGCGGCGCGTCCGGAGGTAGTTTATACCACCTATGCGCCAAATAATCTATTTCCGGGAAATGGACTACGTCAAGGTAAACGTCGTCCCGGCGCTGCAATCAAGAACTTTCGTACTATCGCGGCAGATTTATTTAAGAGTTGATTTGCAGCTCTCTCCAACGAACAAGCTCGACGGCGCCTGCTATGGCAGCCGTCGAGCTTCGCAAAATAAAGGGACCAAGATGAACCAAGGATGCGGAATGAACAGTAAAACTTTCCTGTTCAGCCTCAGTCCATCCCCCTTCTGGACCCAAGATCAACCATATGGTTTGAAATGGATCGGCTTCACGGACTAACCAATCTCCTAAGGCCAAAACGTCGTGCGAGCGAGTCACGCCTACTGCTATTTGACCTGTAGTCTTCGCAAGCCAAGTTTCCAGTGAAGAGAGCTGTGCAATTTTTGGGCACCAAAGTCGCTCACACTGCTCCACTGCTTCCCGAAGAATGTTGTCCCAACGTTCCGGACGATACTCAGCATGAGGAACGGAACGCTCGCACTGAAGTGGCTGGATGACATCAATGCCCAACTCGCAGGTCATCCGCACGACATCATCAAAACCATGGCGAATCACGGACACCGCTACGCCAAGGGTTGGTCTCAAATTGTGTTGGTGTTCACATGACTGTGTATGGATCATGACCCGCTGCTTGTTCACAAGGGATCCCTCCCACAAATGACCACAACCATCGGTAATTGCTAAGGAATCTCCTGTACGAAGTCGCAAAACCCTCTTGAGATAGTGACTCTCATCTCGATTAAGCAACAAAAATCTTGTTTCAATCAAACGAGTGGGGGAAATCAGAAGTCGTTTAAGTTCAGCCACTAGTCGGGAAAATACTATCGGGATGGTTTTCTACAGGCCAATCCTCATTCACTCCACCCACGATTAACTCTTCTATCCGAACTACATCGGTATCAAGTTGGCGCAAGGTGTTAATCAAAACGTCGATGGACATACCATCACTTGTGCCAAGATCAATCCAACATCTCCCCCATTCCTGTCGGTATTCAAGTTGGCCCATGTTGTGCATGAGAGCCGGCATCACTGATTCCGCCTCCTCGTTGTTGTAATTGATCCAACTCAAACCAGCTCCTTCCTCGTGAACCTGAAGGTTTTCAGAATTGAATCCTCCGAGACGACCGATGACGTACCAGCTATCGAAAACACCATCAACATAATTGCGCTCGCCTTGGCTAAGAATCTCGGTAAATCGAAGCCAAAGCCAGCAATTAAAGGGATCAATCTCGCGAAAACGAACGTTCATGAACCCAACACAATTTCGTTATCATTCAAGCCGACATAATGCTCGAACTATCTGAGGTCACCTACGCACCAGCGACGGTTGCATCCCCGATACTACGCGGTGCAAGTTTTTACGCAGAAAAAGGGTGTCCGCTGTTGATTGCAGGATCCAGTGGCTCAGGAAAAACATCGTTATTGGAGGTCATCAGCGGATTGTCATCAGTACAGTCCGGGTCGATTTTCTGGCAGGGAAATGCAATGAGTCGACGCCAGCGTCGTGAACTTTGCGGCATGGTGTTTCAGTTTCCGGAACGCCACTTCCTTGGACTAAGCGTTAGCCAAGAACTTAGACTGGGTCACCGGCGCTTGGAGAGTGAGCGAGAGGATCGCGTGCTTCAAAACGTCGGTTTGCAAAACATCCCACGCAACACAGCACCAGAACTACTGAGTGGCGGACAACAACGCCGTCTGGCACTAGCTGTGCAACTTCTTCGCGGAGCCGAAGTCCTTTTACTAGACGAGCCGACAGCAGGACTAGACTGGTCCATCCGAACAGATGTATTAAATCTGTTGTCGGATTTGGCCCAAAACCAGGTGCTGATTGTGGTTACACATGAACCCGAACTGTTCAACTGCTGGGAATCACGTCGTTTGCTATTGCAAGACGGCCGGCTGACTCAAATGACTACATTGCCTTGAGCATCAGACTCGATATGGCCGACCGGCTGGTGAGGGCAACAGCCGCCGGGGGTGGCATCAGGCTTGTCGCGGTTTCAACAACAGAAGCCCTACGAGAAGCACAACAACGACATGGTTTGTCCCTTCTAACCACTGTGATGCTTGGGCGAGCAATGAGTGCATGCTTAATGCTTGCCAGTTCGATGAAAGCACGCCATGGTCGAGTGAACTTGCGGCTGGGGTCAGATGGTCCCATCAAAGGCTTGGTGGTGGACGCCGGACGCGATGGAACTGTTCGGGGCTACGTGGGGGAACCAGCGCTTGAACTAGATCCCGTGCGGGACAAGACCGGCCAATATAGTTTCGACTTCAAAGCTGCTGTAGGCACGGGATATCTTCACGTTATGCGCGACGATGGTAAAGGTGAACCCTTCACCAGCACTGTAGAACTGGTGGGTGGCGGAATCGGTGAAGATGTAGCATCGTACCTTCTGCATTCCGAGCAAAGCCCTTCAGGTGTGTTCGTGGGAGAACAACTAAATAACGAGGGAATACATTGCAGTGGTGGGTTACTAGTGCAGATCCTTCCCAAAGCGGCAGAAGAGCCAACCTTGGTGGAGCTTATCGAACAACGATGTCTTGAAATAGATAAATTTAGCCAGAAGCTTGCTACTTATAACAACAATCTTGAAGACTTAATCACTAACATATTTCCAGATCTTGATCCTCAACCTTTGTCAAATGTTGCTGAAATCAGCCAAACGGTTAGATTTACATGCCGCTGTACCCGCCAAAGGAGCGTAGCAGCTCTCCTACTCTTAGGACGTGCAGAACTGATGGAGATGTTGAAAGTAGACGGAAAAGCTGAAATAACTTGTCACTTCTGCAGTAACCGCTATGAAATTAATAGTGAAGAGTTGATGAATCTCATAAGAGATTTTCCTATTGCTGTTTAAGTAAGCAGCAGCGCAGTAAGCCATAACAACAGAGCAGCAGGCAAAGCCTGAATTTGCGGAGGTCTCAAGGAGAGCTGCTGGAGGGCTGTAGGAGATAAGGCCATCGTTAACAATGATCCAACTACCAACCCAATCAAAAGCGCTATGAGCGTCCAACCTAAAGAAGCTAGGGGCTGACGTCCTCTCCTGACTTGGCTAAGAAAAGCACCAATACTTGCTAAAGCTAGAACAAGTTGAACATTGGCTACTGAAATAGCAAGTAAGCCCAGGCCGACAAAACCTGCAATGATTCGAACGACACGACCCGGACCCTCAACCAAAGACCATTGAGGTGTCAGAGAAGCTAAAGATTGACTTGGATCTGAAAGATTTGTTCGCAGATTTTGCAGGACGCTAGTGCCGGGGAATGATGAGCCAGATACGGAAGCCGAACCCAAGCCTCCTTCGCGTTGCGATGCTGTTGCTGCCGCTGCGCTGATTCGTCCCTGCTGTCGATCGCGTAAACGAACCATCAAAACAGCGTCGTAAGCAGCTTCGATCCGAGCACAGGCTTTTTCATCGCCTTCGACTGCGGCCATACAGCGATCGCGAGCTGACTGAACTTGCTCAAAACTCGCCTCTCGACCTAATCCAAGATGGATATATGGATCATCTGAACCAAAATCAGCATTTGATTCGCTCACCGCTGCCATGACCTAAAATTGGTTCACTACTGACACAGAATATCGAGGCTTGCTTAGAATAGGGGAGTGCCGTGATGGTACCCCTCGCTGCGCTCTAATCGATGTCTACGGGTTTGAGCCTCGGCCCGGTTGAGCCACAGACGCCGCTTTATAAAAGGCATCTGAGGAGGTAGATGATATCCTTCCAGCACCTCAACAGGTTCATCAACACCGCGGAAGATCACGTAGTCCGTTCCACCATCGTTGCTGCGTCGTAATAACCAGAGGGTATCCAATTAGGATCACTTAAACAGTGTCCATTCTGGTGACGAAGAACCCTCGCCGTGGATGAATGCTTGCGAGGAACGTAGCAAAAACCCAACAAATTTAGTAACCAAGCTGATTATCGGCTCCCAAAGTCAAAGACCAATGGGTTCTGCCCCACTGACTACGGGAGCTACGTTACTTAATCGAAACTCAGGATGATCTTGACTGAGTTGATTGAGATTCCACTCATTTTTAAACAACAAAACCGGCCGATTCCAGGCATCTCGAACAGTTTTGCAATTGAAAATCCGACCTAGCTTTTTTAGCTCGGGCCAACCGTCTGTAACCCAACGAGCAACCTGAAAACCAAGTGGTTCTAAACAAGTTTTAACGCCGTACTCGTTTTCCAAACGATGTTGAACCACCTCAAGTTGAAGTTGTCCCACCGCAGCAAGGATCGGGTCACGTTTGCTCTCGTTAGTGTCGTAAAGAACCTGAACCGCACCTTCTTCTCTTAATTCATTGACCCCTTTGCGAAAATTTTTGAATGCTGAGGGATTTGGATTGCGCAACCAGCTGAAGATTTCAGGACTAAAACACGGAATCCCTTCAAACTCCACTTTTGACCCCACGTACAACGTGTCACCAATGGCGAACATTCCCGGATTGTTCAAACCAATCACATCTCCAGGATAAGCATCTTCAACAACCGCACGATCTTGACCAAATAATTTCTGGGGGCGAGACAGGCGAATTGTTCTACCACTGCGTGCGTGTTTCACTGTCATATCTCTTTCGAAACGGCCACTACAAATACGTACGAATGCCACACGATCTCGATGACGAGGATCCATGTTTGCCTGCAATTTGAATACAAACCCGCTGAAATCTTCACGAAGCGGATCGATGATCCCGTCACTACTTAACCGGGCAGTCGGACGTTGGGCTAATTCAAGAAAAGTATCCAGAAAGGTGCGGACTCCAAAATTTGTCATTGCTGATCCAAAGAACACAGGTGTCAACTCACCTGAATGCACCGCCTCTAAATCAAGATCAGCCCCAGCTGTTTCCAGTAGCTCAGTCTCCTCAACCGCCAGGTCAAGCAAATCTTCCTCCACCAAATCCCGAAGAATCGGGCTGTTCAACGACAACTTTCGTTCCTTGGCTTGTTGGCCTCTTACTGCTCTATTAAAGAGAATCACTTCACGGCTACGGCGATCAATCACACCGCGAAATTGATCGCCGCTACCGATGGGCCAGTTCACAGCCCAAGGTATAAGTCCAAGCTCAGATTCGATTTCGTCCAACAGGTCGAGCGGTTCGCGTCCTGGGCGATCCATCTTGTTAATGAACGTGAAAATCGGGATTTTTCTCATGCGGCAGACTTCGAATAATTTGCGGGTCTGCGGCTCAAGTCCTTTAACAGCGTCCTCCAACATCACAGCGTTGTCGGTAGCTGCCAAGGTGCGATAGGTATCTTCTGAGAAATCCTGGTGTCCAGGCGTATCAAGAAGATTGATCGTGATCTCGCCGTAGTCGAACTGGAGTACAGTCGAAGTAATGGAAATGCCGCGTTGCTTTTCGAGTTCCATCCAATCGGATGTCACTTTTCGTTGTTCACCCCTTACCTTCACAGCTCCAGCCTGTTGTATCGCGCCCCCGTAAAGCAACAATTTTTCGGTGAGGGTGGTTTTACCAGCATCCGGGTGGGAAATAATGGCGAAATTGCGACGCCGATCAACCGCCTTGGCCAAGTGCTGAACTAGATCAATATCCAGAGGGTCTGGGCTGCTACTCATCTGCTCTCGTCAATTTACTAAGCCTGACACCACTAGATAACGATCTTCCTCTGGCGTGGCCACTAAGTATTTCATTTCAGCCTTGCGAAGCTGATGGGTCACTTCTTCAGGAGTGTAAGCAGCGATAAGAGAGGCTGTGAAGTCTTGAACTAGCACTGATGGAGCATTTGGAAGTTGCCGTTGTTGCAAGCAATGCACTTCGGCCAAGGATGAAGGTCGACACAAATCACGGTGTAGCACACGGCAGCCAGATTTTCCAATAGCTCGGGTTGCCTTCCAGAGCAAACTTGGATCCTGCAAATGATGTAGAAGACTATTACTGACAATTAAATCTGCCGAGTTCTCAAATACAGAGATCGCTTCTTGTAACAAGAGACAGTGGAACTGTATATTACATGGGTGGTGAGAGCCCGCACGTCGTCGCGCTATGGCCAGCATTGGATCTGAACCATCGATTCCGATTAGCTTTGCACTCGGCAACAATTCAGCTAGACGGAATGTGATATTGCCAGGTCCACATCCCAGATCTACCACAGAAGGGTGTTTTGGTAGTGGACCCGTTTTAGCTAACAATTGTTCGATCCAGACCAGCACCTTGACATCTCCGCTGCTGAAATCGGCGGCCGCATAAGCTTCCACCTGTTCTGTAGTTGTCATTAACTCTGGCTCAGGAATGCGCTGTATCTGTTGCTGCCAAATTGGAGGATAGTTTGAGCTAGACACTACTGATGGTGGTAGAAGGAACTTATGCCCACCACGCGTGGGGTTAGTGTTTTTGCAATACTTGTACTCTTATTGCACGTGACACTGACGCCGAACCGCGTGGAGCCCGATGTAGAACACTGCCTTGGCCTTGACGAGTTTCCCACTACAGCTCCAGCTGCAAATCCGGTTTTTTATCGAACTTACAGTCGATGCACTCCTGAAGGACGGGAAAGCTGGGGCCAAGTCAGCTTAAGAAACCTTCATGGTCTTCACAAGCTGGGGAATCTTACAGAGGCCGAGATCGTCCTGATGGCACGAATGCAGGCCGAAAAGAAAGCCCTTCCATCTGGCCGGTGGCTGTGGATTGGAGGCACGCCTTGGATCGAACGGCCTGAGAACTTTTCCGGATCTTACAATTGCACCTCAACCAAGCTTGTGGATTGGAAAGCATTCGGTCTCATGATGGACCTTGCTATGATGGGCTGCGGTACGGGTGCCGTTATTGAACCGCGGTTCATTAATCAATTACCCATTATTCGGAACACTCTTACAATTCTCTCCGTCAGCGATATCGGAATCACCCCCCCCGGCTCACGGCAGGAGGCCTGTAGCCACAACATCAAAGGTAACAACGTCAAAATCAAGGTTGGTGATACTCGACGCGGTTGGGTCGATAGTTATCAGCTTTTACTTGAACTGAGCAGTGACCCTCGTTTCGAGAAAGGAATCATTGAAATTGAAATTGATCTGAATGATGTTCGCCCTGCTGGTGAAGCGCTGAAGGGCTTTGGTGGTATGGCTAACCCTGTCAAATTGAAGGATCTTTATGGCCGCGTTACCAGACTCCTTAACGGGGCAATTGGACGTCGACTCACTTCAGTAGAATGTTGTCTGCTGATTGATGAGGCTGCCGTTACAATCGTGGCTGGTAATATCCGTCGCAGCGCGGGCATGCGGCAGTTCGCTGATGACGATCACACAGCTGCATCAGCGAAGGATAACCTCTGGCAGCAGGATTCTAACGGCGATTGGCGAATCGATCCTGAGCGGGATGCACTTCGGATGGCTAATCACACTCGCGTGTATCACAGCCGTCCCAGCAAAGAGATGGTTCATGCTGCAGTCACAAAGCAGTTCATGTCTGGTGAAGGAGCCATTCAATTCGCGCCCGAGGCGATCGCGCGTTCCAACGCCGATTTACTTCGGACCCCTGAGTTGCATCGCGAATTTGTCGAGGTGTATTGCGATCAGGGACGTGAAGAAGCTGGTCTTTGGCTTAGGTCTAACTATGGTAGCATCAGCGACGCCGAGCTGGAACATCGCCTCAGTCGTTATGGTTTGAATCCTTGCGGCGAGATTATCGGAGCTGATTTTCACTGCAACCTAGCGGAAGTCCACCTCAACCGGATTGATCCTGATGATAACCAAGGACAAGCTGATGCTTTCCGGGCCGGAGCTCTTTCTGTTGCTTGCCTGTTGAATCATCGCTTTGAAGTAAAGCGGTATCGCCAAAGCCGTGAATGGGATCCCATTGTTGGTGTGAGCTTCACCGGTTTATTCGATTTCTTTGTTCATGCGTTTGGTACCGAATGGCTCACTTGGTGGGAAGCTGGTCGTCCTGACAATAAACAGGGATTTACTTTTAAAACTAAAGAGGCCAGATACCTAAGCTATTGGAAGCAAATCGTTAATGAAACTGTTTGGGAATATTGCGATCGTGAGGGTTTGCGCCGCCCAAATCGCTGCACCACAGTTCAACCAGCTGGCACTAAAAGCCTCCTCACAGGAGCAGCTCCCGGTTGGCACCCCCCTCAATCACAGCGTTTTATACGTCGTATCACATTCAAAAAGAACGATCCTGTCGCTATGGCTTGCGTTGATTACGGTTACACCGTGGTTCCATCCCAATCCGACAAAGATGAAGCAGGGCGCCTATTGAACGATCCATTTGATTCACGTTGTACCGAATGGCTAGTTGAAATCCCTACTGAAGTGAGCTGGGCAAATCTTCCCGGCGCCGACGCCATTAATATCAATAGTTTTTCAGCATTAGCGCAATTTAGCTTCTACATGCAAGTTCAGAAACATTACACTGCCCATAACACTTCAGCTACGATCGAACTTCGCTCGGACGAAATCGAGCCAGTTACCGAAGCATTATACAGATCGATAAATGAAGGTGAGGGGTATGTCTCTGTTGCACTCCTTGCGCGCTTTGATACTAGCAACGCTACTTTCCCCCGCCTTCCTTTCGAACCAATTGATGCAACAACTTACAAGCGGCTGCAATCCGACGTGATCCAACGACGGGTTAGCAACGACTTCTTTGAAGCGTTACAGCGTTACGATCAGGGCGACCTCATGGGGGCCGGTCCAGCTAGTTGCGATTCGGATAAGTGTCTATTTCCAATCTCGAAACCCGGTCGTTAGGTGAGCCTAAGTTTTATGATTAAAGCCATCAAAAATTCAAGAAAGCATTAATCCTAATTATATAATTAGGATTAACAAGGAGATAAACCTGTTTTTAAGAACTTAAGATAAGTCAAAAATAGTTTGTTCTGGAATACTATTTTATTTCAAAGCAATACATATCTAGACTATATATCATTCTTGTTTCTAAAAAGGTAGATTAATGACCGAACTAACAAAATATTTTTATGTATAAGTCTTAATCAAAAATTGTTAAAACTTAGCAGAGAAGCTTAAATGTTTATAATAACTTGATATAGTTTAGATACTAATCAAAGAAAGAGAAATTATTTTTAGTGAAAATAAGTTACAGCACAAAGGTATCAAACTTTTTAAGTAATTAATAAATTGCTATATGCTTTATGAATGTCCTTAACAAGGAAACGTTTGTTTATTTTTGAAACATTATTTCTATAATCTAGGAGATAAGATCACGATAATTATTAAAACTAATCAAAACTAGCATGAGGAATGAAAGCAAAAAAATAATTACTAGTAAAATTCTTTGATTTTTAAATACGGACTTAATACATTACTCTAGATATTTTAAATATAGTAGACAGCTTAGATGTTAATAATATATGCTATTAGCATCGTGAATGCAAGAGAAATCCTAATGTCTATCGACAAAAACTAATAGGTTCTAGATAAACTTGACAAATCTATTTACGTTCACTAATATAATTAGCATAAGGCTTTATACTTTCTGATTAGGTAATCATCTTGTAACAGCTAATTTAGGCTTAAAAGCCACAGCCAAAAATCGAATAGTACAAGAAGTAAATCTTGTATATAAGGCAGGTATGATTGATGTATTATATCTCTTGTTTTAAAGAGTTTTGGTTTCTGCAAATCTAAATAACGTTAATGCTCTATCTTCACTTGGTAGTCTTTTGCTCTAACCTCGAAGTGCGTAGAGAGACGGGGCAAGAATGCTTAAGAAAATAAAAGCTAAGAAATGGGTATTGTATTTTTTTAGATTAATTCAGCTTAGTAGCGACTTGAAAAGCGCTTCTAAATTTGGAAATGCTTGCAATAGAATTGCTTGAACAAACTACCTTGTAGCTTTCCTTTGCTTTAGTTACTAAGACCCTTGACAGATGCAAAGTCTGTGCCACAATGGACGACTAGGTACACTAGGGAATACCTATTGATCAAGTAGGTAGATGCCCTGGCCTGGAGAGGTGGTCGAGTGGTTTATGGCTCTGGTCTTGAAAATCAGCGTGTCTGCAAGGGCACCGTCGGTTCGAATCCGACCCTCTCCGCTCTAATAATATGGTATTAAGTCTAATAATATAGTATTAAGACCTAGAAATTTCTGAGTTTTTATCGTGTCGTTGCTGGATCAGACGACAATTGGTCAATATGGCTGAGCTCACTTGAAAATATTCAATGTATCTGACAGCAGAATAAGCTTTCTTTGGGAAAATAGCAAAAATTGATCGTAATAATGTCAAACTTCAGTTAAGATAATAAAGATAACTCACTTAGTATATAAAGACTTGCTAAGTGAGAAGACTATCTAAGAACTCGGAGCGTTAAAATAATCACAGATTATGAAATAATTATAATACTCGCATATCAAACGTATTAACAAAATAAATATTTGAGATGCTCATAAAACGTATTTTCTAGTATGCAGAAGCAATATTTTTTAGTTTGTGTCGGGATTTAGATAAATATTTTATTGATTAAGTAACTCAATAACTTAAATTCTTTGCAGTTTTTAATCAGTAAATAGTTCGAATCGCTCGTATAGTATATGCACCCTAATAAGTCAAGATAGTGTATCAACGAGGAAAAAGTTTAAGTATTGACATATTAAAGTTAAATTTTTATCTTATTATTCAAAAGTTTTTAACTTAGACGAGGTTAAATTAATTTAAGAGACCTGAGTATTTAAAACCAAAAAATTTAATACTTAATCTTTATTACTCAAAATATCTTAATTAAAATTTAATAAAATTAGTCGTCAAATCTGTACAGTTCTCAACGATCTTACTAAGATGCAGTTATTATTGGCTTATTTAAGCCTAGCTAAAAATTTTACTGAAATAGCCTTCAAAATAGTTATATTTAATTGATCAAAAAATGTAGGGTTGAACCTGCTAAATATCTGATAAATCTTTGCTTAAATCAAGAATTTTTACTCATTATTTTTTTATAGTTTTGAAAAAATTATCAAGCAATATAATTTCGTAGAGAGCATATACAATCAATACTTTTATCTCTAAAATCAAGAAACTGTACAGTTTATATAAGATTTTATTTGTCTATACAATGCAAATTACCATGACCTTCGGAGCTAGCTTTTACATGTTTTACAAGTAAATATTCTTTTGGCCCAAAAAAATCATCACTAATAATTAATATTAAAAAACTAAGTATTATTGCATCTTGCTTTAACTAATTGCTAACGTTTCAAGCTTCTGAAGGTATTGTAAAACCCGAAGAACCTCTAAAAATTACTTGATTCCTACTGCACACACAAAGCAAGAAATAGTTCGGGGTAATAGCCTATTTACAAGGATGTAAGATTGTTAACATTACAAAAATTCTTGTTCAAGCTATACACAGCTAGTTTGCTAAAATCTAAGGTGATTAAGGGACAGTGTAACATCAGTGTGGTTAACTCAGATATAAAGCTAACTCTGCCTTAAGTATCTTGTAAATAGTATCCCCGTTAATCACGACTATCGATTAAGTTATTCTACTTATTTCTGATGAGTCAAGCGGCTTTCTTGCCCCCGTATTGAACACTATTTTTATGGTAGATCTGAGAGATAGGTTAATGATAATGACAACTAAAATAACTATGGTGCTAAGATAATTTCCCTTAGAGTTTTCATAGCAAAAAATCAGTTAAATTATCAATCACTCTTGAGCAAACACAGAGTCGCTAACAGCAGTTAAAAACTGCAGTATTTATTTTATGCTTAATAAGTGTCTACACAAATTTTGGTTTAGCATATATTATTTTAGTAGTTTATGTAAGTAAAATATGATAATTATCAATTTCGTACACACAAATTTAGATAGTAGTTACCACTAATATATAGTAATTTAGATTTTATCGTTGCAGCTCTAATAGTTTAAGATGATTAATGTCCAGACATAAATTACTTCGAGCTTACAAGACTATAAAACCAAGAGAAATAATTTTTATGCAGTCAAAAGGAACCTGATCAAAACTGCGGGGCTAAATTTAAAGATCATCTATATGACGAATTCAAATACATTTAGGTTAAATTTTTATAATTGATAGTTAAGAATCTTTTCCTATATGGGGCCAAATCACATTAACCAGGAAAACTCTTTTCACTTGTAGCACAAATTAGATTAAACCAAGTGCTCGAAGAACATCAAGTCTAATCCCACCTAGTTTTGACCAAGCCCTTAAAGCATCGCTTTGTGAGAGATATGGTTTCCAATCATTTTCAACGATACGCCGCTGCATATGCCGAGCAATTCGTACAGCGACGGCATGATCACTAGGCACTGTGAGACGAATCGGTTTGCCGTTGAGTAAAAAAATTTTAACCATATGATTTTAACTTATACCTTAGTTTTTGTGTCATGGAGATGGCTGTTGATATTTTATTTTCTCAGCTTAGCCTCTATTGAAAAAATTGTTTGAAAATAAAATGATAATTTTTTAAAAAGATTTATGTAACCAAAAGCCAAGCACATATATTAATTAAATAAATATTAAATTTTTAAGCGTTAGAAAATTATTCACCAGATAGATATGATTTAAAAAGATATAATCTAGGGATTTAATAGTTTTAATTGAAAAATTAAGTCATGCAAAGATTGCATAATTTTATAATAAAAATTGTTGAGTGAGTCAAGCAACTTAAAATCTTTGACATACCTTATCTTAATAGATAGAATAAATAGAATAAAATATTCCATAAACAGATATAATAAAGCAATTAACTAATATTTTGTTATTAAATTACCTACTATTCATAATAGTATTTAGTATACAATGGTTAATAAGTAACTTAATATTAATTGATTAACTTTGGTTTAATAGATTAGTTAGTAGTAATTTTTAATTTATTTTGTGTGCTTATATTATCTAAGCTCAAAAATCACTAATAGCGAATTATAACTAAAATATTTTGCTTGATTATCTTTGAAGAATTGATTTAAATTTGACATCTGAATAAAATAATACTGCAGTTTTTACTGCTATAAAATTATTACTCAGAAGGGTTACCATTTAATATTAGAGAAACATTTATAAAAAATTTAAAAGATTGCCACTAATTTTTGTAAGTACTTTAATAACTAGCCTTGAATCAAAGATTCAATGAATTTGTTGTGGCTAAATTAACTATCTATAAAATTAACTTTTATATTTTACTGTATAATTAGTCTAGTTTAAAAATAAAAAGTTTATGAATTTAGTCCTCTAGTATCTTAGATTGTTAGTCAGATAGTTACGAGCAATAAACTTATTCTTTAAATTATGATTATTATACAGCCTATATTAATACTTTACTGCCGACAAATTATAATTCTTATTATTGAACTAATAAATAAAATCCTACAAATAGTAATGATACATGCTGTAACTAACTTAATAAAATATTCTTAATTATTAAAAATGATACTAGGTATGTACATGATAGTTATGTATCGAAATAAAAATCATGCATTATTAATTAAATACAATACTTAATTAAATTTAATTGTTATTATTTATCTTAGATTTAGCTAAACTAATAATCAGCAATAATCTTTATTTTCTTATCAAAGGCAAAGTATTTACGCACGCTTATTATTTAAGACAATTATTTGAATCATTTGATATATTAAAAGTATGTAATATTTGAAAGAAATAGTCTTATGAAAAAATATTAATATGTAATTTAAACTAACAAACTTATAAAAATTGAGATAATTTATGCTATAATAATCAATCAGACTAAAACTGAGTCAGATGTCTAAGTATGCACAAAAATGTTTAGATTTCTGGTCAAATGCAATTTTATAGAATTTATTATACTATATAAACTATCAAACTAAAATGTTACTTTTTGTATAGTTAAATTCTTTTAATTTAATGCTTAATCTAGAAGACAAATTCTTAAATGATATAAATAATGTAAAAAATTTAAATAGTAATTGACTTATTAATGACTAGACTTTTAATAGCAATATAAAGTTCAGGATTATATTATTTTAATCCTATAAATATTTTACTAGTAGATTTTATTATATAAATAGCAGATTAAACAAATTATTAGTATATGTGCTTATTTATATAATAAAAATTAGCAAGAAATAGTTTATTATTGAAACTATCTAAATAAAAGTGTTGTCTAGTAGTGGGCAAGAAAAGTCTTTAAGAACATTAAAAATCTTATTATTAAAAGCCTGAAACTAGTCATTTCATAGTTAATAAAGTATTCTAATATAAGTCCACTTATTAATCAGTTATACCAAAACTAAAAAGTTAATCATACTAACATTAACTTATGAATAGGCTGAACTGTTAGATTAGTTTTCCGTACATAATTTTCGAAATTAACTATAATAATCTCATTATTTACTGCCTAAAAAGCATGATTCATAGCAAAATAAATTTAGAGCAGTGCTCTAAATAATTCAAAGTAGGTGAAAGAAAAATCAGATTTCTAATGAACAATTTAAAGCCAACTCAAAAGGCACAGCTGTATTGGGAAGTGTTAATAGATTGCTGCTAAGCATTGCTAAATCGTCTGGCTGTGTCATCGCATCTCGAGAGATATGGCTCTGTCCATTAGCCATATCGGTATTTACCCAACTTGGACATAGTGCAGTAACACGAATGCCTCTTTCCCAACCTTCATTACGCATACTTTGGCAAAGCGCCATTAAAGCGAATTTACTGACAGAATATCCAGTCATGCGTCCCTTAACACGCTTTCCACTCATGGAAACAAAAACTTGAATACGACCCTGGCCAGAAGAGCATAAAGGCTTCCAAGCAGCTCTGGTGAGCCACCAAGGACCCATTAAATTTACATTCCACAAAGTATTTAAATCAAGTTCCTCACCATCGGCAAAAAGAAGAGGCGTGGATCGAAGAATACCGGCGCAGTGAATTAAACCATCAATCCCACCCCACTGCTTAACTGTAGCATTAACCCAGGCTAGTGCACTTGTTGGATCCAAGGCATCATAGCGATGGTAAAGCACCTGACTACAATCGAAGGAGCTCTCTTTCGACTGATATAAATCGCGAACGCCAAGGCTTAGTTGATATCCATCGGCAAGCAGTTGTTTGGCAATGGATTGACCAATTCCGCGGTTAGAACCACTGATTAGAATTGTTTTGGGCATTAGAGCGACTGTTTCATTAATCTGCAACGCTGCCTAGCTTCTAAAGTTTGATGTAAAAATTGTAATTCTACTTAAAAATTTTTACTGTGTTGCCTAAACCAAAAATGTTAATGATTTATCAAAATAATTAACAGACACTAAAAACGTCATAAAGAGCATATTGCAATTGTTATGTAACAATTATATAACGATGTCAAATAATTTCTTCTTTAAGATTTGGCAGCCACATGGTGGCATGGTCATGTTATTGATTCTAGACATGGTTTAAATCTTATGCTCATATTTATGATGAATTAGCTGTTTATTCTACTCTAGATAACAGATACTTAAATTCGCGATCGTTTATTTCTGATTTTTTTAGTAATGATATGATAAGTAATTTTACTTTAAGTTTTAATTCAGGAAGTTAAATCCCTAATTTAATAAGTAGTTTTTATAAAAATAAATAAGCAGATTGCTGATGATTAAAGCTTTAATAGCTTACTTATTATAAATATTAATTTCTATTATGTTGATCATAACTCGTTATTATATTGAATGACCACAACAGTTTGCAAAAACTAGAAACAATCACAATAAATATAGCAGCTATCTCAACACCGATAAAGCTTACAAAGTATGTTAATTTCTTCGCTTAGACCTTGTTTAGCTTCTTCGTTAAACAGACATCTAAGCTAGCTAATTTAGTTGTCCAGAATAGATAAATAATCTTCTTATTTTCTTTTGTTTTCATTCTTTTATTATCAGTCTCGATTATTATCATTAATTAAACTGTTGGAATAGCAGTCTACTAGTACTGTCTCATACAGAAGACATTTGATCTCGCCTCAGTGATAGCTAGCAAATAGCAATAAAACTCATTAGCTTTTGCTTTTGAGTGAAGATATCGTTAACATAATCCTTTGAAGCGCACATTTAGCGCGGTTGTTGTCGCTATTTATGCTTAAGGCAAAAGAAAAAAACTAAATCCAACTGATCAACTAGGAGTTGAGCCGTGATTTCAGGACTTGTTGCTGCCCTTGGGGCAGCCATGGCGTGGACGGGAGCCAGTAGTATGTGGCGATCCTTATCGCTATTTGGCACAGCCGTTGAACTGAATGGTCTAAAAAACGGACTAGCAACTCTCCTCTTTCTGCCCCTACTGATTACTCTCCCATGGACTAATCAATTTGGATCTGTGTTGATGTTATTATTCAGCGGGTTGATTGGAATCGGTGTTGGCGATAGCTTTCATCTTGGAGGACTAAGGCGACTGGGGACACAACGTGTGCTGACCGTGGAAGCAAGTGAGCCCGTATTAGCCAATCTGGGTGGTTTTCTACTAATGGGGGATACACTTCAGCCCACATCTTGGTTGGGGGCCATTTTAGTAAGTTGCTCCGTAGTATTAGTTGCTAGTCAAAGCGATGTGTCGAAAAGTGGGCGTGGCAGAAGATTAGGACTTACGTTTTCGATATTGGCGGTACTGTGCGGATTGATAGGAGCCTTTATGGCGCGGCAAGCACTAATAGTCAGTAATTTTACACCGTTTCAGTCGGCGGCAGTTCGCTTGCTGGGTGGATGGTTAGGTCTATTGCCAGTATTGCGTGGACGTCTATACCCTGAAGCATTACCACCTCGGATAATTCCCAAAATACTGTTAGCTACTGTAATCGGCACTAACATCGGCATTGTTCTTCAGCAGGTTGTTTTTCAAACATTACCTGTTGGTGAAGGCGTTACTTTAATGAGCACTGCTCCTGTGATGGCCTTGCTAATTAGTAGGATGGAGGGAGAAATGGTTCAATGGCGCGGAGTCGCAGCAGCAGTCTTTGTTGTTTTTGGCGTAGCGTTGAGTAGTCTTTGAAGCCCTGACTCAATAGCGAAGGCTGCAGAATCAGTTAAAGCAAGGACCACTAAATCAACACCAGCGCCAGACACCGGTTGCCATAGGCTATGCGGCGCTGCTTCAAACCAACTGTTTAAGCGAGGGCCGACCATTTGGAGCTGTAGTGGAAGAGCCTTACCAGTAAGCCAAACGCGTCCTTTAAGGCGGATCACCTGGTGATCTCGCACCAACTTTGGGAGCAGTGCTTCCAATACGCTTCGATCCAAGTCACCTTCTAAACGAACGTTACTTTCAATTACTGCTACATGACTATGATGATGTTCATGGTCATCTTGAGCATGAACTGGTGTCTGGTGCTCAAGGCCAAGGATTACCGTTGCATCCAATGAACCGTTCGCAACCGCCAAGAGCGCCGTACCGTCGCGAACGCCAGGCAGAAGTGATACTTTGACTTCATCAAGTTGACTCACCGATAGGGTGTCAGCTCGACTGATAAGCACCAGGTCAGCAGCCTGTAATTGGTTCTTGAATAATTCATCGATCGCATTAATGTGATCGAGGCTGGGATCCTCTAGCCGTTGTCTCTCAAGCGCCTCAGGGTCTGCCACTGGGCTGCCAGCGGCAAGAGCTTCGCCATCTACCAGCGTCACCACACCGTTGATATGTACCTCGCTTCTAATCTCTGGCCAATCCAAAGCTTGAAGCAGGGGACGAGGCAGAGCCAAACCACTGGTTTCGATAACGATGCCGTCTAATTGATCAGATCGCTTCAACAGCTTCTTCATGGTTGGCAGGAAATCATCCTGCACTGTGCAGCAGAGGCAACCGTTATTGAGCTCAACTAACCGATTTTCCACTTCTTCTTCCGAGCAAAAGCCGCAACTGCGAATCAACGCTCCATCAAGACCAATGCTTCCAAACTCGTTAATGACTACTGCAAGACGTCGGCCACCATTAACAAGTAAGCGACGGATAACAGTCGTCTTACCGGCGCCGAGAAACCCTGTGATGATAGTTACAGGAAGTCGTTTTGCCATATGAGGACTGTTTTAAGGACGACACCCGAGACTTTCACGTGTCGATACGCCACTGCGAGGGTTGACACCGTCAGCGCTACCACAAAGCGCCCTTTGCTGAGGCAAATCGAGAACTGCGTCGGTGAAGTCAGCACCCTCTATACGAGCGTTCGTGAAACGGCTCTGCATTAGCATAGCATTCTTCAGTATGGCTCCACGGAGATCTGCGCCATCAAAACGACTTGCAAACCCCACAACGTCTGAAAGATCCGCATTACGCAAATCAGCACCCTGAAGTTGAGTGGTATTAATCACAGCACCGCGAAGATCCGCCCCACTGAGATTCACTTCTCGCAGATTCGCTTTCAAGAATTCTTGTTCCTTGAGATCCATTCCGTGCATATCGGCTGTGATTCCTTGGTAAGCACTGCTACCTCGCAGTTCAGGAGCGGTAATCGCTTGCACTACATCGATCCTCCAGAAAAGCGCTGTGGTACCAACCAGAAGAGCCGCGAAAATTGAGACCAAATAAAAGAGAAATTGCACCTAGACAAGTAACTCGACCGTTTACGTTATTGCAGCTCCGAATAGAGCGTTGCGTTATGGCTACGAGCCTCCGCGTGGTGGTGCCACCTCATCCCCTGATTGGTCATTGGCTCACCATGCTTCGACACCGGGAGACACCACCAGCGTTGTATGCAACTGCGATACAAGAACTCGGCCGTTGGTTGACCTACGAATCCCTGCGGGATTGGCTCCCCCATCGGCGCGAAATTGTACCCACAAGCCACGGCAACACCGAAGGGCTCGTAGTGGAAGCAAGAGTGCCCCTTTTGGCAGTCCCTGTTCTGCCAGGGGGCTTGGAACTGTGGCAAGGCGCTCGACAGGTCCTACCCGATGCAGCCCTATGTTTAAACGGCGTTCCCACAAACATCGAAACCAACGCGGGCGTGGTGTTGTTTATCGATCAAATTACCAATGGGGAAATCACCTTGGATCTCGTTCAACAGCTCCAGAATCAAGATATCAACGGGAATCAACTGAGAGTGATTACAGTGGTTTGCGCAAGTCCTGGTTTAAGGACTCTGGGAAGGGCAGTACCTGAACTTACTTTATACACCGCTTGTATCGATGAAGATTTGGACGATTCAGGACAAGCCAATCCCGGCATCGGTGACCCTCTGCAAAGACTCAACATCAGATGAAAAGGCTGTGACTAGATTTTAGAAATTATCGATCCGACTATGGGGCAGAACCATGACAGCGGCTTTGGCACACTGATGTCTCTCATGACAGGCGCAGTGATTGGAGCCACCGGTCTCGCTTGGTTGCTACTGAACAAAGCAGATCGTCGTCGTCGTGTCAGTGGGCAAAAAGCGATGCTCTACGCCTCACGCATGCAAGACGGGTCTGAAGCATTTGAACCCACTGATAATGGCCACTTAGAGCAACGGATTGAAAAGCTCAATGCCGAAATTGCGCGAGTACGAGCTCAGTTGGAAGGCCTCGGAAAAGACAACTGAGTTCTTGATTTAAGTTGATTGAATGACTGCAAGTCCAACCTGCACCATGCTCCGCTCTGATGTCATCACTAAGGGAACTCAACGTTCACCCAATCGCGCCATGTTGCGGACAGTCGGATTTAGTGATGCTGATTTCGGCAAACCAATCCTTGGAATTGCAAACGGCTATAGCACAATCACGCCCTGTAACATGGGCCTGGACGCTTTAGCAAAATGCGCCGAGGAGGCGGTTCGTGCCGCTGGAGGGATGCCGCAGATATTCGGGACTATCACAGTAAGTGATGGTATCTCAATGGGCACAGAGGGGATGAAATACTCCCTAGTGAGTCGTGAAGTCATCGCGGATGCTATTGAGACAGCTTGCAACGGTCAAAGCATGGATGGCCTGTTAGCTGTCGGCGGTTGCGACAAAAACATGCCTGGAGCCATGATGGCCATGGCACGGATGAACATCCCTGCGATATTCGTTTATGGGGGAACGATTAAGCCTGGAAAGCTCGGCGGCCGTGATCTCACCGTGGTGGACGCTTTCGAAGCGGTGGGTCATCTGGCCAGCGGGAAGATCGATGAAAAGCAACTCATTGCCATCGAGAAAAATGCCTGTCCTGGAGTAGGAAGCTGCGGTGGAATGTTCACCGCTAACACCATGAGTGCTGCCATTGAAACTATGGGTCTTAGCCTTCCTTACAGTTCCACGATGGCGGCAGAAGACGCAGAAAAAACCGAAAGTGCTGCTCGATCAGCAGAGGTGTTGGTGAATGCCGTTAAGGCTAACATTCGACCGCTAAATCTTCTTACTAAAGAAGCCTTCGAAAATGCCATCAGTGTGATCATGGCGGTGGGTGGGTCCACTAATGCTGTTTTGCATCTATTGGCCATTGCCCGAATTGCCAGGGTCGATTTAAATATCGACGACTTTGAACGAATCCGCCAACGCGTTCCAGTGATCTGCGATCTCAAGCCCAGCGGGCGCTTCGTAACAGTTGACTTACATCGAACCGGGGGAATTCCTCAAGTAATGAAGTTGCTGTTAGATGCCGGATTACTGCACGGCGATTGCCGCAATGTAGAAGGCAAAAGTCTGCGAGAGCTGTTAGCAGACGTGCCCTCCACACCACCAGGAAGTCAGGATGTTATCAAACCTCTTAGTAATCCTATTTACAATAAGGGGCATTTGGCCATCCTAAAAGGTAATTTAGCTCAGGAAGGCAGCGTAGCTAAAATTAGCGGTGTTAAAAGGCCAGTTCTAACAGGTCCTGCTCGGGTCTTTGAAAGCGAAGAGGATTGTTTGGCAGCTATTTTGGACAAGAAAATCAATACGGGCGACGTTGTGGTGATTCGCTACGAAGGGCCTGTTGGAGGGCCCGGTATGCGTGAAATGCTGGCTCCCACCTCCGCTATAGTTGGACAGGGCCTTGGTGATAAAGTGGCCTTGGTCACCGATGGGCGCTTTAGTGGTGGTACATACGGGCTGGTGGTGGGGCATGTGGCACCAGAAGCTGCTGCTGGCGGGACAATCGGGCTTGTTCGAGAGGGAGATAGCATCACTGTAGATGCCGATAGATTACTTCTTCAACTCAACGTTGATGATACGGAACTGGCTAACCGCCGTGCGACCTGGTCACGACCGAAGCCCCTTTACACGACAGGTGTTTTGGGCAAATACGCCAGACTGGTTTCAACATCCAGCAAGGGAGCAATAACGGACCAGTTAGATTGATCAGCATGATTGTAAGAGGGAGTGCAGTCGACGTCCGAATGCTTCCAGTTGCCTAGCGCCCTGAGGCATATCTATACGTTGACCTGTCACCCCATGCATCCAAACCGGATGCCTACCCTGCCAAAGTAGAGGGCGCTCAGACTGATTCCACCAACCCAGCATCAGGTTGATGTCGCCACCACTCCGATAGATCTCTAATTCGAGATCTCGGTCGGGACAGTGTTTTCCGTAGCTATCGCGGCATTCGATTCGCACGTTTAAATCGTCAAGAATCGCCGGTACAGATGGATCGATGGGAATGACGGTATGAGTCCAGGGTTTTAAACAAGCATCCGCCGCTTTAGCAATCAAAGCCAACAGTTCCACGACGTCTAAGACAGAGCTCGAATAGAACGAATCAATAGACGAATCGCACCAGCTCGGAAACCGGGATTCGGGGAACCGCTATCACCAAACTTTGAGTGGAGTACCTGTAGACGGGTTATTCCGCTGACATCAAATCGCAAAGGAAGTAGCACGGGTCTAGCCCGAATCATGGGACGTAAATCAGCAAAAGAAATCATGATCTGGGTCGTCCCGACTTTTTGGGTCGGAGCATCAATAACCCAGCGCAAACCTCCTGGTATCAGTTCGGTAAGACCTAATGCACCATCACGGCAACCCAAGGCTATTTTTAGTGTTCGTCCTTCCCCATCCACGTCTAACCGAAGAGCCGAAAATCTAGAGAGATTTAAAGGTGGCCGCAGTCGCGGCGATCGACAACTCACAAACCCACCACCTGCTTCGATTAACTCTCCTTTGAGCAATAAGCCCTCAGTAGTGATTTGACAGTCTGCACGGGACGTTCCTCCCATAACATCATCATTTAAACTGGTCCAACCAACAAATTCACTGTCTTTGAAAAGAACCTGCTCAAAAACCGGCGGTTGCATCCTGATCGGCGATTATCAGCACATCATTAGCAGGCTGCACAAGACGAGCGGGCGTACGTTTTGATAATTCTTGTGGATCAAGAAGCCGTTTCAGAGCCACCTGTTTATTGGCACCACTCACCAAGAATATTACTTGACGAGCAGCGCTTAGCACAGGAGCAGTGAGTGTGATTCGATCAACGCCCTTGCTATGACTCACCGTTGTCCACCGATCCATCACTAGTGGAGCAGCGGTTCCAGGGAACAATGAGGCAGTGTGGCCATCCTCGCCCAATCCCAGGAGCATAATGTCAAAGACAGGGGGATTTGAACTACATAGCTGGGTAATCATTTTTGCCAAAGCTCGAGCACTGGCATCAGCATTCATAAGCTCAACCGTAGGCACGGAATGAAACACTGCCATGGATGCGGGACCCGCTGAAAATAGGGTGTTATGGAGCATGCGCGCGTTGCTCGACTTATCATCAGTCGATACCCATCGCTCGTCCCCAAGCACCACATCCACCCTGTCCCAGGGAATATGTTCTTGCCCCAATAATGAATAGGTTTTTGTTGGAGTAGACCCTCCAGACAAAGCGATTCGGCAACGATCGCGTTGACCGAGGACAAGATTGATGTAACGGGAAATGGTCTGAGAAGCTCGGTAAGACAGGTCTTGAGGATTGCTCGCCCGAACAATGCGATAGGTCGTCATGCCCCAGTTTTTAGGAGAGCCACTCGGTATGAAAACTACCGTCTTTATCAAGACGCTGGTAAGTATGTGAACCGAAGCAGTCACGCATGGCTTGTACCAAGTTCTGGGGCAAGCGGCCTGTACGGTAGCTGTTGATGTAATCCAATGTGCTGCTAAAGCAGGGCACAGGAACACCAGCCTCAGCCGCTCCTGCCACCACTTTCATTAACCCTGGCAACCTTTGATTTACTTGATAAACAAACCAGGAATCCATCATTAGATTAACTGGCTGAGGATCAGTGTTGAAAGCGTCTTGAATGCGTTTCAGCAAGCGGGATCGAATTATGCAGCCCCCCTTCCAGATTTGCGCTATAGAAGGCATGTGTAAGGAGTAATCCAAACTACTTGAAGCAATCCGCAACAGCTCCATTCCCTGCGCATAGCTCGCCACACAACTGAGTACAACAGCATCCATAAGAGGTGACATGGCATCCGAAGAAGACCCCAAATCACAATCCTTCACCGCAGGTCCCTTAAGGCTGGATTCAGCCGCAATGCGTTGAGATTTCATGGAACTCATAACTCGGCTATTAAGTGCTGCATAGATAGTCGGTACCGCAGCCCCCAGCTGCAGAGCTGTAACCACAGTCCACAAACCAGTTCCTTTTTGGCCAGCCTTATCCATAATTTTTTCTACCAGATCAGCACCATCAAGGGAATCCTTCGTACGAAGGCAGACCTCAGTGATCTCTACCAAATACGAGGACAGTTCTTCCGTAGAGTTCCATTGAGCGAGAATGTCGGCTATCTGATCACCTTTCATCCCCTTAATCCGCTTCATCAGGTCGTATGCCTCAGCCAGAATCTGTTCGATTCCGTATTCAATGCCATTGTGAACGGTCTTCACGAGGTGACCAGATCCCCCCGGCCCGATATAGGTAACACAAGGACCGTCCTCTACTTGGGCTGCCATCCTGGTAAGCAAACTCTCAACGGCGAGATAGGAGGCTTTAGTTCCGCCGGGCATCATGCTAGGCCCCTCCAATGCACCTCTGGCTCCACCAGAAACACCCATTCCAATAAAGCCAAGGTTCTTACCCTCAAGCCTTTTTACGCGGCTCTCTGTGTCTTGATAATCGGAATTACCGCCATCAATCAGAAGGTCACCTTTTTCTAAAAAAAGCGAAAGTTGATCAATCACTGCGTCCACCGCAGCACCAGCCTTAACCATTATCAAGATGCGGCGAGGACGCTCTAATTTTCCAACAAAATCTTGAAGATCAGTAGCACCCTGAATGTTTTTGCCCTGACCACGTCCTCTTAGAAATTCCTCGGTCTTAGAACAAGTGCGATTATAAACAGCGCTGGAGAAACCATTTCGCTCCGCATTAAGGACGAGGTTCTCACCCATTACACCGAGACCAATTAAGCCAAAATGGGACTTGAGCATGTCCTGTGAATTCACCACCAACTCTGGTCATAGTGTGAGCATTTAGACTCTAACTGGCCGCATACCCAACAACCTATGTCAGGGATGGAGGATTAATGAATGGCTTACCCTGATTTTGACTAACCCGTTTAGATCACCGCCCCATCCTGAACGGTAGCATTCTTCTGAACCACAACAATCCCATTGCGGATATAGAAGCCTAGGTCTGAACGATCGGCCTCTTCAACGCGGTCTTTGTTAATGATGGATACGTTAGAGCCGATACGAGCATTTTTGTCAAGAATAGCACGCTTTACTGTTGTTCCCGGACCAACGCCAACAGGAATACCACCATGCGTTCGAATTGTATCTCTTTCCTCGTTAGATTCGAACAAATCCGCACCCATCACAAGGGTATCTTGCAGGACAACATCAGTTTCGATACGACTCCTAACTCCTAGGACACAATGATAGATACTGCATGACTTTAGAATTGAGCCTTCGCCTACAATAGAATTAATAATTTGGGCATCAACTAGTTTAGTAGGCGGTAGATAGCGGGGACGAGTGTAGATAGGAAATTTCTCGTCGTAAAAACTAAAGGGAGGCGTTGGCTGTTGAGTAAGGGCAAGATTAGCTTCATAGAAAGCACCGATTGTTCCAATATCTTCCCAATAATCATTAAAAATGTAGCTCTGTAATTTATCCCCTCTTTTCAAAGCTTCAGGGATGACTTCCTTGCCGAAATCTTTGTGACCAGGGTATTTATCAAGAAGTTCAAAGAGTGTGTCATGACTGAACACATAAATCCCCATCGATACTAAGTATCGACGCTTTTTAGCAGCTTCGGGAGTTAAACCAAAGCGCGTTGTATCAATAGCCATCTGACGAAGGGAATCTCCCTTGGGCTTTTCGCGGAATTCCTGGATGCTACCTCTTTCATCAGTGCGCATCAAACCGAAAGCTTCTGCCTGCTTTGCATCAACAGGAAGAGCCGCAATAGTAAGGTTTGCACCTGTACGACGATGATGCTCAATGAACAAACTGTAGTCCATGCGATATAGCTGATCGCCAGAAAGAATTAGATATTCATCTACATCCCATTCCTGAAACAACCACTGATATTTACGCACGGCATCAGCAGTACCTTCAAACCAAGACGGACTATCCGGAGTTTGTTGGGCAGCCAAAACCTCGACAAAACCTCCTCCAAAAGAATTAGATAGATTGAACGTCTGACTGAGATGACGGTTTAACGATGCACTATTGAACTGAGTCATCACGTATATCTTATGGATGTCGGAGTTGATACAATTGCTAATTGGGATATCGATTAAGCGATATTTACCAGCCAAGGGGACAGCAGGCTTGGCCCGCATCTTTGTCAGGGGATAGAGGCGGGTGCCAGCACCGCCGCCAAGAATAATCGCCAAAACCCGCTTCATGCCGCTACCCAAAGTGGCGTTGTCGCAAGAACTTAACGGAGAGTTCGACCGAAAAACCACTCCCAGTCTTTAATTAGTAAAAATCGCTAAAAGCTAACCTTAGATAGCCGCCACCAAAGTAGCTAGGGTCAGTCAAGATCAAAGAGTCTTTCAACTACACGTAGGACTTGTTTCCGTTCGGTGCGCGTTTGAGGAGCTCTTAGTTGGGTGACGGGGGTATGAAGAATCTTGTTGACTATTCCCTTGCTTAGTGCTTCCACTACTTTGCGTTCTCGTGCTGAAAAATCGGGTCCCATTCGACTAAGGGCTTTTTGAAGTTCCTCGATTCGAATGATTTCCATAGAAGATCTTAGCTGATTAATTGTTGGCACTGCCTCTAAACTTTCCCACCAATCCAGGAATAGTTGTGCCTCTTCCTGGAGGAGTTGTTCAGCTTCACAAGCAATAGCCTGACGAACTTCCTGATTTCGAGCTACGACCTCCTGAAGGTCATCAACATCATGAGAATCAACACCATCGACATCTGTTGCGTCAGCAGCAACGTTTCGAGGAACACCAATGTCAATCAGCCTAAGTTTGCTGCGGCGGTTCAGGGATTGCAGGCGAGCCGCATCAACAATAGGATTCTTCGCTCCGGTGCTCATGAAAACGAGGGAACACGTGCTTAGAAATTGATCAAGATTTGTAAGCGGTCGACATTGAATCGGAAAACCTGGAAAATCTTTTGCAAGAAGCTTGGCCGTCTGAAGGGTACGATTTACTAAGACAACCTCTGAAGCACCCTTGGCCTGCAGGTGCTGCAAAAGTAGCCGACTCATTTTGCCAGCGCCGACGATAGCAATCTGCTCATTTTCAAGGGTTACTAAATCATTGAGACCGCAGGATTGGCCAAGTTTCAATTGCGCTAATTCAACAGCAGCAGAACTAATTGAAACAGCACCGGTGCCCAAATTAGTCTCACTACGAACCTTTTTACCCGTCGTGACCGCTTGAGTAATTAAACGGTTTAAAATCGGGCCGAGAGACCTATGCTCCTGACCTAAACGCATCATCTTTTTAACCTGGGAAAGTATCTGCCCTTCTCCAAGAACGAGACTATCCAAACCAGCCGCTACTCGTAATAAATGGTCAACGGCATCTTGATGGTGGTAGTTAAATAAATGAGGTGATAGCTCATTAATCTGCAAACCAGAGTATTTGCTCAAAAAACCTCTAACAGCACTAACCCCAAGATCAGGATGGCGAACCAGAGTGTAAATCTCTAGACGGTTGCATGTGCTGAGGATCGACGCTTCTAACACCTGGTCATTTTTTCGAAGCGATCGAAGAGACATTTCCATGCTCTGCTCAGGGATACTGAGCCGTTCCCTGATTTCTACAGGGGCCGTGCGATGACTAAGGCCGACAACGGCAATGTGCATGGAAATGTCCCTCTCAACCGGATATGACGATTAGTTCAAAGCGATGCTTTGAGCTCCATCCTTCATATGAACCGTGTTGGTGAAACGGCAAGTGTTATCCACATTGCTGATTACTAGGCTGCTCGTACGGGTGCAATCGGTTTCAAACTTAACGCCATTGAAAAGAAGGCCGTCAGTGATGCCGCTACCAGCAAAAACTACATGTTCGCCACATGCAAGCTCATCAGCCTCGTACACCTTATCTGGGTCAGTGATGCCCATATCAGTGAGACGTGCAAGATTACCCTCTTTAGTCATGTTTGCCCACTCAGAAGTTTGAGCGATCGCAGGGTCGTAAACCAGCTGACCCTGGAAATGACCACCCAAAGCACGCATAGCAGCTGCAGAGATCACACCCTCGGGAGCAGCGCCAATGCCCATAAGGCAATGGGTGCCTGTACCAGCAAAACCACAAGCAATCGCGGCCTGCACATCACCATCAGAAATAGGCTGAATGCGGGCACCAGTTGCGCGAATTTCAGTGATCAGATCTCTATGACGTGCACGATCCATCACGACAATCGTGAGTTCATCAGAAGTAAGTCCAAGGCACTCACTGAGAATCTTGATGTTTTCAGTCGCAGACTTACGAATATCAACCTTTCCTTTGGCTGACGGAGGCGCTGCTAATTTCTTCATATAAAAGTCGGGAGCATTAAACAAGCCATCGCGATCAGAGGCCGCTAAAACTGCCATCGAACCGCGTTGGCTATAGGCACAAAGGTTGGTACCTTCGCAAGGGTCAACAGCGAAATCAATACCAGGTCCTGTACCAGTACCCACTTGCTCACCGATATAGAGCATTGGCGCTTCGTCGCGTTCACCTTCACCGATAACGATCTTACCCTGCATCTGAATTTTGCTCATGCGCTCACGCATGGCATTGACTGCCAAAGCATCGGCCTCGTCTTTAAGGCCTTTACCAGAGAGGGTAGCGGAAGCAATTGCGGCTTGTTCAACAACCTCAAGAATTTCCTGGATGAGCGTTTGATCCACGGGACTCCGGTGGTGATAGATGGTTAAAAGTACTAGCGAGACGTGATGACAAGGCAATTTGTCCATGCCGCAGTGGATCTCGGCTTAGAAGCGCGGATTACTGTATCAGCGGTATGAGACTGTCCAAACCGTTTCGAGGCTTATATAAGATTCCGCCAGTTTTTGATTACTTGTAATGACAGCGTTTCATCGCTCCATTCAGATCATTCCCTCAGTTCTCCCAGCTGATTGGGCCGCAATGGGGCAGTGTGTCAAAGATCTTGAAGAAGCCGGTGTAGACAGAATCCAGTTTGACGTGATGGATGGCAACTTTGTGCCAAATCTAACCTTTGGTCCAGAACTTATAAAAGCTTGCAGAAAATATTGCAGCGTTCCCTTTGAAACTCAATTAATGGTGAGTCAGTATAATTGTGAAACCATGCTAGAAGAATATATCGCAGCGACAAAAGGACCAAATAACGAACCCGGCGTTGTTATTGCACATGTGGAAGCGAACACACATTTACATCGAGTTCTAAGCCAAATTCGAGAGCTAGGTGGTAGTCCCTCAGTAGCAATAAATCCCCATACACCAATAGATATGATAAAAAATATATTAGATATGGTAGATCATGTTTTAGTAATGACTGTTAATCCAGGATTTGGAGGTCAGGCATATATTCCGACAATGTTAGACAAGATATCCGAGTTGCGAAAAATAATTGTAGAACGTAACCTCGATATAGACATTGAAGTAGACGGTGGAATAAAAGCAAATTGGACAATCTCTCAATGTTGTGCCGCTGGTGCAAACTGCTTTATAGCCGGAAGTGGAATGTTTGCTTATCCGTCTCTAAAAGAAGGATGTGATGATCTGCGACGGGTTGCACAGGAAGCTCAAGCTGGCAAGACCTTGCCCACTTCTGCCTAGAAAACGCAAGAGCAGTAGCATCGCAGTGCAGTTTGCTTGCACTGCGATGGGTAAAATCTTTGAATTTCTCTTCATCAAATATCTTTAAGTAGGTCTCCTGCAGTTCGGTAAAAAAGTCTACAAGCCGTTGATAACATTATTATCAAATTAAATCGATTTAGATATGATTGATAGGCACTCTGCTCAAATTTCACCACTAGCTTACTGGTTAAAGTCCTGTTTTAATAATATAAATATCTTTGAATGTTTATTTGATTATTTTGAAATATGAGAAGTGTGTACTAGACTTTGCAAAAGTTGACGCTAACCATTTGTATACGGATAAAATCTCGCGTCCTTACTTGAAACTGCAATCTTACTTAAATCAAAGAGGCTTGAATAAAAAACTAGCAGCATTCTAGACTTAAATTTATTAGTTTAATACACAGGAATACTGCCTTGAACTTTGCAATCCGATTTTGATTTGATTAAAAATGTAGACCCTAGTCTCAACTAATAAAACCTTATTAAAATTGAATCCAAAAAATTAATGATTTAGGTTTACGCTACCTTTGTAAATAAGTGCAGACTTAACTGATAGATTAAACTACAATAGCTAAGTTAAAAGCATTAATCTATGAAAAGTTGACTAGTAATAAAGCTATTAATTGCTTTAGTTAGAAAATCTTATTTAAAAGACTCGATTACATAAACTAAAATATAGAAAATGTCTAAAACAATGTTAGTATAATAACTACTTGTGTTTGATTTCAAATTTATACGGTTAATAGTTAAGTTAATCGACGGTTTTGATTGAAGCTAAAGAGAAAGTTTTTTGGATATTGTTAGCATTACAATATGAAAGCAAAATATATTAATGCCTATGCTGTTAGCAATACTTAACAAGAAACTATTAGCATCAAGGATAAAGAAATTAAATAATTTTTTACAATTCTAAATTATCGCTACATTCTACTATACACAACTAGAAAACTAGAAGATATCTATCATAGATTTAAATAATCTTGTGTGCTGATTTATCAAATAATTAATAAAACATAGTAAAGAATTTAATCTATGCAACATGCATAGTAAAATTTATCTAATCAAAGCTTTAAAATAGTTTAAAACTAAAATATGAAGCCTACAGCTATTAGGTAGAATATATAGATATTATTTTTCTTGTATCTAAACTCTGATCCTGTAAATACTAGTCATATATTTCCTTAAGTTTATTGTAAGCTATGCTCTTTTGCATAAGGTATTTAAAATACAAGATTTGATCTACTATAGACTTAGCAATAAATTAATTTAAGCTATTATTCTTTTCACAAATTTTTACTTGTCATAGTATATTAATTCTTAAGTCAAATTTAATAATTGGGCTTAAAAAAATAACATTTTAAACCCTCAGCAAATCCTATAAATTAAGAGTTAATACTATAAGCCTGACACCAGATCAAATCAATCAGTCAAAAAACCAACCATAACTATGAAGACCAACGCCTAATAGATTCACTCCAATGTAGCAAATAGTAATCACAAAGAGACCTACTACGGCAACTAAAGCGGGACGCCGTCCCTGCCAGCCACGGCTGAGGCGAGTATGTAAATATGCCGCATAAACAAGCCAGCAGATTAATGCCCATGTTTCTTTAGGATCCCAACTCCAGTAACTTCCCCAAGCTTCATTCGCCCACACCGCTCCACTTATAATTCCTACAGTCAACATCAAAAAACCAACAGTTATAGTACGATAACTCAGGCTGTCGAGTTGTTCGTTAGTACTGAGTTGAACAGATCGTAATTGCAATATACCTGAATCAGAGGTGGTAATAGCCTGACGAAAACCTCCACTGCCAATTGAGCTACTACGTAATTCAAAACTCTCACCGCGATACATGACAAGAACAGCCATCGATAACAGTGATCCAATCAACAAAGCGGCATAACTCACCATGATCACGCTTACATGCATTACCAACCAACTGGAGCGCAACGCTGGAACTAAAGGTGTAGCCGATTGCAACTGATCTGGAAGTGCAAAACTGGCGAAAGCTATGCATCCAAGTCCCATTGGCGTCGCGAAGGCTGCCACAATGGGAGATGGCCATGCTCGTTCAACTAACAGTTGGGTCAGAGTGCAGGCCCAAGCGAGAAAGCAGAGTGATTCGTAAAGGTTACTGATCGGGAAATGGCCCGACTGCCACCAACGCAGAATTAGTTGTGCTGTCAAAAACAAATTAGAGGTAGCTACTAACATGCGCACAATGGATGGCTTAGAATCGCTGGAAACAGCCCAAAACGCTATAGGGAGTGCGATTAACAACAGCAGAAAAGCGACAAAGCCGAAGCCGGTGACCAGTTCAAATGAGGAATTAAGCAAACCAAACATTAAGGATTGACATAATTCTGACGTGCTCTGCTAACGATTGACCTGATACAAGAGCAGACCGCCAAATCCAAGAGAAATCAGAACAGGCAGCCAGGCAGCAGTTAATGGGGGAAGGATACCACTTATACCAAGTGAACTAAAACTGATGCTTAGGGCGTAATAACCAAGGATTAACAAAATGCTAACTCCAAAGCCTTGGCTTTTACTGGTACGAGACCCTGGCCTCGCACCAAGGCTGCTACCAATCAGACCAAACACCAGACAGGCCATAGGTAATGTGAATTTTTCCTGAATACGAACGCGTAATTTTCGTGCTGCTTTAACGTTTCCTGCTTCAGATTCAATCCGTTCTGCGGTAATAGCTTGGGAAAAAGTCATGTTATTGGCATCATCTGGTAGCTTTGCAACTTGAAGTGGGCCAGAATTAAGAGGATAAAAATTCTGATCAAACGCCACATGTGTTGTGCTGCCATTTGGATTAAGGGTGAGAATTTGGCCGTTGAAAAACTCCCACATCGCTTGTGATTCATTCCATGTAGCACGCTGAGCAATCCACATTTGGCGATAATTAGTACGAGAAAAGTCAAGCAATGTTACATCGATCATTTCCCCTTTTTTAAAGCACCGGGAGTAGAACAGTTGGCGCAAGCCACGGCTAGTTGTTTTTGTTTTCGAATCATAAATTCTGCCGAAGTTATTAAAAGTAATGTCTTTACCTTGTTCAGTAGCTAGTGCACGACCAAGGCCTTTCTGTAAGGTAAGTTCAGCTTGGGTATTGGCTCTTGGAACAATTACATCATTCAACACCAAGGTCAGTCCGGTCAGTGATAGTGAAAGAATTAAAGCGGGAACCACCAATCGAATAGTTGATATACCCACACTGTGAAGAGCTTTTAGTTCACTATTCGCAGACAGTTTGCTGTAAGCAAACAGCGTTGCGAATAGTGATGACATTGGAAGCGATAATACTAAAAAACGAGGCACGTTGAGCAGTAACAGCTGCAAAGCAATTGAAATCGGAAGTCCATCTACAAGTCGGCGAGCCAGCTCAAACATCACTCCTATAGAAAGTCCTAGCACTGTGAAAGCAGCAACTGCAAAAAGTAGAGGAGCAATGATCTCAGCAAGCAGCCAACGATCAAGCAAATGGATGTAACGTACCTTACGGATTAACATCTTGATCACAGTCTAAAATTCTCGCCGAGATAATGGCGACGAACTAGGACATTGCTGGCTACCTGATCAGCGCGACCTGAAGCAAGAATTGCCCCATTATTAAGGATTGTGGCCCGGTCTGTAATGGCGAGAGTTTCCCGAACGTTGTGATCGGTAATCAAAACCCCCATGCCTCGTTGACGCAAAGCGTGAATCAGGTTTTGGATATCAGCCACTGCCAGGGGATCCACACCCGCAAAAGGTTCATCAAGAAGAAGATAACGCGGACCATCACAACCCACTGCTAGAGCCCTAGCAATTTCACAACGTCGACGTTCTCCACCTGAGAGCTGAAAATTTCGACGATCCATAAATGCAGTGAGGCGAAATTCATCAATCAATTGTTCACGCCGATCTCGACGTTCCTTAGAACTTAGGTTTGTCTGATCGAGAGCTATGTCGAGGTTTTGACGAACTGTAAGTCGTCTAAAAATACTAGACTCTTGGGGTAAATAGCCAATACCTAGACGAGCTCTCTTTGGCATTGAGAGTTCTGAGATATCATGACTGTCAAGATAAATATGTCCTACATCCGGGCGCAGTAATCCAATCACGAGATTAAATGTAGTGGTTTTGCCTGCACCATTAGGGCCAAGCAATCCAACAACTTCACCTGGTGATAGACCTAGATCAATAGACTTGACTAGTTGGCGCCCCTCAAGAGCAATAGATACTTTCCTAAGTTCCAAGCTCATAGAAAATCAGGGATAGAATTAGCTGAATTACTATCAAAACTCCACTGGCTGAATACTTGTTCGTCGTTAGATGGCGTAGCTAAGGCACGTTCATCGATCAGGGAATAAGTAATTCTATTTGCTCGGAGTAAGTTGCCATTTTTATAAACAAAATCCACATCACCACTAAGAACAATCCGACCTTCTTTGGTGAAATATTGAGCCTGATGACTAGTAGCCATAACTCCTTGATCTATGTAAACTAGACGAACATTGCCGCTAGCAGTTATAATACCAGTTGAGTTATCAGCTGATTGTTTATCAGATTCAATAGTAATCAAATTAGACTGGACAGTCTTTTGCGTTTCCGCAACGGCAGGTAAAAACTCTAATAACACCAGAAGTCGTAGAAAAAAAATACCTTTAAGACAGAGCGGCACGAAAACGTTCACTCGGCACTGTGGGAATTGATTGATATGACATTACTGGATGAATTAAGCCAAGGGGTAGAGAAGAGGGACAGCACATGACCCGGGGTCCTCTTCGTTCTGAAGACAATGAAGATATTGTTCGACACAATCACATAGTGTAGAAATGTCAAGACCTAAATTAGTTGTCCCTGGGCGCTTTAAACGGCCTAACGCCTCACCAAAAAGAATAGTTGCTCCACGACGGTTATCTTGCTGAAGATGAAGTTGAGCAACAGCGACTTGAAGGATTCCTTGGAGGCTGCGTCTATCTGGATCAGCAGTTTCATGCCAAAGCTCTTCAAGAATATCATGAGCAGCATACCACTCACCATTATTAAAAAACTTTATAGCCTGACTGAAACGGGGGTCGGTTTGCAATTTCATAGACATCAACGCTTCGTCATTTTCTTTACGGGAAGCTTGCGCAAACGAATCGACTTTGGGGTCACTTCAAGCATTTCATTGGGACCGATATACTCTAAAGCTTTTTCCAAGGTCATTTGTATTGGTGATCGAAGACTATCCAATAAGTCAGCACCGGCAGAACGTATATTAGTAACTTGTTTCTCTTTGCAAACATTGATTTCCATATCTTGTTGGCGTGTATTTTCACCAACAATCATTCCCTTGTAAACTTTAATGCCGGGAACAATAAAGAATTGCCCACGATCCTCAGCATTTTTAAGAGCATAAAACGTTGCCGTTCCTCCCTCAAAAGCAATTAATGCACCGTTTTTACGAGTATCAAAATCGCCACATATAGGTCGATATTCAAAGAATGAGTGACTCATAATTCCTTCACCACGAGTGGCACGAATGAATTCACTACGAAAGCCTATTAAACCTCGAGAAGGCACAATAAACTCAAGCTGGATTCGCCCGTCTAGTCCGGTCTCCATGTTTCGCATCTCTGCTTTGCGGGTACCAAGTTTTTCAATACAGGTACCGACGACAGACTCTGGCACATCCATAACTAGGGTTTCTACTGGTTCACAAGGTGTCCCATCAATAGTGCGGAAGATCACTTGAGGTTGAGACACTTGAAATTCAAAGCCTTCACGACGCATTGTTTCAATCAAGATGCTGAGATGTAATTCACCGCGGCCACTAACAAAAAAACTATCAGGGGAATCAGTATCTTCAACACGAAGAGCAACATTAGTAAGCAACTCCCTGTATAAACGATCTCGAACCTGACGACTCGTGACGAATTTTCCTTCCTGACCGGCGAATGGAGAATCGTTAACGACGAACATCATCTGTAAAGTTGGTTCGTCTACCTTAATAAGTGGGAGGGCTTTGGGTTCATTAGGGCAAGCAATTGTCTCGCCGATATTAACATCGTTAAAACCCGCAACCGCCACTAGGTCTCCAGCAAAAGCCTCTGAGATATTGACACGTTGAAGGCCTTCAAAGGCTAATAACTTACTAATACGACCCTTTTTGATGCTTCCATCATCTTTAATCAAGGAAGCATTCTGCCCTTGTTTAATCGAACCGTTATGTACACGGCCAATAACTATCCGGCCTAAAAAGTCTGAATAATCTAGGGTTGTAATTTGAAGCTGAAGTGGTTTATCTACATTACCAATCGGAGGTGGAACATAACGCAAAATCGCATCAAGTAATGGACGCATGTTGCTACTGCTTGTCTTCATGTCTGGTTTGGCAAAACCATCGAGGCCGCTGCCAAACAAGTAGGGAAAATCGCACTGATCATCATTAGCACCCAGCTGGATGAATAGATCGAGCACTTTGTCTACCGCAGTTTCGGGATTGACCCGTGCGCGGTCGATTTTATTGACGAATACAATTGGTCTCAAACCTTGTTCCAGCGCCTTCTTGAGTACAAAGCGAGTCTGTGGCATTGGTCCTTCGTTGGCATCCACAATCAATAAACAACCATCAACCATGCCAAGAACCCGCTCCACCTCTCCACCAAAGTCGGCATGACCAGGCGTATCAACGATGTTGATCCGGGTGTTGTTGTAGGTAACAGCTGTATTCTTCGAAAGAATCGTGATGCCGCGTTCTCGTTCCAAATCATTGCAATCCAATACGCAGGTCGGCACTGTTTCGTTGTCGCGGAAGATTCCGGATTGCGCCAGCAATGAGTCGACTAGGGTCGTTTTACCATGATCAACGTGGGCGACTATCGCAATGTTGCGAATCGCCTTCTGCTGAGCGCTCATACGGTTAATCATCAGGAACTTTGAGAAACGCTACTATGGGAGTCTTGAAAGCCGCCCAACGCTAGATTCGGCTGATTTTCCTCTAAGTAATTTGGAAGGAATCAAGTGACACAGCTGTAAACCTTAAACCTGCAGGTTGTCTGAATATCTAGATGAGACAACTCACAAATCAAAACCGCGCACTAATAAAGGAAGGCAGTTGCTTCAGCAACAGACATTCGAGTTGATTTATACGATGTAAAATCCACGACTACATATTCTACCAGTCAATAAGAGTTTATGTACCGTAGCGGTTGTCATCGAATCAGCACTAAAAATATGATGGGCTATAAGGACATATCCGAGCTGTACATACGGTCTGGCTCCTCGCAAACATTGAGTAAGCTAAAGATTAGGAAGTTGCGGGAGTCCCACTGATGCGATCAACCAATCGACGTGCGATGGTCTTTTAGTAAACGAAATTTCCATAACGCTACCTCTCACTAAAACGCGTTTATATTTTAGTAAAGGGTAGCATAAGCTGGACGGACAGTCTTATGGAAATTTAGAGACAGCAGCTCATCACAAACGTTGACGGAAAAAGCGGCGGGCAGGTTCGAACAGACGTAGGGCATCTGTTGATCCTTCGTAACGCCAATGCCATGGCTCATACATCACTCCTTGACTGTTGTTGTCTGGAAACGAAAGCACAAAGTGATAGAGGGCAGCGTGGTCTTGAAGCCAGCGAAAAGCTCGTGTTTGCTCAAACTGCACCGACAAATTTGTCTCTGGTGCCTCCCCATCTCCCAGATCGATTGCATATCCAGTGCTGTGCTCTGAATACCCTGGAGGCGCAGACACATGTGCCCGTTCTTCGGGTGTTTGATTTCGTTCTGATGCCACATCGAAAAAAATCGATTCCTGTAGGAATTGAGAGCGATAACCACTGAGCAGTCGAAGATCCACTCCCTCGGCTCTGGCCGCATTTATCATCAAATTAAGTGCTGTCGCTGTATCAACGTGTAGCTTGATACCGGGTTGAAAAGTGATGAGTTGGTTGTCTAATGCCTCGTCATAAGGAAAATGACCCAGCAAGCGACCATCTGCGTCAGGAGGCTCATGAAAACTACGGGTGTTTAACGGTTCGTTTAGGACTAAACCGACCCGAAACTGTGGAGCAAACATCACCACAGCCATACTTCCCCCGCCAACCAAAAGGCAACTCACTAACAAGCCGAAACCGTTCTTGTTTTTTGGTTGTCGCTGAGGTCGTCGTGTACGTCGAGCAACAGGAATTTCATCCTGATCGATACGTTGCGCAGAGGGTAAACGCACCACGGCGCTGGTTCATGTTGTTTAGATCGTAAGTGTGAGAATCTCGCGCTATCCAGACAACTTTACGACTCGGTAGTAGCTTTAAAGGGTGGCCAAGCGGAGATTTGTTGAGATGTTGAGAGTTGCAGTGGTTGGCGGGGGACCCAGCGGGTCTTGCGCTGCAGAAGTATTCGCAAAAGCTGGGATCAAGACTTGGTTATTCGAGCGGAAACTTGACAATGCCAAGCCCTGTGGCGGCGCGATTCCTTTGTGCATGGTCAAGGAATTCAACCTTCCAGATTCGATCATTGATAGGAAAGTGCGTAACATGAAAATGATCTCGCCTTCGAATCGAGAGGTTGATATTCGGCTCGATCCCCTCGGCTATGACGATAAGGCTTACATCGGCATGTGCCGCAGAGAAGTTTTCGACGCCTTTCTCCGCAACCGTGCCGTCGCCTCAGGCACCACGTTGATCAACGGTCTAGTTCAAAAGATTGGTACCGGCAAAAATCGTCAGGGCCCTTACAGCATTCACTACGCCGATCACGGCACTGGTGGTCCTACCGGTGAAGCAAAGACCCTCTACGTGGACTTAATTATTGGTGCCGACGGAGCCAATTCCCGCGTTGCCAAAGCGATGGATGCTGGCGAATATAACGTGGCCATCGCTTTCCAGGAACGAATTAAACTTCCACCTGAGGAGATGACCTATTATGAGGATCTCGCTGAAATGTACGTCGGCACTGACGTGTCGCCCGACTTTTATGCCTGGGTGTTCCCTAAGTATGACCATGTCGCGGTTGGCACCGGTACGATGCAACGCAACCAGAGCCTGATTAAAGGCCTACAGAAAGGGATTCGCGAGCGTGCTACGAAACGCTTATTCAAGGGTGAAGTTATCAAGGTGGAAGCTCACCCAATTCCGGAGCATCCCCGTCCACGCCGAGTAGTAGGCCGTATGGCTCTTGTTGGCGACGCCGCTGGCTATGTCACCAAAAGCTCTGGAGAAGGTATCTATTTCGCTGCCAAAAGTGGCCGAATGTGCGCTGAGGCAATCGTGGAAATCTCTAATAACGGAGCTTCTGTTCCGACAGAAAAGCAAATTAAATCCACCTACCTTAAACGCTGGGATCGTAAATACAGCACCACCTACGCGGTGCTCGGCGTCCTGCAACGAATTTTTTATCGAAATGATGCCACGCGAGAAGCATTTGTCGAAATGTGCAACGACAAAGATGTGCAGAGGCTCACTTTCGATAGCTATCTCTACAAGCGAGTCGTGATGATGAATCCCTGGCAACAGATAAAGCTCACCCTGCACACGTTGGGGAGTCTACTGCGGGGAGAGACCCTCGCCCCTGCTACCTACGGGACAGTGCCATCGGCTGTTGGGAGATCTGATAAAGATTTTCTAACCGAAGAAGCATTACAAAAGATTAAGACTCAAGCCAAAGGACAAAAAACAGCCAGAGTTGGCTGATTTGTTTGTCGACAGATTTATTAACTAGACTCGGTTGCTGAATTGACGCAACGACTTTTAGCACCCGTTCGGTAACCGATTCTAAGTCTTGTATACAGCAGTTCTGCTTTTTATTGCCCGTTGAGTATTGATAATTAAAATAAAAGCTTTGGCAATAATTAAAAATACTGAAGTCATGACCAAACCGTTTTCTGCATGGCAACTTGTAGCCAATATACACTGCTGTAAGTTAGCTATAAAAGTAATCTTCTTTCTTAGCTCTGCGCCCGCTGCGTGTTAGTTAAGTGTTTAGTTCTGAATTAATTCAAACTGAGCTAACACCGAAGCTTGATTACGCAGTACCCCTAAAAGATTGAGTCGATTTGCACGCAAAACCGGATCATCAGCCATCACCATTACACTATTAAAGAAAGCTTCAAGCGCAGGGGTTGAGTTCACTAGAACATCGCAAAGCTCCTTATAGGCCCTGCAATTTGCCAGCGGTTGCAGTTGCCGTGTGACATCGAATAAACCTTGCTCGCTAGGTGATTTGAATTTTGAAGGATCAACTACATCAACACAAGACAACACATCTGTGGGAAGACAGCCTTTCCCAGCCAGTCGCGCTACTCGCTGAACAGCTGCCTGAACCGCAGCCAATTTGCCCTGATCTCGTAAACCGCCCAGTAGTCTGATGCGTTCTTGAACATCAAGGGGATCGTTCAATAGACGCGAGTTCATTACAGTTTCGCCAGCAACTGCCTGAATGAGATCAGTGGCGTACCCATCATCCTCCAATTGTGAGTTGATGCGCTGGCGAAGCAGCGTGGCGAGGTCTGCCGTGAGCTGAATGGTATCGACACTAAATGATGGGAATAGCTTTTTCCATAATCGAACTGCCTTGATAAGAAATAAGTTGAGATCTAGTTTCCATTGTTGATGCCAAAGAATCAAAAGCACACCGTTACCTGCCCGACGCAAGGCGTAGGGATCGGATGAACCACTGGGGCGTTCTCCCTTGGCATAGATGCTCAATAACAACTCAAAACGCTCGGCTAGCGCTACCACGGCTCCGGCATCCGTACTCGGCAAAGCATCTCCCGTGCCGCGGGGTAAATAGTGCTCCACAACAGCAAGAGCCACATCACGAAGTTCCCCCTCCTCAAGTAGGTATTTGCCACCCATTAACCCTTGCAATTCAGGAAATTCACTCACCATCTGGCTGACGAGATCGTGCTTACAGAAATGCGCTGCACGACACGAAGCCTTGGCAACAGAGGTCGGTAGCCTAAGTTGGGTCAGGAGCTGCTCAGTCAATCGTTCAATACGGTCACATCGATCCTGAAGACTTCCCAGGCCCTCCGCAAAAGTTACACGAGCTAAAGCATCACGTCTTGCAGCACTGGACTGATGACGGTCGATGTCAAGGAAAAATTCTGCATCCGCTAGACGTGCTCCTAACACCCGTTCATTGCCACGAGTAATCAAAGCAGAAGCCTGCTCTAGTCCATCGGCAACTAAAAGAAATTCTGGACGAAGCACTTCCTGTGCGGTTAGTCGCAGTGGATCGCTCTTGAGACTAGGAATCTCTAGTGGCACATAGCGCTGATGCGCTTGCATCACAGTGGTGATCACCTCAGGAGGCAGCTGCAAGAAACGTCCCGAGATTCGACCCTGCAATACCCGAGGATTTTCAACGAGATCAACCAATTCTTCAAAGAGCCATTCCGGACAATTGGCTGAACCATTTACGACATCGGCCCCTCGAGTAATGGCTTGACGAATCAAATGAGATCGTTTGTCCCTATTCACCAGAACACCTGCGCTCCTAAGCGTAGAAACGTATTGATCTGCCGTTCCAATACGCAACGGTTGATTGCCATGAAGCCTGTGTCCACGACTGAAGCGATCACTTCGGACCACGGGATCAGTCCCCGGGATCACCATCTCGATAACGTCGGAACCGTGAAGAGCTAACAGCCATCTAATCGGCCGACTAAATCGCCGTGTACCACCTCCCCAACGCATGAATCGACTGCCTTGCAAGGCATCTATCCAAGATGGGATCAGATCCTGAAGGAGGACGGCACCGTCACGTCCCGGTATGGATGATGTTGCAAAAACAAAAGAACCTTTTGGGGTTTCGCGTCGCTCGAGCTCCGATGGATCGATCCCACACCGTTTTGCAAAACCGATAGCGGCAGCACTTGGAACTCCGTTCTTGAAAGCCTGTGCCACCGGAGGACCTTTGCGTTCTTCTCGTAGATCTGACTGGCGATCTTCAAGGACGGCCACCGATACCGCCAAGCGGCGTGGAGTCCCATAAGTGGAAATCACGCCGTGATTTAAACGTGCCTTCGCTAGGTCACGTATTACCCGTTGCTCGATTTGCGCCAAGGCCAGTCGAGCAAAGTTTGCTGGCAATTCTTCGGTGCCGATTTCAAGAAGAAACGTTTTTGTCACGCCGCAGACAGAGCCGCAGCCGACTGTATTGGACTTTGTTTCGCTACGTTCATGTAGTTATCCCTGATCTGAGCGATAAGAATCTCTGTGGAAGTGGTGGAACCTCAAACCAACAGCCTCCCAAAAGCAGAGCAGCGCAAGCTCGATAGCCATTTCTTGCGCGAACCGTTGTTGACGGAACTCGGCAACAATGAGGTGCGCTTCAGCGAAGACGCAGTTCAGTTATTGAAATTTCACGGAAGTTACCAACAACATCATCGGGAACTCCGAAAAACAGATAAATTGCGCAGCTGGCAAATGATGCTGCGCCTACGCAGTCCAGGGGGCCGTATCCCAGCCCAGCTCTTTTTAGCCCTTGACGACCTTTCCGCCAGACTCGGAGATGGAACACTGCGGGTCACGACCCGTCAATCCTTCCAGATGCACGGCATCGCAAAAGCCGATTTGAAAGAAGTGATCGGCACGATTATCCGCAATTTAGGATCGACCCTAGCGGCCTGCGGCGATATCAACCGGAATGTGATGGCCCCACCGGCTCCCTTTGAAAAAGGAGGCTATCCAGTTGCTCGTCGATTGGCTGATGAAATCGCGGCTCTTCTAAGCCCAGAGGCCGCGGAGGGATCTTATTTGGACCTATGGGTAGACGGTAATTTGAGTTACCGATTTAAGCCCTCCAAAGCCGTGCAACAAGCACGCAAGCGGCAATTTGAAAGTGGCGTCTATTCCGGTAATGCATCAGAACCGCTTTATGGAAACACTTATCTGCCAAGAAAGTTCAAAGTCGCTGTCACTGTTCCTGGGGATAACTCCGTGGACTTACTCACTCAGGACATCGGACTCGTTGCCTTTACAGCCCCATCTGGTGAACTCAGGGGGTGTAATGTTTACGTAGGCGGTGGCATGGGTCGTACTCACAAGAAGGATGAGACCTTTGCCCGAATTGCCGATCCCCTGGGATACGTCACTGCTCATGACGTCTTAGATGTGATCCAATCTATCCTGGCATTGCAACGGGACCACGGCGATCGTGTAATTCGCCCACATGCGCGCATGAAATATCTACTTCACGACAAGGGCATTCGGTGGTTTCGCCAAACCCTGAAGGAAGATTATTTCAGAGGTGAGCTAGCGGGACTTCGCTATGAACCAAAGGCCAAACTTCTCGATTATTTGGGTTGGCATCAACAGCAGGCCGGTCTTTGGTTTGTGGGATTGTCCTTGATTTGTGGACGTCTACAGGGAGAGCTCAAACAAGGTCTTCGTCGAATCGTGAAGACCTACCAATTGGAGATCCGATTAACAGCCAATCAAGATCTGTTGCTTTGTAACATCGGCACGGTACAACGCGCTGACATCCAGACTGAACTAGCGGCTCTCGGCTTCGAAGTGCCTGAGGCCCCGGCACCTTTGGCTCGACACGCTATAGCCTGCCCAGCTCTTCCCACCTGCGGTTTAGCCATCACCGAGTCAGAGCGGATTCTTCCTGATGTGCTGAGCCGGCTCGACGCCCAGCTCCGGCGCTTGAATATTGACAAAACATTGCTGGTCCGTATGACGGGCTGCCCTAACGGTTGCGCTCGTCCTTACATGGCTGAACTTGCCTTAGTTGGAAATGGACCTAACCAATATCAGCTCTGGCTCGGTGGCACACCCAACCTGCAAAAGTTAGCGAGGCCCTATGTGGAGAGGCTACTCCTAGACGACTTAGAGCAAACGATTGAACCACTTCTGTTAGGCTGGAAGATGGCGGGAGGGGACTGTAGCTTTGGCGATTATATAGATAGGCTCGGTGACCGAGGTGTGGCTCAATTGCTTGCTAACTCTCCGTAAATCGCTGTTCCGGTGCCACTACGCCACGCCCAGAGTTGATCTCCATGAGAGTAGTGCCACCACTCACCGGGGTGTTGGACAAACCCAGCGAATGCCATTACAGACGCTAAGAGACGTCTGTGCTGATGCCAGCGTTGAGCCTCCTGGCCCAGTTTTTCGGCGAAATAATCCGGTTCAGAGACAACACCGATCGTATCAATGGCGCCACCCATGTTAATCAGGTTATTGTCGTAGGTTACGAGGGTGAGATCGATTGCTGCTCCAGTGCTGTGAGGGGGTGGGTTGTTGGGGTTGTTGTTTGGGGTAGCCCAGAAACGATCTACATCAGCCAACACCTGATTGAGCGCAGATTGTTGGGCTGGATCGTTGCGGCGAATCTCCCGCTCGTTACATAGACTATCGATGGTGTAATTCACCATAAAGGCCTGAACGGACATAGGTCGCCAAGCATCGAAAATTGCAAGCCGCAAATCGGGGGAACGATGTCGCAGTTCATTTTGTGCTATAAGCAACCGTTTCACCACTCCGGATCGCAAACAGAAGGGATTCATTCCAAACCCGTAAGGGGCACCAAGAGACACGTAAGGGTGAGGTTCAATCTGAAATAGTTGCTTAGGCAGAGGCTCGAGAGGTTCCAAACAATCTTGAATCGGATAATTGCTCCAAGGACGCATCAATTAATTATTCGATGGAGCGACGACTGCTTAGTTAAGAGGCATATCGCCACTGAGACGACGTTGTTGGTTTGCTAGCAACTGTCGAAGTCGTGGACAGCGCTCTAGCCCAGGATCATTACGAAGAAGCTCCTGGGCTGCAATGCGTGCGTCTTCAAGAATAGCCGCATCGTGGGCAAGGCTAGCTAAAGCGAGGTCTGGCAACCCGGACTGGCGCGTTCCCAGCACCTGCCCAGGACCGCGCAATTTCAAATCCATCTCCGCGATTTCAAAACCATCAGTAGAACGCACCAAAATATCTAAACGCTGACTAGCAAGCGGACTGGGACTGCCATTGATCAAAAGACAATGCGAGGCCGCAGCCCCACGACCAACCCGTCCGCGCAGCTGGTGTAGTTGTGCTAGACCGAATCGCTCTGCATGATCGATTACCATCACGCTTGCTTCCGGAATATCTACACCAACCTCCACCACCGTTGTGGAAACAAGGACTTGACAATCGCCTGACACAAAAGACGACAAGACACTCTGTTTTTCCCTACTACTAAGCCGACCATGGAGCAGACCAACCCGGAGATCTGGGAATACTTCTGAAGCTAACTCGGCGTGGACTGTGATCGCCGAACGCAATGTCAACCTATCCGATTCTTCTACTAATGGCAGAACGACATAGGCGCGCTGGCCTTTTTCCACCTCCTTGCGGATCAATTTATAAGCCTTCTCGCGTTGTTTCGTTGAAAGCATCGCTGTTTGAATTGGTGTCCGCCCCGGTGGTAATTCATCGATCTGACTAACATCTAAATCCCCATGGATAGACAGTGCTAACGTCCGTGGGATGGGGGTAGCCGTAATCGTGAGCATATGAGGTTGCAACCCTTTACTTAAAAGCCGACCCCTTTGGTGAACTCCAAAACGGTGTTGCTCATCTACCACGACAAGGCCAAGGCGATGGAACACTACGGAATCTTCTAGGAGTGCATGGGTTCCCACTAAGAGCTTCAACGAGCCGCTAAACAGGTTGTCTAAAAGTCGACGGCGGCGAGATCGTGGCGTTGATCCTGTTAGCAGTTCGACCGTGACATGTAATTGGGGTAGCCACTGACATAAAGTTTGATAGTGCTGTTCGGCCAAAACCTCGGTCGGGGCTATTAATGCACCTTGCCAGCCGGAGGAAACGGCGCTAAGCAACGCAGCAATAGCGACGACCGTCTTACCAGATCCTACATCACCCTGAATCAACCGAGCCATTGGTTTCGGATCAGCCAAATCTTCTTCAATCTCGTGCAATACTCGCTGCTGAGCATCTGTGAATTGGAATGAGAGCAGATTTCTAAAATCCCGAACGAGACTGCAGTTAGACCGGCTCAGGACCAAATCAGGACCGGGTCGGGACCGTAGCGCTTGGCGACGTTGAAGTAGTCCAAGCTGTAGCAAAAGAAATTCATCGAATATCAAACGATGACGCCCACGATCCAGTGATTCCCGATTCTTAGGAGCATGCAATGCCTCTAATGCCTCTGCTATAGACATAAGTCCAAATTGCTTCCGTAACGCGGAGGGGAGGTGTTCGGGCCACCGATGAGTCAGCGGTAACACTTGCTCGATCAGGCTTCTAAAACGATCTGCTCTAACGCCTTCAGTAAGGGCATATACGGGGAATAGTCGTCCAATGCTGGCTGACCGAACCGGCGCGGAGGGACTATCTAAAACCTCGATCAGCGGATCTTGAAAGGACAACCCATAAGCACCGTTTTTCACAAGACCGCTTACGGCAACGCTGGCTCCAACCGGGTACAATCTTTGTTGTCTCTTAAGATAAGCCGGCGAACTAAACCGTTTGCCAGCTGAGAATTTCGTCACTTTCAACCACCCTGTAGGGTCCTGTAGCCGAAGTTCAAGAATGGCGAGGTTAGGGTTGCGGGGGCTCACAAACCCGTTACAGCGGAGAATTTTCGCCACTATCGTCGCCGTCTCCCCAGAAACCAACGCCTCAATCCGTCTCATCGACGAGTAATCAACATGATCACGGGGATAATGGTGCAAAAGGTCTTTGACTAATACCAAATCGAGCGAAGCTAGGCGGCTCGCTAACTTCGGATCAACGCCTCTAATGCGAGCAATTGGACTATCAAGACCGAGGCTAGGATTTGTTGTGGATCGCCGGTCCAACAAGTTTTGAAGTTTTATGCGAGGTGGCGTCATCGGAGCAGAAGGCTCCAATCGACGGCGCAGTTCATACAGCCACTGGCGAGAATCGCTAACAAGACGCTGACGGGATGCATCCGTCAGCTGGGGATAGTTATCAAAAGAGCAACGCATCCGCTCCATCCGTTCAATCTCACCACGAGGCATCGGAATGGCTGGCGGAGCAGATAACTGCTGACTTAAAAACTGATGAAATCGCTGCTTCCTTCCCTGTAGATCGCGGAAACGGCTCTCTGTTTCAAGGCTAAGTGATCTTTGCAAAGGCTGAAGCCATCTAAGAAACAGCGCAAGCTGGGTGCTGGTCAGTCCCCGTTCGTCTTTGGAGTGGTCGAATCGGATGAAGTCTGCCAATGTTTGCGAGCCTCACGATCTAAGAAGCGTCGCTCCCAATGACGTTGCTGTCGCACCATTGTGATCAAGGCACGATGGTGTTCACACAATCTTGCTCGACAACGACGCAAACGGTGGCTGTCAAATTCCAATTCGCTAATGCGCAGTAGGATGCCGAAAACATCCATACCTGACTCACGATCCCCAGTGGCCAAGGGTAAACGAAGTCGTAAAACGTTGCTTGCTGTTGGCTGGGTCTCCATTTGCCCTCGCAACACAGCTTCGAGCAGTGTGATCGGCAGTAGAGCCTGGGCCTGACCGGATCTTAACATCTGCACGTTCAATGCATGAGAAAAATTGCGAAGATGACGCGAAAGGGCTAGATCTATAGATTGCATCCACTGAAGGAGCGCATCAGGCCGCGATGGCAGAAAGTGATCATCCCCCTCCACCGCCATTACCCCTTCGAAAGCATCAATCCCCGTATCACTCGATGTTCCAGTCGGCTGCATTACATCATCAGCAAGTTGGAATAAAGAACGCAGAACACCGAGATCTCCCCCCTGTTGGAGCTCTGATGAATCGCTCCGCTCCGATTCCTCTTCCTTAGATTCGGAGCTGGTGATAGCTTCTATGGGAGGAGTAGCTCTTGGCGCTGGGGAGGAGGCCACGTCTAAGTGTATTGAGCTGGAGGGCTCATCTTGGTTGGATACTAGAAGATCTGGTCGAGGCAATTCAGGTGTAGGTTCCTCAAGATTCCGAGATAGCCCCTGGAGTATTTCTCGGTTGGCACGGGCTTGTTGGCGTCGCTGCTCCTCATGCATTTGAGCTACAAGCTGCATAAGCTGCTCAACCGTCAACAATACCGAACAGCGCTGAATTAAATCGTTAATTATTGTATGAAACTGGCTCCGATCCGATGAAGATAAGAGATTAAACCTTATGGGGTTAACCTCGCTAAGTAAGTTGAAGAGGGCTCGTCGCGTGGCCGTCCCCACCTCTTTACGCAGAATTTGTAAGTAAAGCGCCTGATCCCTATAAACAGCAATAGATCTTGATCGACAACGCTGAGCCAAGCGTACCAGTTGCTCAGATGGATCGTATGCAAACTCAATGTTCATCCTGGCTCACAGAGATCGGCCAGCGTTCTGTACTGATGCTACTTCGGCAGCAAAATCGTTTTCTTCGACTTCAATGCCGTCACCGAGAGTGTATCGGGTAAAGCGACGCACTTTCACATTCTCACCAATCTTTCCCGCAGTCTGCTTAACCAGATTGCCAACAGTGATTGAGCCATCTTTGATAAACGGCTGCTCCATCAGAGCTAGTTCTTTCAAGCGCTTTCCGATACGCCCCTCAACAATTCTTTCTTTCATTTTATCGGGCTTTCCTTCAAGGTCGTCCCGGCCCATTTCAATAGCTTTCTCACGCTCTCGGATCTCAGGTGGGATTTCATCAGTAGTGACATATTCCACATTAGGGCAGGCCGCCACCTGCATCGAAACGTCACGCAGGAGTTCTTGGAACACACCACTACGGGCAACAAAATCGGTCTCGCAATTGATCTCGATCAATACCCCCACCCGAGCACCGGTGTGTATATAGCTACCGATTGACCCTTCAGCAGCTGTACGAAAAGATTTTTTCTCAGCGCTAGCTATTCCTTTCTGGCGAAGCCATTCCACAGCCTTTTTTATATCACCATCTGTGGCTGCAAGAGCTTTCTTGCAATCCATCATTCCCGCGCCTGTCTTGTCGCGCAATCCTTTGACGAGCTTAGCGGTTACGTCAGCCATGAGGTATGGAGGGAATGAAAAAAATGATGTGGTGGGGCACTACCAACTTGTTCAGGAGACCAGGAAAGCGAATTTGATGGGCAAGAAAGCAACCTTAGCCCTCTTATATAGTTGTCGCTTTACTGTTCGTTAGAGCCATGACGGCCTTCATTGATCGCATCAGCTAGACGTCCAAGAACGAGTTGTACAGACCTAACGGCGTCGTCGTTACAAGGAATCGGAACTTCGCAAAGATCCGGATCACAGTTTGTGTCCAGTATGGATACCAGAGGTATATCCAGTTTACGAGCTTCAAGAACAGCGTTCGATTCGCGACGTTGATCCACGAGCACAACGACGTCAGGAAGGCGACGCATGGTCTTGAGACCACCGAGGTATTTTTGGAGTCGCTCGAGCTCACGGCGCAGAACAGCACCCTCCTTTTTAGGACGCATCGCAATGGCACCGCTGGATTCCATTCGCTCAAGATCTTTTAGACGGTCGATGCGAGCTTTCATCGTGGCCCAGTTAGTAAGCATGCCACCTAGCCAGCGCTGGTTGACGTAGGCAGCACCGCAGCGAGCTGCTTCAAAGGCCACAACCTCGGAAGCTTGCTTTTTCGTGCCAACGAAGAGAAAACGCTTACCACCACGCGCAGCGGAACGTGTCCACTTGTATGCATTGTTCATGCATACAGCGGTTTTCACCAAGTCAATGATGTGGGCACCGTTGCGCGCACAGTAGATATAACGCGACATCTTTGGATTCCAACGACGGGTTTGGTGACCAAAGTGGGCACCTGCCTCCATCATTTCAGAGAGAGTGACAACAGCCATGGTTTGAAGTTTCGGGTTTGCCTGCACCTGCCAGGGACTGAACGTGAACGATCACAACGAAATGCTGAAAACCATCTAAGTACACCCGAAACGGGCAAGTGTGCCGTTTAAAGGGCATATCGAAGGTACCAAATTGCTCGCCATCAACGTAGTCCTTCAGCCCTTGCCAATCGAAAAATAGTATGCACACCAACTCTATTGAGCGGGAGACGCAACACATCCATCGCAGCAGCGGGATAGCCATTGTGAATCAACCAGCGCAGTAATGGCCTGAGGCTGTGTTGATTGATCAAACCTCCCAGGGTCAGTAGCTCCCAAAGCAACCGGTGCAGCCAAGTAAACTGAATCATGAAGCGTACGCGACGTGTAGGGTGCTTACGGTAAAAAACAAGTCCCATACGAGCTCGCTCATCCTCTGCCTGAATTAGATCAGGGATCTGTTCGAGAGTAAGGGCAGGATGCCAGTGGTAACCAACGGCCTCCGGACACCTGATCAACGCGACCCCCATGCGCCGTAAGCGTTCACCCAATTCCAAGTCCTCCCATCCATAAAGATAGAAGGAGGTATCGAAAAGGCCAGCTCTCTCTAGCACCTGACGATCGATAGCAACGTTTCCCGTAGCAAAGTAAGCCCAGGAGAAGTCCCTGAGCTTGTGTCTTTCTGACGTGGGAGCCTCAAAATTAACGGTATTAATAACGGCCCCACATGTGAAACAGAGTCGGTCACCACGCTTAGCCCAACTACGTCGCAAGGCATGGACATGACAGGTTAAAAACGTGTCCGTAACTACTAAGTCACTGTCTATGAAGATAATTACATCTCCCTTAGCACAATCTACTCCGCGATTACGCCCCTTAGCAGGGCCACTACGCTGCTGCCTAAACAAATGGACATGGGGAAAACGATCGGACTCACCCCACAACCACTGCGAAGTTCCATCAGTGGAACCATCATCAATGACTATGACCTCATATTGATCAGGACCACCCTTATTTTGTTGATATTCTAAGGCCTTTAGACACTTCTCAAGAATTGGCTGGCGGTTGTAGGTCGGGATGACGACACTGACGAACATAGCGACAGCCGATGTATGAAACCTCTTAAACTTAAGCTACCAACACTAAAGGAAGAGTTCAGTCGTTTGCTAAGAGTGGCCGATCAGTCGGCGGCGCCACCGTTATTAGCAGTACCCGTCACACCGTTGCCAGCACCTTCACCGCGACCGTCGTTACGCATCTTACGTTTTTTGAATTTGCGCGCGTAGGCGCGGTTGCGCTCCTGCTTTTCCTTCTTCAAGTTCCTGCGCTTGGCCATCTGTCAACATCGTTATTGAATTCGGTTTATCTTACTGAATAGCAGATATCAAACAGCCATCCTCCATTTGAATAAGGCGATCTGCCACATCAAGAATACGTGGATCGTGGGTCACCATCAGCACAGCACATTTTTGTTCGCGGGCAAGACTCTTTAAAAGATCGACCACCTCTCGACCCATACGACTGTCCAAAGCGGCAGTTGGCTCGTCAGCTAGCAGCAGACGTGGATGAGTAGCAAGAGCGCGGGCGATCGCCACACGCTGCTTCTGTCCGCCAGACAAATCTTGGGGAAGCTGATCCATTTGGTGGTCATCCAAACCAACAGCCCGCAACCAAGTGCGAGCTTCATTCCTCCGGGCTCCGTAGTTGAGGCCTGGAATTAAATCTGCTCCCATTTGAACGTTCTGTTCTGCTGTAAGACAGCTCAACAAATTGTGGCCTTGAAAAATCATTCCAATTCGACGCCGCACTTGTTGTCGGTGCCGTCGTCCAGCTCCACTCAGCTGCTGACCAAGAACTAATACCGACCCTGATTGCACTGTTCGTAAAGCGCCGATTAACGTGAGCAGGGTGGTTTTGCCGCACCCGGACGGTCCCGTCAGCAGCACCACTTCACCCGGATCAATGCGCATGGTGACGTCCTGAAGGACTTGGCGCTGCATCGAACCACGACCAAATGAGTGTCTTAAGCTTTCGATCGAGACCGCAGAAACATTGTGAATATTCACCTCTCTTCTAACTACATTTGTATCAAAAAATTTCTGCGGGATCTGCATCTACCAAACGTCGCATTGCTAAAAGTGACGAGAGCATACACATCAAAAGAATCATGACTAAAACGGTAATCGCTCGACCAGGATTCATACCAATGGGGAGTTTTGTTGCGTCGCGCACAAACCAATAAAGACCCTGTCCGGCAAGATAGGAAGGTATGTAACCCAGAAAAGCGAGGTAGAAGCCCTCTCGTGCCACAACGCCTAGCAAATAGCTGACCCGATATCCCATAGCCATCAACGTGGCATACTCAGGTAAGTGGTCGCTGACATCGGTATACAGCACTTGATAAACAATCACGCATCCCACTACAAACCCCATTGCAGCACCAAGGGTGAAGATGAAGCCGATTGAGGTACTATTTCTCCAGTAATTTTGTTCGAAGTCAATAAATCCTTGTTTGGTCAAAACTGTGACGTCTCGCGGCAATCGTTTCTGCAGACGCTTGGCCACTTGATCAGGGTCGCTATCAGTTTTTAGGCGGATCAACCCCACCTCAATGCCCCCGGGTGGTTTCTGTGGCATCAGGTCCAGAAATGTTTCTGTGCTTGCAAGCAAATTTCCGTCAGCACCAAAACTGGTTCCCAACCTGACCAGCCCCTCTACGCGAACCCTATTACCAGAGATTTCTGTTTCCACCACTCGTCCATCTTTGTACCAATCAGTGATAGGGCCGAATTCCGGACGCGACAATTGATCAAAGAGAATGCGTCCTTTCTGTTTTAAAACCTCGGTCTGTGGAGCTAAGTTGGGATCTAAGAAAAATGGATCATCTGGATTAAACCCTAAGGCAAGAATAGCGCGATTACGACGAGTTTCCGGATTGCGCCATAGCATTAGACCCCAGTGGACGGGAGTCACGCCCTTGACCGAAGGATCAGCCAGGGTCTGAATCAATCGTCGACGGGGGAATTCTGCCATCCGCACAGAACTCGCCGATCGAGGGCTGATCAACACTAAGTCGGCATCAAACAAGCGGTGAATGGTTACGCTGGCATCAAATAAACCGTCTCTAAAGCCAAGTTGCATGAACATCAAAATCCCCGCAAAACTGATGCCAGCCAAAGCAACCACCAACCGGACAGGCTGCTTGTTCAGTAACATCCAGGAAAGAGGAATGCGACGTCCTTGCCAAGACCAAATCATGATTTAGATTGAAAACGGGCTATCACTTTCAATCCAGCCAAGCGCGTTACCTTCTCAGCATCATCAGCATTCAAGGCCACATCTACTTCCACCACACGGGCGTCAACATCCCCAGTAGGGTCAGTTGACATCACGGCGCGCTGCTCGACTCGCGGGCTAATCCGGATTACACGACCCTCCAAATTTCCTTCGAAACCGCCATTCTCACTGATTAGTTGAACTGTCTGTCCAAGACGAATATTCGAGATGTCTGATTCATAGACCTCGATACGAGCTTCCATTTGCTGACTGGCACCCACGTCCATAACTCCACTGGAAGATGGTCGTTCTCCCTCCCTTGCATGAATGTCTAGTACCAACCCGTCAATCGGAGAGGTGAGTTGACTAAGCGCCAGATCTGACATCAATCCTTTTCGTTCGGCTAGAGTCTGCGACCGCTGCCCCTGCATTCGGATCAGCTCCTCTCGCTTGTTATCTACTAGAACGCGCTCTGCAGCTCCCAACTCCGCAGCTTGGCTAAACCGACGGACTTCGGTCTCCTGCAGAATGATTTCTTGGTCAAGGCGTCGCAGCTTGGCGTTTAGTCGTTCAAGGTCTGCCAATAGACCTTGACGATTGTCAAATGTGGCAAGAATCTGGCCGCGTTTGATACTATCTCCCTCCAATACATGGAGAACGGAAATCCGCGGCGTGCCGGCAATTCCAGCTGTAGGTGCCGCAAGGCTGCGAATATCACCAGCAGGTTCCAATTGACCAAGGGCCGCGACGGTCTCTCGCTTAGCCAAGAATCCCTGTCGCTGAACAACAGGGCTAACTGGCGGTTGGATGGGGATGGACTTGGGACGGATAAGCAGCCATCCTCCTACCGTTAAAGTGGCAGCAACAGTTGCAATTAAAGGCAGACGTATAGACGACATCAAAGGGGCGGCGGATTGTCAAACAGCAGAAGCTCGATATAGCGATCAGCCCAATCAGAATCAAAGGCTTTTTCAAGCACCCGACGTGTCTTATCGTTGCGTTTTTGTTGCAGACAATAGTTTAACTGGCCTTTATATCGAGAGATCGTAGAGACAGAAGTTCTTGATTCAGGAACCGCAACGCGCACACAGTCGGAAAGAACCTTGAGGTAATCCCTCACCAAAAGATTGAATAGAGCCTCTTCATCTTCTCCATCGGGGCGGATGAAACACACTTTGTTTGAAAAAATTGTTCCCCAGCCAGGGAGGTCACGAACTTGCCGAAACGATGGCATGGTGACTGACTCGAGGCCATTCACAACATCATCGGGCAATTGGCCTGAAGTGGGTGAAAGATCGACAATGGCCGCTGAAATACCAGCTGGACCTGCGACAATGTCTGCTCCAAAAATCGGTAGATCGTAATGAGGATCGGGGAACCAAACGCAGTGAAGAATTTGTAAACCATTGCCGAGTCGTGCCACCTCGAGATGGAGTTTGCGCAGGCCTCGACACTGGTGCAACTCATTACCAATAAATAAGGTTTCGCCATTGAGTTGCCCATGAATCACCCGGAGATTGTCGGCAACGATTAAAGGCCCAAGATCCGGAAGAGATTGCCACGCAGAACGAATCGACGCTGCAAGCGCGAACACTAAAGGATGCAGTTCTTGAGAGAGATCCTTCGACTGAGGCTGCATCAAGGCCGGCAGGCACAGAATAGAACTTTGCCACGCGGTCCTGAACCCCTTGTTCTCCGGTCCCAAGTTAGACAACTGGATTTTGCCGAATGGCACCCGTTGCGTTACAGCAACAATGCCAGACGCTCCGCTCACCTGTCTTGATTTCTGGTGCCAAGCCGGCAGCACTAGTGAACACTCTGGGGAAGAAGGCATGGCCCATTTTCTAGAACACATGGTGTTCAAAGGGAGTCGCCGTCTTGCCGCTGGAGCCTTCGATGAAGCTATTGAAACCTTGGGTGGAAGCAGTAATGCCGCCACCGGATTCGATGATGTGCACTTTCACGTTCTAGTACCTCCTGAGCGGGCGCCCGAGGCGCTGGACTTGCTCTTAGAGTTGGTGTTACAGCCAACTTTTGATTCGCACGGGTTCTTGACCGAACGAGATGTAGTACTGGAAGAAATTGCCCAATACGTCGACCAACCCACAGAACAAGTTTTACAAAGCGTGTTAAGCCTGGGCTGTGGAAACCATGCTTATGGGAGACCAATTCTAGGTGAGATCAACAGCCTTAAGGCGATGGATCCTTTTGCTATGCGCCAATTTCATCAGCGCCGATACTGTGGTCCTAACTGCGCACTGGCGGTGGCTGGTCCCGCTCCGGAGAGACTCAAATCGGTTATTGCATCATCAGCTCTTGCCGATTTATCAACAGGACCTATCGCAACAACCCCAGTAGAACCAGTCACCGTGCGAGCAGGTCGCCACACAAAACAGGTGGACCGCTTGCGATCGGCTCGTGTACTCATGCTTTGGTCTATCGCTCCAGCCCAGGATCAAGATACAGTGATGGGAGCAGATCTCGCTACAACGCTTCTGGGAGAGGGTCGTCGAAGCCGGCTGGTGAGACGCTTACGCGAAGAACTCCGATTGGTAGAAAACGTGTCGATGGATCTCACGGCGCTAGAGGGAGGCAGTCTAATCACCCTTGAACTGATCTGCCCCGAAAACGCCTTACCTACTGTAGAAACCGAGGTTAGCCTAATTCTAAACCAAGCTTCCAATGAAGCGGTTTCGGAACAGGAATTACGGCGCGGTCTTCAGCTCGTAAGCAATAGCCTGCGCTACTCTTTGGAGTCTGTTAGTCACGTCGCCAGTCTGTGTGCTAGCCATGTGCTTTGGCATAGAAACCAAGATCTGCTCGCTCCCCTAAAACATCTTGGACAATGGAGCAGCTGTCGGCTCTGTTCCGAGCTATTTCCAGCGCTTTTGCCGGAGAAGGCTTGCATTTTGGTTGCTTATCCAGGAACAAACTAGTGATTACAGGACTGGATCTAATACTTGAACCTCTTACTTCGCCAGGTGTAATGGCGGCAAAACTATGGTTACCGTTTGGCAGTGCCCTAGACCCGACAGGTCAACGCGGTGCGCATGAACTTCTGGCATCGTTGCTCAGCCGCGGGTGCGGTCCGTATAACCACTGCGAACTTGCAGATTTAGTGGAGGGATGTGGAGCTGGCCTTCGATGCGATGCACAAGAAGATGGTTTGCTGCTGAGCCTTCACAGCACCGTAGAGGAAGCAGAGAGGTTACTTCCCTTATTGGCCTGGATGGTGCATGATCCACACCTCCAGCCTGACCAAGTCGCGCTCGAAAGAAACCTCACCTTGCAGACGCTTCAACGACAGCGAGAGGATCCCTTTCACACAGCAACTGTTGCCTGGCGTGAGTTGGTGTTCGGCAGCGGAGGGTATGCCCACGACCCACTCGGCGTTGAATGTGATCTTAAAGCGATCAAACGCGAGCACCTTCTGCCTTTAGCTCAACGACTCCCCGTGCAGGGCAATGTTTTAGCCCTTGCGGGTTCCATGCCTGAGCAGATGCAAGAACGTATCCTTGAAATGCAAGGCTTTCGAGACTGGCCGCATAGCCCAGAAAAACGTGAACGCTTAATCCCCCTCTACGGGACCCAACTATCACGTGACACTATTCGAGTAGAATCAATGGATACAGAACAGGTGGTGCTAATGCTTGGCCAAGCGACGGTACCTAGCGGCCACCCTGATGATTTGGTAATGCGTTTACTCCAATGCCATCTCGGAACAGGAATGTCGAGTCTTCTGTTTAGACGTCTTCGAGAGGAATACGGCGTCGCATATGAAGTAGCTGTGCACTATCCGCAGCTAGCTGGGCCTGCCCCATTTGTAATGCTGGCTTCTACAGGGGTGGAACGAGCAAAACTCACCCTGTGTCTTCTTCTTCAAACCTGGGAGGAACTTAGCCAAAATACATTGACCCAGGCTGATTTACAGCTCGCCTGTGCCAAGTTCATCGGCCAAGTGGCCTATAGTCGTCAAACGTGCTCACAGCGAGCTGAACGGAGGGTTCAACTACGCGCTATGGGACTAAACGATGACTACGATCAGCGCTGTGTCCAGGCTGTGCGAACTATCACACCCGAGAAGGTGAAAACCACCTGTCAGCATCGACTTAAACAACCAAGACTCAGCCTGTGCGGACCGACTTCTTCGTTGCGGGAATTAGAACGAGTTTGGTTAGAACAAAATCAACCCGTGTCGTTCTGAAGAACTACCTCGAGTTGGTTAAGAGCTATTAGAAATGTGCCCTGTCGGAATCGAACAGCAACGATGTCGAGAGGATGAATAGCAACTACTTCACCCACTTCTTCAAGGCTGACGAGATCTGAGGGCCGCAACATCGGCATTGGATCGGCGGTCTTTAAATAAGAGGGCTGTTGCTTTAGTCGCAGCCTGTCACCTATGGAAGCCATAGTAATTTATGGGTGGGGTATCCATTCCCGAGCAGGATGGTTCCAGTTGATCATGCGACGTGAGAGCTCTGGCCACATGGAGCGGTGCCCTGGCCGGGTTAATGGCTATTCTATTTGGCAGCCTTGTGCCTGCGGCTATTCTAGTACCGGCGCCGCAGATTTCTGTAATTGATCTCCCCGCAACATGGCAGGTTTCCGCATTGTTGACGTGCGCCATGGTCAGTGGCCCGCGTGCTGGTGTTATCGCGGCGATTGCTTACCTGAGCATGGGAGCAATTAACTTGCCGGTATTCCACGGTGGGGGCGGTCTGCACTATTTGCTCGAACCGGGGTTTGGTTATTTGGCTGGGTTTATCCCAGCAGCCTGGCTGACCGGGCGTCTTGCTAACCAGGACGGAATGAACGACCTAGCAGCACAGTCTCTATCAGCAGTTGCAGGCTTCGTGGTTTTGCAGCTATGCGGCCTCCTTAACCTTGGCCTAGGCGCGCTATTGGGGCGATGGAACCAGTCCATGTCGAGCCTAGTGGTGCAGTATTCACTCGGCCCATTGCCCGCTCAAATCCTTCTCTGTATTACATCCAGTTTACTCGCTGTGATCTTGCGTCGCCTTCTAATCGTTAAATCATAAACAAGATGCTCCACCGGTCTATCATCTTATTGATCGCGGCAGCAATTGTGTTAGTCGATCAAATCAGTAAGGCAGCAATATCTGGGCTTTTGCTTAATGGCAAGGCGATGATTTTGCTGCCCGGATTGCTCTCGCTCCAACTCGTTCGAAACACCGGCGCTGCCTTTAGCCTACTGAGCGGATCTGCAAAGTTCCTAGGACTTCTCAGTCTTGTGGTGAGCCTCGGAGCTCTAGTTTGGGTTTGGCGACGACGCGCGGCTCCGATATGGCAGGCTGCAGCCGTAGCCTGTCTTTTAGGAGGAACACTCGGCAACGGTTTAGATCGGTGGCGTTTTGGCTATGTAGTGGATTTTTTGGCTCTCATCCCAGTAAGTTTCCCAGTTTTCAACGTAGCTGACATTGCCATTAATTTAGCGATGCTTTGCTTCGCAATCCATTTTTGGATCAGTCGTCATGATGCAAGCTACAGACGAAGCTAGATTTTTCTGGCATCAGTCCCAAAGTGGAGGAGTGAATTTTAGTGGTCCATTAGTAAGCTTACGGAAAATTTTTGAGCCAATCTTGCGGTGGTAGCTATCCTGCGGGGTGTGATACAGCGGCCAATATCTCACCTAAGTCATCCTGTTGCTTACGCTGCCTTTGCATCAGTATAGCCATCAAAATTCTAATTAATCAAAATCCAACTAGCCATTAGTGATAGAGGAGCAAATCAAAACACATCTAGGGAATTTGGGAACTGAGGCTTAGCAGCGACAATTGGATTAATTGCTCTAGTACAGGTTTCTTTCGCAAGAAAACTTTCTTTGGTCTGAGCCTTTTTAGTAATTCTATTTGGGACATTGGTTGTCAGCTAATACTGCTTAGTTCTTGCTTTCATAATTGCTGGCTAAACTCGCTGCAAGCTTAATTTTCCCCTACTCTCCATATATGGATGGCAGGCAATATGATTGAGTTCTAATATTTGTTGTAACCGTTGTGGTGTGCCTATTAATGTTGTCGTGTTAGAGTGCTGCGCTAGGTTAAAAAGCCCCAACGCGCTCATTGTTCTTAAAACAAGTGTCTATGGTGGTTCTCGGCATCAGCGGAATAGCGAATCCTGCAAATTCTTGCTACTTAACCTAACCAAAAGATGAGGTATTGGAGTAAAGTGGCATTTTGACTCAGCAGCTTGCTGAAGATGTCTGTCTCATTCGAGTAGGCCAAGGAGAAATCTGAACAAATTAAGAAACACAGATGCTGTTAACTTGTCTTAGTTAAATTTATTTCGAGGTTGGCTATGGTCGTCAAATAAGTAAGCCTGAGGATACCTTCGCACTCTAGCTCAAGGAATTTTATTTAATTAATGCGGCCTTTTTCGTGAAGCTGATAATTCAAGCTTCGGTTATCATAATCACACTATTTCTCTCGTAACTAGTAACCTGAGTGCTAAGTAAAATGTCAGAGCAAAACACAACCGAAACACAAGCGCAGCTCTGCTTCGACAACACTACCTTGATGCAACAAAATTCTACATTGACTAATATTTTGCTGATCTACTTCAACGTTATCTCATATATCCATATGAGTAAGTTCTTTGTAGTTGATTAAAATCTTGTGCACTAAGATATATTGCGCTTACCCCTAAGCGGTCATAATTAGATTCACTATACAGTGTTTGCACAAAATTTGTATAAAGCCCGAGCAAAATAGTGCTGTTGTGATTGGCTGATAGCTACTAATGGTAGTGTGTTAATCAGTAATGAACAAGATCCTTCCAATTCTGCTAATTTAATCTCGTTGCAATATGTATCCCTATCAATTGGGAAGATCTGTTAATGTTTTCTTTATACTTCTTACCTTTGAACAAAGCTTTGATTTTTCAGAAAGCTTTTTGGTAACCGTGTGTGTTGAGTGATAGCAACTCGCTGATTGTACAACTAGATACAGCCTGATAGCAGCTCTTATATTCAACGGCAACGCAGTCACTTTGAGGTTAATATGTTGGTTTTAATAAAAGCAAGTGGTTTATAGGCGCGGGTCTTAAAAATAGCTGAGTCTTAAGTTCCAGTACAAGGGCTTGCACTAGAGCAGAATAAGGGGGGATTAAGTCGAATTCACCGCTCTATGTAGCTAGCCGTCGATAGTGGTGGCTGATTGCTGGTCATGACGATTCGAAGTTTTGGTTGATACCGAGACGTACACAGCCAAAAAACAATCTAAATAACGACAAAATGTAACAATGTTTGTTTTAGCCATGTGTACGGAAACTACTCGAACAGTGTGGAGGAAGCTTGGAATTTTTATTCTTTATGGCACTGATCAAGCCGCTTTAATCTGTTGACCAAGAAAGTGGAAAAACTGAGATCATACCTGAGGATTGTGATATGTATTGGCGTCGGTTGATTATAAACTCTCAAGGTTTTAGCTGCCGGGTCTCCGGTTGGGCAATAACGACAATAACCCAACGACGGAGTTTGGTTTATTCAATGCACGCTTATGAATCAACATCATTCGCATTGCCAGCAGTGGTACTACTGGATCAAAGACATGAGCAGGCACACACCCTTGTTGGTGGGATTAACCCTTGCGCTGCTGGTTCTTGTGTTGGTGGGTCTGGCGTTGCAAGCAATCCGCACACTGCTCTGGGATCTGAGTTATCTCCTTCCACACTGGCTGCTCACTCCTGTTCTACTTTTGGGGTCAGGGTTGATCGCAGTCGTAGTCATTCAAGTAAGCTGGTCTTGGCGTCAGCGCTATCTAAGATCAACGCGCATCCAGCCTAAGAAAGTACAGAAAACCCCTACTAATTGTCGAGATGCTGCTAATCAAAGCCTAATCAACGTTGATCGCTTAATTGAAAGGTTAAAGAGTGAAATGATTCGCAAAAGCCTACAAGCCGAACGAAATCGGGTGAGCGAAGAACTCCAGCGTGGTGATTTAGTAATCGTAGTGTTCGGAATCGGATCAAGCGGCAAAACATCATTAATTCGAGCCCTTCTCCAAAAAATTGTGGGAGAAGTGGGAGCACCTATGGGACTAACAACGGAATGTCATCGTTACAGATTCCACTTAAAAGGTTTGGAGAGAAGTCTTCAGTTGGTAGATACTCCTGGAATCCTCGAAGATGGAGATAACGGACTCAGTCGCGAAGAAGTAGCGCGTTACCGCGCCATTCAAGCCGATCTCATCATGGTGGTGGTCGACAGCGATCTCTGTGCATCAGAATTAAGGATTGTGCGTTCGATTGCTGATTTGGGCAAACGATTGTTGCTGGTTCTCAATAAACGCGATTTATATGGTCTGGAGGAGGAGAAACGACTTTTGCAGATTTTGAGGTCGCGCTGTGCAAGTTTTCTTTCCACGCCCAATGTTTTGGCCTGCAGCGCCGCTCCCCAATCGATTGCACGACTCGGTCATCGACCATTGCAACCGAAGCCCGACATAACAGACCTACTTCAGCGCTTGGCGACTATTTTGCGCGTCGAGGGCGAAGAACTCATCGCAGACAATATTCTTCTTCAGTGCCGCAGCCTCGATTCAAGAGGCCGTGATCTGCTCAATCAACAGCGCATACGTGAAGCGCAACGTTGTGTTGATCGTTACAGCTGGATCGGTGCTGGAGTAGTGGCATCGACCCCCCTGCCCCTACCGGGAGTCGATCTGCTTAGCGCCGCCGCAGTGAATACTCAAATGGTTGTGGAAATGGCAAACATCTATGGCATTGAGATGTCTAAAGAACGAGCCAGGAAACTAGCTATTTCGGTTGGCCGAATCTTGATGACACTTGGCATGGTCAAGGGAGCGATGAGTCTCCTTAGCACAGCTCTCACGCTGAATCTGCCAACATTGTTGGTTGGGCAAGCAGTTCAAGGCATCACTGTCGCATGGCTTACTCGGATTGCGGGTACCAGCTTCATTCGCTTTTTTGAACGGGATCAAGATTGGGGCGATGGCGGGATGCAAGACGCTGTTCAGGAAGCATTTCAACTCAATAGACGTGAAATCTCACTTAAGCGGTTTCTAGAGACGGCAATGCAACAGGTGGTGGAACCACTTCAACGATCAGCCAAGCGACGTCTTCCACCGCACTCAAAGCATCGGAGGGAGGTGGAAGCATCGGACCACGTGCATCAAGAGCCGTGATCATCAGGAGATACAAAAGTCCAATGACCACAGAAATCGCGCCAGTCACGATGGCGATCCAGCGCGAGCGTCGCGTTTGTTTCGGCATTTCTTCTCTTGAGGAGATATTAATTGTGGTCGATCAATTCAAAACACTGAGGCATTAATTCGTTGGGCCAAATCCGTCAGATGGTCAGGCGTGGTGTGCGGGTTGCCAAACACGCCTTTCAAGCAGAAACGATCGCCATAGAAAGGACGCGACAGCATGTAGCCAGCTGATAGCAACTGCTGACGTGTTTGCTGACTCCAGGCTTCACAGCTTTGGGGATCTCCTTTGATGGGATGGAAAGCCTGGAGGTGAAGTGCACCGGGCAGTAATCTTAAGCGGTCGCTATCTAATTGGTTGGCAAATATCTCTCGTCGTTTCAACGCGGAAGAGAGCACAGTTTCAAGACCAGCCTCACCGAGCTGGCGCAGACCCAGCCAAAGTTTGAGCACTTCAGCAGGGCGAGTTCCCTGCAATCCGACCTCTCCCCCGTGGTAACCAGTGGTCGAATTCTCCATATAGGGAAGTCCTGTACCGAAGGTCGCTCGGAGTTGATGATGCTGTCGAAGCAGAAGTAGTGATGAGGCTTTGGTGATGCCGAGAAGCTTTTGTGGATTTAGGGTGATGGAGTCCGCCTGCTCAAGGCCGCGCATCAAGGGAGCGTGCGCTGCACTAAGAGCAAAAACACCACCAATGGCGGCATCCACGTGCAACCAGATACCGGCACCACGACAAAGGTTTGCCAATTGTGGTAAGAGATCGATGGCGCCACGCACCGTCGTGCCCGCTGTTGCCACAATGGCTAAGCAGGGACGATTAAGCCGACGAAGCTGACTAAGCCTCTGTTCAACAGCCGACAAACAAAGCCTTCCCTCCGAATCGGTTGGCAAAAATTGCAGAGCATCGTCTGATAAGCCCATCACTCGGACGGCTTTTACTAATGACACATGGGCATCGTTGCTGCACAAAATCACACCGTTGTTGCCGCCAACACCAAAAGTGCGCGCCGTGACCAAACCCATCAAATTGCTGAGGGTTCCACCACTCGCCAAAACCCCACCGGAACCATTCGGAAGACCAAGTCGCTGACAAAACCACCGGCATAGTTCGTGTTCCAAGCTGGAGAGTCCTGGGGATAATTCGTCTGCCAATAAGTTATTATTGAGCCCGGCACACACCAGTTCCGCCGCAATTGATGCTGTGAGGGGTGGTGGATCAAGGTGAGCCAAGGAACCAGGGTGTGACGGTTGAAATGCTCCATCCATCACTACCTGAAGATCATTAAGGAGTGCATCGATGTCAGCTGTCTCTGTACCAGGCGCGATCGTGGGCTGTGGTCGCATCAATGGTAGAGGGCTATGTTGATGTGCTGATCCAATCCAAGAACACAGGAGATCAGCCGTCCTGTGAAGAAAGTCCTGCAGCACAGGATCCGCTGCATAGGGTGCCGCAAACGGAGCCAGCTGAGCCGTTGAAGGGTGTGGATCGGAGCTGACGTTGGCGCGCAAGTGCATTGACTGAACTGCAGTGATCCTCGTCTTTCGTAGGATGGTGCTCACAGGCATCAATGCATTTCAAGGTGGATCAAAACGGTCGCTTTCAAGCCTGGATGGAAGTTCTTCTTCAACGCGCACAGGTCACCGGCAAAAACGGGGAAGTGCCTGTTGCAGCTGTTGTTTTGGATCCCACCGGCCGGGCAATTGGTCATGGCCGGAACAGGCGTGAAAACCAACAAGATCCATTGGGGCATGCTGAACTAGTTGCTCTTCAACAAGCCGCTCTTGTGTTAGGTAGTTGGCGGCTCAACCACTGTTGTCTAATCGTGACACTCGAACCGTGCCCGATGTGTGCAGGAGCACTTGTGCAGGCGCGTATGGGAACCGTTGTTTATGGAGCACGAGACTTAAAAAGGGGCGCACTCGGCGGAACGATGAACCTGTCAAACCACACCAGCGCCTATCACAAGATGGCGATAGACGGAGGACTGATGGAGGTCGAAGCTTCCAGTCAGTTAAAACGTTGGTTCAAGCAACGGAGGCAGCGTAACCGCCGAAACGAGGCAGCTCTGTCTCAAACAAGTTAAGCAAACGATTGACATTCTGAGGATTAGAATTGTATCCCATCAAGCCGATGCGCCAAATCTTGCCCGCAAGAGAACCCAATCCACCTCCGATTTCAACTCCGTACTGATTAAGAAGGTGTCGGCTGAAAGCTTTTCCGTCGACCCCCTCAGGAATACGAACCGTCGTAAGTGTGGGAAGACGACGGTCGGCGGGCACGTGCATAGACAATCCCAAACTCTCTAAGCCAGCCCACAACGCTTCTGCATTTTTACGGTGTCTTGCCCAAGCCTGGCCAACCCCTTCTTCTGATAAAAGGCGTAGAGCTTCACGCATACCGAAGTTCATGTTCACAGGAGCCGTGTGGTGGTAAATACGGTCGTCACCCCAATACTTGTTAAGCAAAGAAACATCGAGATACCAGTTGGGGACTTTGCTGGTTCGAGCTTTCATCTTAGTTTCAGCCCGCGATCCCATGGTGAAAGGACCCAAACCTGGAGGACAGCTCAACCCCTTCTGACTACAGCTGTAAGCCAAGTCCACCTTCCACTCATCGATATAGACAGGTACACCACCCAAAGATGTCACCGTATCTAGAAGCAGGAGACAATCGTGCTTTCGACAGAGATCGCCGACCCCGTCCATAGGTTGACAGACACCAGTGGAGGTTTCTGCATGCACTATTGCCAGGATGGCTGGCTTGTATTCGATTAGAGCAGCCTCGAGTTCATCTAATGAAAACCACTGGCCCCAAGGCTTTTCAAGCTTTTTAACTTTAGCTCTATACCGGTTGGCCATGTCAGCAAGACGAAGACCGAAATATCCCTTCACCGCGACGAGGACTGTATCCCCTGGTTCAACAGTATTGGCAATCGTGGCTTCCATTGCCGCGCTGCCCGTGCCACTCATTGGCAGTGTGAGATAGTTGTCGGTCTGCCAGGCATAGCGCAAAAGCTCCTGAACTTCGCCCATCAATTCGATATAGAGGGGATCTAGGTGACCAACAGGGGTACGTGCCAATGCCTGAAGGACAGTTGGATGGGCGTTGGATGGACCAGGACCTAATAACAGTCGATCGGGCGTCGCAATCTTGGCAAAAGACTTGCGGTGACGATCGTCAACTGGGAGAGGATATTGCGCCGTCACCAAGGCCCTTAACGCTCTTTCTAAAAACAGAGCTTAGGCAGCTGTCGCCTTACTGAGGCTGCTAAATCAACCAATCGCAATCCTACTGAAACTTTAAATTCAGCGTCGACGAATGTCAGTTTCACCCAATCCGCAAGCTAAATGATTAAAAGGCTGGAATACTACGGCTAATTCTTTGGAAGACACTCCTTGTTTCAAGAGATTCTCAGTGACGACTTCACCGAGCAAAACAATGCTGCGCACAGTGGGACCTGTGGGGACTCCAAGACTTTTGTACGTATCGTTGAGACCATTGAGGACTCGTTCATCAAGGACGGCGTTGTCACCTGCCACCAAGGCATAACTGGCGTAGCGCAAAAAATAGTCCATATCACGAAGACAAGCTGCCAGTCGCCGGGTGGTGTAAGCGTTTCCACCAGGGAGCAACAAGTCTGGCTCAGATTGGAAAAGGCGCTGGCTAGCCTCACGCACAATTTCGGCAGCTTTAGTGTTGATTAGTTCAACAGCACGAATTCGCAGCTCCGATTCGCCGAGATACGACTCAATGCTGTCGATCGCCAACCTATCGAAATAGCGTCCCAGCTGGTCATAACGACGGATCAGACCAGTGATGGCGTCGCGCATATCTTAAAAGTTCTGAGACAAGGCTGACTGAGAGGGTAGCTCCGATCTACATAGAAAGGCCCCCCCAGCGAACCTGCAATCCTTATTTTTTGACAAAAACGGTTACGCAAACAATATCGAAAAGAGTCAATGTCCCTTTTGATACCATAGACGAAGTGGTCGATACCCTTGCGGTTTCCCCACCATACGAGTTTGGCATTTGCTATTTCATGGCCAAAACACCTCAGGAGGTCCTTAGTCAAGTCAAAGACGAAGGCATAGAGCTGATCGATTTGAAGTTCACTGACTTTCATGGCAAGTGGCAACATCTAACGGTGTGTTCCAACCTGCTTGAGGAAGGTTCTTTCACCGGGGGCTTGGCTTTTGACGGCTCGTCCATTCGGGGTTGGAAAGCAATTAACACGTCGGATATGGCGATGGTGCCCGACCCCAGTACTACGTGGATCGACCCTTTTTATCGTCATAAGACTCTAAGCATCATTTGTTCAATTCAAGATCCTCGAACTGGTCAGAACTACGAACGTTGCCCGCGAGCGCTCGCGCAACGGGCATTGGTCTACTTAAATGACGGCGGAATTGCGGATACGGCCTTCTTTGGCCCAGAGCCTGAGTTTTTCCTCTTTGATGACGTTCGGTACAAGTCGGCGGAAAGCAGTTCCTTCTACAGCGTTGACACTATCGAAGCTGGCTGGAATACAGGCCGCATTGAAGAAGGCGGTAACCTTGGATACAAAATTCAGGCTAAGGAGGGTTATTTTCCGGTAATACCCAACGACACCGCACAGGATATTCGCTCCGAAATGCTTTTGCTGATGGCGCAGCTTGGTATTCCAATCGAGAAGCATCACCACGAGGTGGCTGGTGCTAGTCAACACGAGCTGGGTATGAAATTTGCCCAGTTAATTGAAGCAGCTGACAATGTGATGACATACAAGTATGTCGTGCGTAATGTTGCGAAGAAATATGGCAAAACTGCTACGTTTATGCCGAAACCGGTGTTCAACGACAACGGCAGTGGTATGCATGTTCACCAAAGCCTTTGGAAAGGAGGCAAGCCGCTGTTTTTTGGAGAGGGTACATATGCCAACTTGTCGCAAACAGCACGTTGGTACATCGGCGGCATACTGAGGCATGCACCGGCTTTCTTGGCTTTCACCAATCCAACCACTAACAGCTACAAGCGTCTCGTTCCTGGTTTTGAGGCACCTGTGAATTTGGTATATTCCGAAGGTAACCGCTCTGCAGCTGTACGCATTCCTCTAACCGGCCCTAGCCCTAGAGCTAAGCGTTTGGAATTCCGTTCTGGAGATGCTTTAGCTAACCCTTATTTAGCCTTCAGTGCCATGATGATGGCCGGGTTAGATGGTATTAAAAATCAAATCGACCCTGGTGATGGCGAAGACCGCGACTTGTTTGAACTCAGTGAAGAAGAGTTACAGAAAATTTCGACCGTTCCACCCTCCTTAGACAGTGCCCTGGAGGCTCTTAACCTTGACCGGGCCTTTCTTACAGAAGGGGGAGTTTTTACGGACGACCTCATCGATAACTGGATCGATCTCAAATACGAAGAGGTCCAGCAGCTGTGTCAACGTCCTCACCCGCACGAGTTTGCCATGTACTACGACGCCTAGCTCAAAACCGACAGGCTGGTTTTTGTCCGTCTTAAGCGAGGCGGACTTTTTTGTGCCTACTAGGGGCCGCATTTTTCAGATACATTCGCTGGAATGGTGGTCTCATATTATGTTTCGATGGCGACCACGCCTCTAAGCAAGCTGGCTTACCAAACTCTCCAACAGGGGAAAAGCATCGCTGGGCTGGCCCATAAGGGGTTAAGCACCAAGCTGATGGAGCTGGTCGCTCCGGATGCTATGCCCAGTACAGAATCGGTATCTGCCGACATCCTCCAAACCCTGCGTAGCTCGATGATGCAGTTGGAAGAGCGTGATTGGCAAGAAGCCGAACAAGGGCTCTACCCTACTGCTCTTCTTTTTGATGTTCCATGGCTTGATTGGGCCAGTCGTTATCCGCAAATTTGGCTCGATTTACCCGCCATATGGAATAGGAAACTGGAACACAATGTACGTGATCTACCTAAAACAACGGATTCCTCGCTTTTTCCGGATTACTACCTCCAAAACTTTCACCACCAAACCGACGGTTACCTTAGTGACCGTTCCGCAGGTCTATATGACCTACAGGTTGAAATTCTCTTCAATGGTACCGCTGACGCCATGCGGCGCCGTGTAATCGCTCCACTGAAACGTGGTCTCAAGCATTTCGCCGACCGTAGCCCGGCGTCGCTTCGCGTCCTTGATGTTGCAACAGGAACCGGTCGGACTCTACATCAAATCCGTTCTGCTCTCCCACATGTGGAGTTAATTGGGATAGATTTATCCGATGCTTATTTACGGCAGGCTAATCGCTGGTTGAACAAGACCCAATCATCTCTTGTCCAGCTAATCCGAGCTAACGGCGAATCTCTTCTGCTTGCTGATGCTTGTCTGCAAGGCGTGACGTGTGTATTTCTATTACATGAGCTTCCTGGCGATGCGCGTCAAAACGTCGTGAATGAGGCATGGAGAGTACTTGAACCAGGTGGTGTACTTGTTTTAGCTGACTCTGTTCAACTGGCTGATGCGCCGCAATTCAGTGTTGTGATGGAGAACTTCCGTAGGTTCTTTCACGAACCTTATTATCGCGACTACATAGGTGATGACATTGACGCGCGTCTTAGAACCGCTGGTTTTAAGGAAATCACCGCCGATTCTCATTTCATGACACGTATTTGGTCTGCCAGAAAACCTGATTGTTGAAAATACCCTTAGCTAATTTACTGAAATGACTCCCTACCGATAAATCATAGGGATGAGACGGTGTCGAATAGTAGTTGCTTTAAAAGAAACTATATAACAGACTTAGTTTAGGATTTGAAGGATTGTCATCGCTCTTCATTACCCATTCCCATTTTACTTGGGCAACAACCTAGCGCGACTATGAAGTTGTCGCTTCCTTAATTAAAATCATCAAAGAAAACCTTTATATAAAGCAGGGTTAGGAGGCAAAAGTTTCATAGTCTTCGATATCCGAGAATTTATTAGACTGAAGAGTAGTTAACTTAATCGTTTGGCCATCTTTGATTATGGTTAAAAGGTGGTATCGATAGCTTGTCGTCTAGTCTAATTTTTTCAGAGAAGTACCAAGCTAATAATAATGCTTCTCATCCTTAGTAACAACTCATCTAGACCAGAATCCCTATCCAGATAAATTGTCTGCGTACGATGCCCCCCAGCTGCAGAACCTGGACTAATTAACAGCTACCCTAGAAGTGATACTTTTGCCGACAGTGGCGAGTCTAGCTTTTAGGTTTTGTCTAACTTTGTAATCTACCCATTTCAACCTTGATTTGCCTTTATACAATTAGCCTGCAGATACCCTAATGTTTTTCTAGTGCTATCCATACGCTCATCTCCTTTCGACCCCGAGACTAAATTAACTTCGCTGCAACGCTATGGATAAACTGAGATCCACCTGGCCTGATCAAGTCCAGATCCTGGCAACAGAACTGCACAATCTTTTAATAATTAGAGACCGAGACTGGCACAAATTGAAGTCACAATCAGGCCGACGGGCTGCCGAACTGCTCGCTGCAGCACTCGTTCAATTAACCCAAGGCGGTAATCACAGCGATGTAGCTGCACTCACCAATCAAGCGCTTGGTTGGATCAAAGGAGAACTAAAAGACCCCGGTTGTCCTCACCATTGAACGGCGAGAAGCCAATTGTAATCGGTTACCTCGACGGCTCCAGCGCACGTCATCAAAGCATTGGTGAATCAGAAACAGTCCACGTCCGTGCCTTGCATCGAGTGCGGTTGGCAACGCAGTGCCTCGCGCATGATCAGGTAGACCACCACCTTCATCTTGGACCTGCCAGACCAGCCAGTTCGGCGTAAGAATCCGCCGAATACGCAGTTGTTTCCGAGGGTTTTCGAAATTACCATGCCGAACCGCGTTGACTAATGCCTCATGAAGACCAAGTTCAATCTTTTGGCCAATCGTCTTACAGCCGACAGGTTCGACCAAAATCTCCAACAGCGGAGCAAGTCGAAGCGTTGACGGCAAAATGAAATCTGCCCAGCGGAACTGGGGAAATGTCACGATCCGCCCTGCGACAAAAATCTCCCGTGAACTCACTTGGTTCAGCCCTCGCCGTCACGATATTTCAAAATTGGCGAGCGATTAAAGCTGGATGACGAAGCACGGCGTCCATCAAACGAACACCACGCAACTGATTAATCAAAGGCATATGGCCTTCTGGGGCTTCCATAGACCACGTGAAAGAATCTGGGTACCGTGTCCAGACTCCTCCTCGCTTCCAGCCGATCCGCTGCCAAAGCTGATCATAACGACCCTTCAAAGTCTTTAACAAACGAGCTTGAGCTGTGAATCCGAATCGCCCTTGGGAATAAACGGTCCAGAGTCGATCAACGCTGACAAGGTCAATCCCCTGCATGAATGACACCTCGCTGAAATAGACGTAACCGCGCTGAACTGCTGCCTCACCGGCTAATTGGCGCAATATATCGCTGGTAAGACGATCGGCTGCTTCAAAATCCTGATGTAGAAGATGGCGTTGCAGCGGAGCGAAATCCAAGCCAATAGCCGATTCCACGGTGAACCAACCTTTCGTTGAATCAGTCAGCAACGCTGTGACAGCGTCGGGTTGATAGCGTTGGAGCACCTGTAGGATCCAACCGGGAGCCCAATCGTCCCCATTGGGATCGAAGGGATCAAGCACCGAGGGACCAAGTTTCGCCAGGTCGTCGACGCGTGCTTGGATCGTCTTAATGAGCGACCGACGCTGTCGTGCACTACCTGTGACTAAGAGCTCAAGAAGTAGGTCGATACTGAGGTTTGGAGCGGGTGTGGAACCGGAAAGCATTTTTCACAGCTAGCTCTGTTAGGCACGGTGCTAGTCCACTATGTCAGGAATGGAAGATGATTGTCCCATTGCAATCGACGAGTTGCGAAATCTACACGGCCCACTGGTAGATGTTAGAAGTCCGGCTGAATTTTTGAAAGGCCACTGGCCCGGCGCTACCAACCTTCCTTTATTTAATGACGAAGAGCGAGTTGCAGTTGGCACAAGTTACAAGCAGGACGGGCGGATTCAGGCAATTCACCTGGGACTTCGTCTCGCCGGCCCCAAAATGAGCGCTTTGGCCAACAAGCTTGAGCAGTTCAGAGGTTTAGACCGGCCAAGAATCTATTGTTGGAGAGGAGGGATGAGGTCAGTCAGTATGGCTTGGCTAGCCGAGCAGATTGACCTCAAGCCGCTGCTACTTCAAGGCGGATACAAGGCATACCGTCACTGGGCCCAATCGCGTTTCGACCAGCCTTGGCCTCTTCGGATTATAGGTGGTCAAACAGGTACAGGGAAAACTGATTTGCTGCTAGCTCTGAACCAGAAAGGCGTCGCGGTGCTTAATCTTGAGGGCCTTGCCAACCATCGAGGCAGCAGCTTCGGTGGTCTTGGACTTCCGGACCAACCTAGTACGGAACATTACGAGAACCTGTTAGCGGAAGTATTGGATGGTTACCGACAAAGCAATGTTCGATCTATTTGGTTAGAGGCGGAAAGCATTCAAGTAGGTCGTTGTCGAATTCCCAAAAGCCTTTTTAACCAGATGAGATCTGCCCCCGTAATAGAAATCCGTCGCAGTCTCCCTGAACGTGTGAAGCAACTGGTGGAGGTTTACGGGCACCAAAGTGCTAAAGCTCTAGCAGACGCGACACACAGAATCAGCCGACGGCTTGGACCACAACGAACGGAGCAGGCTCTGGGGGCAATCGCACAACAGGACTGGACTAAAGCCTGCCGAGTTCTACTCGATTACTACGACCGCTGTTACGATCACGCGCTGTCGCATTTTTCCAAACCGGACAGTGTTGATTTAACCGGGCAGACGGCAACGGAGGCAGCTGATTGGCTTATTGGCAACAAAATTGTTGAGATTTCCTCCTAAAATCCCCTTCAAACAAGGGAGGCCTATGGCCGAGGCAAAAGGAACGGCATCGATTCAATTTTTTCGGGGCGTCGATGAGCCTGTCGTTGCTGATATTAGTCTCACCAGAAGCCGTGACGGCAGGACTGGACAAGCGAAATTCGTGTTTGAGCAGCCTCAGGCCCTTGCCCCTGAAACCTTCGGAAACATAGGTGGTATGTGGATGGTTGATGAAGAGGGCGAGATGGTGACTCGCGAAGTGAATGGCAAGTTCGTCAACGGAGTGCCTAGTGCTCTTGAGGCCACCTACACCTGGAAAACAGAAGAAGATTTTGAACGGTTCATGCGTTTTGCTCAGCGCTACGCTGACTCCAACGGTCTGGGTTACTCACAGAATCAGAAGTCTGATCAGACTGAAGGCACTTCTGAAGGCCAAGATTGAGATTGTCTCAATGGCTGTTTCTGACGGCCTTAGTTGCAGCAACCACCCTGCTTTGGTCTCTGCGCGAGGTTCTGCTTCTGCTCTTTGCAGGAATTATCCTTGCGATGGCTCTTTGCACATTGGTAGGCATCCTGCGAGAACTACTTCCAATAAGGCGACCCCTAGCTGTTCTGGTTTGCCTAAGCGGACTTCTCGCTCTGTTCACCACTATGCTAACTGTGGTGATCCCGCCTTTTTTGGAGGAGTTTGCCCTACTTCTCCAGCAACTTCCGAAGGCTGCGCGGACTTTACTCGGCTTGGCCTTCGATTGGATCAACGGCATCAGCCGAACCATCTACGGGAGTAACTTTCCTTCAAGCTTTCAAGAATTTGGCTTCTCTAACCCAGGTAATCTTGTCCCTGACGGTCAATCTCTGGCTGTAGGGCTGGGCAGTGGCCTCCTTGGTCTTCTTGGCCTGGCCGGCAACCTGAGCAGCGGTCTAGTGCGTTTACTGTTTGTCCTTGCCGTAGCTCTAATGATAAGTGCCCAGCCTCAGGGGTACCGTTCTGTCAGTCTGCAGCTTATCCCTTCATTTTATCGGCGTCGAGCATCAAAAGTTTTAGATCTATGTGGCGATGCGTTGAGTAGCTGGATGGTAGGGATTTTGATCAGTTCCCTTGCTGTTTCAGCACTTTGTGGAATGGCTTTATCAATGCTGGGAGTAAAATTAGTTCTTGCCAATGCCCTCCTCGCTGGCCTGTTGAATGTGATACCCAATGTAGGACCTACGATGAGTACCATGTTCCCGATGGCCGTGGCGTTATTGGATGCACCGTGGAAATCAGCAGCGGTACTTGGTGTCTATGTGGTTATTCAAAACCTAGAGAGTTATATCATCACCCCTTCGGTTATGCAGTACCAGGTGGAACTACTACCAGGACTGACCCTGACGGCCCAGTTTGTATTCACACTGATGTTTGGACCCCTAGGTTTGTTATTAACACTTCCCTTGGCAGTTGTCCTCCAAGTCATAATTCGTGAAGTCTTAATCCATGACGTTTTGGACCATTGGGAACGTGTCGAAGCCAAATTATAAACATAATATACTGTGTATCTCGTTATTCCCAAACCCACATGTGGTATCACTACATAGGAAGTAGCATGCCTTGACTGTTTAAGTCAACTTGGGCCGTTATCAGCCATTGTTAGGATTACAATTAATCTGAGTGGATTGCGCTTGGTATTTATTTACTGACTAGACCAACTAGCTACCGGATGAATTCAACATACTTTCGCTGATTGATTCAGCGATATTAACCTCGCAACTAGCTACCTAGCTACTACATTTTCAACCAACAGACAGTGATTTCCTCACCGTTAGGACTTCGCTCGCCCCGTTGAGCAAGCTGGGTCACAGGACTCTCATCTTTTATTGTTTCAGTCATCAATGCTACCACTTTTCGACCGCGGTCTCAAGCTTTTAACATTAAGACTTTGTCCGGGCGCTTTAGCTAACGCTTCGTAACTTCGATCTACTTCTGCCAATAATATTGCTAATTCATAAGGCCATAAGTCTTCGCTAACGCCTATAACATCAGTCTTCAATAATAGCCTCGGGGAGCTTAGTCCAAACAAGCCTATCAGTTCTTACTACCGATAGCTGTAATGTGAACTGGTACAGTACAGCACATGGGCCGCAAACTTAATCGATTCTCCAAACGTAGCTTGCCCTGATATCGTCCTGATCGTGCACGTCACATCTGTTTGGATTGTGTGGCAGTCATGACTCTAAGGCCTTACCTGAGTAGGAACGGATCCTTGTGTGATGGTTGTTAGCAATAGCCTTGCCGAACGCAATGAGGTTGCTGGAGCAGTCCGTCCCTGTTTCAACCCAATAAAAATCCAAGCTGCTACACTACCCGCCATAACGCCGCCAGAGAGATACGGAGCTCAGCAAGACTGCGATCGCAAGCTGATGGTGATAGACCGCGTAAGAGAAACCTGTCACGGTAAAATGATCAATAAGAAGAATAAACTCTGTCCGTAAATCACCGATTGCTAGAGCGAGCAATAGCAAAGGTATCCACCGCGTGGGCAAGCGCTGCATGGATACAGATAAACGACTGGGATTAATCATCTAATGGCTCCCAAAGCATAAGCAGCGAGGGAGCCAGGGCGATACTAGACCAGCTACCAACTATCACGCCAAAGACAAGGGAAATAGCAAACCAATACAAGGTGGCACCGCCAAAAAAAACCAAAGTCAACAAAGGCATCAGTGTGGTTCCACTGGTATAAAGTGTGCGCGCTAACGTTTTGGAGACGGCTTGGTCTACGTGCAGCCTGAGCGGCAGATCAGATTCCTGTTGCGTTTGTTTACGAATACGGTCAAATACAACTACCGTGTCGTTCACTGAATAGCCAGCAATGGTGAGCAGAGCAACTGCAAAGAGACTATTGACCTCGAGCTGAAATAACAGGCCGCACCAAGCAAAGATCCCGCAAATGATAGTCACATCGTGAGCTAAGGCAACCAGGGCTAAAAAGGCGTAACGTCGGCTGTAACGAAAGGAGATGTAGAGCGTGATTCCAGCAAAGGCAACTGACAAAGATATAAGGCTGCTCTGCAATAACTGACGGCCAAAACTCGGGCCAATGGTGTCGACAGATTGACCACCAGCTTTAAAGGGACCGGCAACTAGCTCAACGGCTTCAATCACCGCTTGTCCTTGAGCAGCAGAAAGTGTCGGGAGTCGCAGCAATAGCAACTGGCCACTATTAAGCAACTGCACGCGAGGTGAATCCAGCCGAGGTAGAGGAGGGTTGGCCCCGCGAGGCAGTGTGATTTTGCGTATGGTTTCAGAAATAGTGACAACTTTGAGGTCACTGCAGGCCACTTCGCAGTTTCGCTCCAACTGGATTTGTGTGCCACCAGTGAAATCAAGACCGAGTCGGAGCGGAGCGTGAATCACTGGATCAAGCCAACACAACATTATCCCTAGCGAGCTCACCACAACGGCGGAGGTTGAAATCAACCACACTTGTCGTCGCACGGAGATCAAAGACCAATGCAACTGATGAACGTCATTTGCCGCAGTAGAAGACGCATCAACCATGAACTAGGCAGACGAAGTAGAGAGTTGTCTATTAGGTAAAAAGTTGCTAGAAGAGCGAAGGGCTGGATAACTCATAAGGAATCTCAGCAGTGTGCGCGTACAGGTGAGCGCCGTAAACAAACTCAGCAAAACACCAAGGCCGAGAGTGACAGCAAATCCCTTGACTAGGCCGGTACCAAAAAAAAACAATGCTCCGCAGCTGATTAATGTGGTCAAGTGTCCGTCCATGATCGACGAAAATGCCTCAAGAAAGCCTGTATCGATTGATCGAATCAATGTATTTCTACTGCGTAGCTCATCTTTAATACGCTCAAAAATCAGAATGTTCGCATCCACAGCCATACCTACGCTAAGAATGAACCCAGCAATTCCTGGTAGAGTCAGAGTGACTGGGATCAAGGCATAAACCGCCAGGTTGAACAGGACATACAAACTTAGGGCAACAACCGCTACTGCCCCTGGTAGTCTGTAAGCGGAGACCATGAACACAGAAACGAGAGCCAGGCCAGACAGAGCGGCAGCCAGGCTACGACGAATGTTTTCCGTACCAAGGGTTGGTCCAACAGTACGAACTGCAACGACCTCAACAGGGAGTGGAAGCGATCCACCCCGCAACTGCACCTCCAACTCCCGGGCTTCCTCAGCCGTGAAGTTACCACTTATGCTAGCGGAACCACCAGAAATTCCAGCCGCTCGGAATTGTGGTCCAACACTAGCTTCGCTAATGACTTGGCCATCTAAAAAGATGCCCAAGAGACGATTGGTACCAGCAACCAATTTGGTTAGTTCAGCAAATGCTCGAGCACCTTCACCATTGAATGAAAGCATTACTTCCCAGTTATTTGAGTTGTTTTGCATGGGTTGACGCCCGGCTGAAACCAGATCCTTGCCAGTGAGTGCAGCCGCTTCAAACTGTTGAACAATCTCCTCGTTCACTTTTTCAAGTAGTTGTTGCATTTGCTCTGTTTCATTCATGGTCTTTTCATCAAGACCAAAACGCTCCTGAGCTTCTTTCAACTTGCCGAGGTTAAATTTTTCGTCGTTGAGGAGTTCCCCACTATGAATCTGTTCCTTTCGCAAGGAAAGAATGGCTTGCACTTGCGAGCGAAGTTGACGCAGCTTTCTGAGATTTTCTTCCACACCAGGCTTTTGAGCACGGAATTCAAGTAACGCCGTGCTACCGAAAATCCTTACGGCGCTCGTGGGATCCTGCTCACCTGGGATCTGCAGCACCAACTGAGTTTCTCCCACGGTTTGTAGGATCGATTCGGCTACACCAAGACCATTAACACGACGTTCAAGCACTGCTTTCACTGCCTGAATTACTTCTGAATCAACGCGAGTGATTTCTGCTGTAGGAGCAACCTGCACAGTAATCTGACTACCGCCCCGGAGATCCAAACCAAACTCTAAAGGAGTCCGGAGTAAGAATATTCCAGCTGCGATTGCTAGAGCAAGAACAAAAGCAAACCAACCCTGATAGCGCACCATCAATACCCTGGCTGGACTGTCCGGCATGTCACTCGCTTTGCCGCCTCAACGATTTGATGAGGTTGAATAATGGTTAGATTTTCAAGGGAGCCATTGTAAGGTGTTGGAATATCTTGACTCGAAAGGCGGATCGGGCACGCGTCAAGATCATCAAAACAGTGCTCCGTAATTAAAGCTATGAGCTCAGCACCAATGCCACCAGTTTTCATACATTCTTCGACCACTATTACGCGATGAGTTTTATGAATAGAACGACTGATCGTGTTCATATCTAACGGCTTCAAGCTAATCAAATCGATCAGCTCAACACTTACTCCATCAGCATCGAGTTGTTCTATCGCCTTGAGACAGTGATATCTCATTCTTGAATATGTGATAATTGTGACGTCATCGCCTTTCCGCACTAGATCCGCTTGATCGAGCGCACAGGTGTAATCGCCTTTCGGTAGCTCCTCTGTAAGGTTGTAGAGTAAGACATGCTCAAAGAAAAGAACCGGATTGTCATCCCGGATTGCTGCCTTCATTAATCCCTTTGCGTTCGTGGGCGTACTGCATGCCACAATTTTGATTCCAGGAACAGCGTGGAAATAGGCCTCAAGCCTCTGGCTGTGCTCAGCGCCAAGCTGACGACCCACACCACCTGGACCGCGTACCACCGTTGGGATCGTAAAATTACCTCCACTGGTATACCTCAACATTCCCATGTTATTAGAGATTTGATTAAAGGCGAGAAGTAAAAAGCCCATATTCATACCTTCCACTATCGGCCTCAACCCCGTCATCGCAGCACCGACTGCCATTCCGGTGAAACCATTTTCAGCAATCGGAGTATCAAGCACTCTCAATTCACCATATTTCTCATACAGGTCTTTAGTGACCTTGTAACTGCCGCCGTACTGACCAACATCCTCCCCCATCACGCAAACGTGAGGGTCGCGAGCCATCTCCTCATCGATGGCTTCTCGCAGAGCATTGAAGAGAAGTGTTCCTGACACGGCATTACTGTGATCCCGGCTAAACCGGATTAAGGAACCACGCTATCTCAACCGCCGGCAGCAAAAGTGAAGAGTAGTAAAATAGACAACAGCATGGCTGGTGATAGAAGCAATACCAGCTGACCTAGGTCGTGGGGCGTCATCAATACAGAAGCAAGTTCTTTGGACGTTAGGCAGAGCTCTTATAGCCCTTTGTAAAAAGGCTGCGAAAGAAGACCAACATCAAACCAAGGGCTACAAAACTTGTGCTGAAAACGGCTATGAACGATAAGCCGACGAGAAGCGTTTTCAAGGTGACCGCAATATTTTGGGAGATCGGCGACTCATAGTGGGGCGGATGGATTGTGAAATAGACAACTATCCGTCGACTCATGTTGATAGCTAGCCAAGCCAAGCAGCCCGCAGTTAAAGCTCCGGATAAGAAGTTAAGAGGACCTTTGATCGGATCCTTTTGTTTCTTCTCGGTTTCTTTGGATAAAGTGGTATTGATCATGGTTCAATGCTCACACCATTGGACCGCAACGAACAAGTCCAAGCCGTGAGTCCTGCTGCATTCAGTCTCGTAGCCAGCGTCGCCGCCGCTTGCTCGCACTGCCGCTGATCCCGAAATAGGGCGAAACAGCTCGGTCCCGAGCCGCTCATCGCTACAGCGAGGGAATTTGGAAGGGTGCTAAGGAGTTGAAGCGATGTCTGCACCGCAGTCAATTCGGATTCCACCACGGTTTGTAAATCGTTTCTAAGGGGAGGTGGGCAGTCGGTGCGTAATGGTCGAAGCCAAACAGCGTTACGCAATTCCGTTCGACGGGATTCGAACGCTTGTTCTCCCTGGAAATATTGATTTGCATTCATCTCTTTACAACGTCGATACGCCCAGGAGGTTGATACACTAACTCCAGGGTCTTTCAATAGAAGCACAGCCAAGGAGTCGTTTGCAGTGGGCACTGGTTCCAACCTCTCGCCACGACCAAAACAGAGTTGGGTACCTCCGGCCACACAAAACGGCATGTCTGATCCGAGTTCAGCGGCCATGGATTCCAGGTCAGCATTGGTGTAGCCAAGTTTCCACAGCGCATTTAGTCCGACCAGAGCTGCCGCACCATCGCTGGATCCCCCAGCTAGACCGGCCCCGACAGGGATCCGTTTCTCTAAATAAATCAATACCCCCAGTTCCTCGAAACCCGAACGCTGCCGGAGCAATTCAGCTGCCTTCAATACCAAATTGTCGCTGCCAACGCTTAGGCTGGGATCGTCGCAGGCGAGCACAATTTGCGCATCAGCCGTGTTCATGAGCCGAAGGCGATCTGCCAGATCAATGCTCTGCATCACCATAGCCAGCTCATGGAAGCCGTCCGGACGAAGCCCCAACACTTCCAAATGTAAATTCACTTTAGCTGGTGCCGTCACAGTGATCATGGCGATCAAGAGGGTGAGTTCAAGTGTTGAGGTTCAAACCTCTCGCCAGATCGACCCAGGTCTCAGCGGCTACCTCCTGAGGTCGTTGCTGGAGGTTAATTCCAATCGATGCAGCTACTAGTTCCAAACGCCTAGGATCAATCACAGATGTGAGCGTGTTGCGCAACATCTTGCGCCGGGTTTGAAAAACCCGTTTCAGGAGCCACTCTACCTGACTGGCTAAGCCTGATTCTAAGCGCTTCTCTGGCGGGAATGGCTTTAACAGAATGGCCTCCGACTCTACCTTTGGTGGTGGTTGGAAACAACAGGGAGGAACTGAACAAACCCAAGAGCAATGAGCCAGGAGCTGCATCCGAACACTCAAGGCACTGAAACCACTCTGACCCGGTTTGGCTCGAATTCGTTCGGCCACTTCTTTTTGTATCAGTAACACCAAGCACTCATATGTTGGATTAGCTGGTCGGTCGAGACGCCCAATCAAACGCCCTAATAATGGACCTGTGATGTTGTAAGGGATATTGGCAACAACCTTGTTAGCAAAACTTGCATCAGCCAGACGCAGCGACGCCTGTAAGACATCACCCTGCTGAAGGCTGAATTTGGGGTGGCTTCCAAAGCGATTTTGGAGAACTTCCACCAGGTTACGATCCAGTTCTATCGCATGGATTAGTGCTGCCGACGAAGCAAGTAATCGTTTCGTCAGAGCACCATGTCCAGGCCCCACCTCTAAAATGCGGTCATCCGGTTGGAGATCGGCAGCCTTTACGATCTGAGCAAGTACCTGCTCATCATGCAGCCAATGCTGACCAAAACGCCTACGAATCACATTGGTTCAAGTACCTAAGGATATATAGTGACTCTAAAATCTCTTCGTACGACCGAGTCTAGGTTGAGTTAAGTTGAGTATTTCGCATTGTGTAAAATCACTCGGTCAGGGCATGAGGGATAATCTCCATAGGTAGCTCTGTCGCAAAATACATCACTCCTTTCGTATCAAACTCCAGCATGAGTTAGTCTTGAATTACTAGACTTCGCCGATTATAAGCTTTAATGTGATTGTTTTTTCGTGAGAGTAAGCTCAGGGATAGGTGTATTTCCGAAATGCCCATTTGAACGAAAACGAAATACAAACAGTATGGGAGTATGGATTAATAACTCTCAAAATAATGAATCTTGAATAACAACAAGATCAACAAAGCCCTATCAAGTCACGCCGCCTTAGTCGATTTATTATTTCGAAATCTCATAGACATATATCCTACAACATTTGGATTCTAAAATTCGAAGAAAATCAGAGGAAGCAACAACTCTAAGAACATTTCCAGTGCGTATTATGCTCTCAACGCAATTAATTTATGACCAACTACAACACACAGATAAAGAAATACAAAACAAGTTTGCGAGAGTTGACGTAGCGTGAAGGTGCTGGTATTAGGTGTGCCAGAACGTGGACCGTCGGTTGCTAGGTTGCACCCCTCACCTAAGCCTTAACTGCCGGGTTTAGGTTTTTGTTATTACTCAGTAAGTTCGATCAATTTTAGTGACATGCCGGCGTGGTAAGGCTAGGGTCCAGCTCTTGTCCTTAGGTCGATGAGCCTTGGAAGCCGTTTTAACATCCAATCTTCTGTTCAGTACAGCTGCTGCAAGTACGTTTTCACGCTATGTGATCCCATCGATTTCTAGTCTGTCACAATGAGTCATAGTAGAACTCATTTAAGTTTATGACACCATTAAGGATGGAACAGATGTATAGCGGACAACTAGCTTTTTTAGTCGCATTCTTTTTCATGCTGACCCCGTTTGTTTGTTTTACTGCGTCAACCATGGCAGCCATGGATGTGGCCAAGCAGGTGCTCATTGGCGCTGATTATTCCCATAAAGATCTAGCTGGGGCTACCTTCAACCTCAGCAATCTTCGAGAAGCTAACCTCTCTGGCTCTGATCTTCACGGAGCCAGTTTGTATGGAGCAAAGCTCCAGGACGCCGACCTCAGTAATACAGACCTGAGGGAAGCTACTTTGGATTCGGCTGTACTGATCGGCACCAACTTGCGCAACGCGGTATTGGAAGGCGCTTTTGCGTTCAACACCCGTTTCACTAATGTTGTGATCACCGGTGCCGATTTCACAGACGTACCCATGAGAGCTGATCAGATCAAAAGTCTCTGTGGTGTTGCGGACGGCACTAACCCCGTCACGGGCCGCGATACTCGTGAAAGTCTCGGCTGCAACTAAAAATATGAGTTTTAACTCCCACAGTTTAAATCGCCTGCGTGAATTGAGCAGGAGCTTACCGCAACGTCTTCCTGAACCAAAAATGCCGACAAGGCCAAAGGCTAGTCAAATCCGCCACAAGGTGGAAACAGAAGAAGATACTGAGAATTTATTTCGGGAACTGATGCAAGTAAGCAGTGATGGAAAGGTGCCTAAGCACTTAATGACTCGCTTAAAACAACTTGAACAACGCCAAGCGTTCTCATCAAGAACTATTAACTTATCATCCGAGGCTAAGCCCAATCTACCTCTCTTAAACAAGGCTCCCGCTGGTCGAAGCAAAGCCGTCGATCCTCAGCGATCAAAAGTAACCGCTAGCAATGAATTAGATAGCCTCTATGTGGCTTTTCACCAAATGCTGCTCGAAGACGAAGAGCATCCCAGTAATTGAACCCCTCTCGTTGTCGGATTTTGGCAGTGGGAAAGGTGCGCCGCGGTTGGATTCAGGAAGGAATAGATCTTTACTTGAAACGATTACCTGGTCTCAATGTTATCGAGTTGCGCGATAGTACACCTGAAAAAGAAGCTGAAGCAGTCCAGGCTGCGATACATCCAAAGGAAAACCTCATAATTCTTATGGAACAAGGAGAATATTTGGGTTCCGTTCTTTTCGCGAAGCGCTTGGAACACTTAGGGAACGAGCGACTTGTTTTCGTGATCGGTGGTGCTGATGGAATGACTGCAAAGCTCAAATCACGAGCGAATTGGCAGCTCAGTCTTTCACCGATGACCTTCCCACACGAACTCGCGCGGCTGATTTTAGTCGAGCAATTATTCCGAGCCCAAACAATCCTTCAAGGTGGCCCTTACCATCGGGCCTAGGGATAGACGATTCTGAACTAATGATTATCGGACTTAGGATTGACCTGATGCTCTATACTTTCACCCTGTTGTTTTCTGTACATGAGAAATCAGTAAATTAATTTATTCGACACCCTAATAATATCAAATATTTCTATATTTATGTTAAAAACAATCTAAATCTAAAAAATTAATTATTAAGTTTTGCTAAACAGCATGAGTATATTATTTATGTGTGAAAATTTATTTTTAGCGTGACATTCTTGAAAAATAATCTCTGGAAACAGTTAAGATAGGCGTCAGAATAGTATTAAATATGACAAGATACTAATTTATGCAGATAATCTGTTATTTTTAAATACTATTAAATTTTATCTATAGTGCCATTAATCAGCTAAAATATTAATCCCACTTCTAGAGAAAAAAGACATAAAATTATAATATAAATACTAGAGAAAATCTCTCCATCTAATATTTAAGAAAAGATTAGATGGAAGCACTATTACATTGTCTGCTGGCTACATCTGTGGCGACTTTACATTCTAAAATCTATTTATTTAGATTCTTTATAGTGATATATAAGTCATCTTAATAATTATTTTTTTGAATAATATTCAAGATTTTAAATTTATCAAAAATAATAATTACAATAATTTTTTACTTAATCAGAAAATTAATCTTTAACCTTCCTTGATACAGATTCTATCTGCTAAATAAATAAGTTGCAATATTATTGATCAAAGTCAACGGCTTCATAAATATTTTGGATTAACAAATTCGCCAAACCAGCAACGAAGTATTTAATTGCTTGATACACGCATAAGCTTAGATAGCAAAAGTTAGACTAATTGTGTTGTTCATCTTCACTAAGTTGCGATTGGCATAATTTTTATCAATTCGTTATCTTTACGACAACACTTACGAGATTCTCAATAACATGTTCCATCAGAATACTTATACTTTTTGGCTCAGCTAGTGATCTGATTATCGTGGAGCAAAATCTGGACATAAGGATGACTAACTAACCTCAAGACAGATCACTATCTCAATGAATGCTTATGCCCTCTTACAAAGCTTTCTTGCTTTGCTTAATCTTTTAGAGCTATAATAATGAGTATAACTTTAATAATGACTTTAATTAATACATTAATAAAAAGTGAAATTAAATATATCTTCACTGATTACTATGCTTTACTTTTTTCCTATGCTGTATCTATTTAGCATGAATTATGCACATAAAATTATTAATAGTCATTCTGTCATACAAAAAATTATATACCCATTTTTAAGATTCATTTCTATAATTTTAATTTTTACTGTGATAGAATTGGTTAGTAATTTTTCCGAGAATTTGTAGAAAAACTTATTTAAAAATAAGGATTATTTAGTAGATAAAAACATCTAAATCAACAAGAGTCTAAGTATATAAGAGTAAACAATGCCACTAATTAAAACCTTTTCGCGGAGCGCAACTTAACCTCACAGATATATGAACGAGCTGCTCGAATAAGTATAAAATACAGTTGTATAGTCATTCTTTGACCAATTCATTTTAGATCATATATTAGCATTTCAGTATTAACTAAGTTGATAGTTTTATAAGTAGAGATTTGCCTCAACTAGTAGTTGATTAATACACGCTCTTATATCTAACTTAGTGTACTCGGAAGCAGCAACTTGAAAATCAGAGTTTGAACGATATTAGAAGAAGTTTAGTATAATAGTACTATTTCTCCTATTCTCCTGATATTGAGTTGTTAAGAATGATATATACTTGTTCTTACTAATCAATATAAAGCTAAAAATTACGATGAATAAATAAAAATAACTATTCCAAATAACTTAGGATTTTGAACAGCAAAAGTGATTACCTTAGAAAATAAAATGACACTGTAAATAGTGATAGATTTACCAACCTAGTAAGGCTTAACAATTTTAGGTAAATCAAGGTTAAGGTTTTAACTAAGTAGCTCAATATTAATAATATTTATCTGATACAAATTAGTTAACTGATAAAAAATAATAGAAATGATAAAATAACGACTAAGTTTTAATCATTTATAACATGATAATCATAATTATAGAAACAGCTACTATTATTATCAATGTTGATATGAGCAAACTTGAAAAAAGCTTTTTTTAATGTGAGTCTGATTACAATCAGTAGCAGCGGTGGATGGAGTTAGTAGCCACTGGATTGGTCATATTGAAAAAGAGCACGAATAATATAGTTGAGTTTTTATCGTTATTATTGATGGTTAAGTAGGCTAAGAAAAAGTCGACAATAAAGAAATAAAAATTGTTTGGTTATCATTATACATGATAGAGTTATGATTTTTGACTAGTTCTTTAATTAAATCTTTATTATAGTATAGATAGCAAAAATATTTCTAGAATCGGTAGTAAATTTGTCAAAATGAAAACCATTAAGATAATAAACAATTAGTTAAAATAATCAATAATCTTATACTTAAGCAAGAGACGTCAGCAGATACTTAATAGACTTTTAAAGTAAATAAATATGCCATCCTAGCAATTTTGTTTTGTTTACCTAGCCATTCAAGTACTATAGTTTAATCAAGCGTCACACCACTGTTATTGGATTTTAAATGCAATTAAAAGCAACAAAAATTAATCAAATTTAGATTAAAACTTTTTAAAATATGAAAGATTTACTTTTTAGCGACACACCATTTTATTGAACTGATTATAATAAATAGTAAAACTATGCTATTGTATTTACTGAATATTAAAAATCAAAATTAATTTTATTGGGTTTACGCATTTATGAGAAGAATAGTTACATAAAATTTATTAATTTGATCACTATTCATTTATCTATACATAGCCAAAATATTCGCATTGCGAATTGTTTATGCTACTAGTTCTATAATGTATAAACCAGAAAAACATAAGTGCTTTTGCTCTGTAGATAGTTACGGAGCAATTTTTATTTTGTTTATATTAATTAGATCATCACAGATTTAACATTTGGCTCAATGAGTAGCTGGATGGAAAGATTAACAAGTTGCTTTTCACAACTACAATTTTTAGCTAAAGATCATGATAAGTAGCTTAAGAAGCTTGACGGATTAGAATTATATTGAGATAAAAATATATTTTAAATAGATAAACCTGCCAATGATTAGATGTCATAAAATAACGGCGCGCTTTACCATTATGTTGAGTTACAGGGGCTGCCAATTTGAAGAACGATGGCTTAGGCAAAAACACAGTTAACCAGATTCGGAATCCTGAGTTTGAAGGTATCGACTTCCATCAACTCGTACTGTAGGCAGTATCATCTCAGCCGCGTTTTTAGCCAGCGCTGCGTAGCTTCCGCAGCGCTGCCGGTCGAAATGCAAAAGACATCTGCGCTCAGCATAGTACAACTCCTGGTAATGCAATGCATCGCGATTCAAATCATTAAACAACGACTGGATAAGCTCTTCCATATTGACATTGTCCTGCTGATCTGTAGTCTGATTCGATTGGTCGATGATCATTGCGATACATGACTCCAACGTTTGTAGTTGTTGGCTGCCCCATGTTTCTAGTAAATGGCGACAACGTTTCAAACTTTTTTGACGTTCGAGCAGCGCAGCTGTACCGCGTAAATATTTAAGCGGATCGGAAAGGGCAACTTGTTGGAGTTCGTCTAATTTGAGCAACGGAGTGAGATATGATATCAAAGCATTGTTTTCTAATAACAGCTGATCGGTAAGCAACTGGGGCAAATCTAGGACATCTAAGCCTTCTCCAGCATCTTCACGGCAGTTGATTGCTTTAAGACGACCAGCCCCCAGATTTGTTTCCTCAATTTCAGTAATTGCAGCCCAAATATGATTATAGTGCTGAATGGCGAAATCCTCGAGTTCTCGTTCATGTAATTCTTGGCGAATCATTACCCGATTATGAGGGCAATGGAGATACAACCGAAGTAAGTCGGCTTCTGAACGCTCCTGCTGGCTCAACTTATCGGTTTGTTCATGGTGTTTTAAGCGACCATGCCAACGCTGTCCTCTCACTTGCTGACGTAAGTCTTCCTCAAGTTGCAGGGCAAGACGTCCCCGCCCACCGCTCAGTCGTTCTGCTACTCTCTGCAGGTAGTGGGTTCTTACAGCAGATCTGGGTAGCTTTCCAAACAAAGCAGCTAGAGAGCTAACTGCTTGCTGGAATTGATCAGCGGACTCCAGATCACGGTCAGCCAAGACTTGTTCGACCTGCCAGTCTAGCCATAGCGGGGCTTGATTTAATAACGCCCGGTAATCATCTGCGTTGTGATCTTTGAGGAACTCATCTGGATCTTTCCCCATAGGCAAATTAAGGACCCGCAGCTCCAGTTGGCCTTGAAGCGCCAGTTGCGCCACTTCATCGATCGCTCGATTAACAGCACGAATCCCAGCACCATCGGCGTCAAAATTAAGCACAACACGTTTGTTTTCGTTGACGCGGCAAAGCTGTGTGATTTGCCAATTGCTGAGAGCGGTACCAAGGGCAGCTACCGCATTAGTAATGCCCGCAGCGTGCAACGCGATTACATCGAAATAGCCTTCTACGACCACGGCACAGCCGTTTTTTCGAATTGCATTAGACGCCTTATCAAGTCCGAATAGATGCTTTCCCTTTTCAAAAATCTCTGTTGCCGGAGAGTTAAGATACTTTGGCTCACTGTTATCTAGGCTACGGCCACCAAAGCCAACGACGCGCCCTTGGCGATCATGAATCGGAATAATCACACGATGACGAAAGCGATCGTAAAACCGATTGCTGTGTTTCAAGGGAACTACTAAACCAGCCGCTTCGAGGAGTTCCGAAGGCATCCTCTCTACCTGGTGCATGTGCTTTAGAAGTCCATCCCATTGGTCTGGGGCATATCCCAGTTCAAACACCTCTGAAATGGCAGGGCTGAAACCGCGTTTATCTACAAGGTATTCGACAGCCTCTTTGCCAGCAGGGCTCTGTAGCTGGCTACGGAACCAGCCGGAAGCAAGGGCTAGTACGCGCTGTAATGCGCTGCGCCGGGATAGGTACTGGCTTAATCGTTTCTGCTGCGAACCATCAACAGTCTCAATTGGGAGGTGGTATCGACGTGCCAGTTCCAGCACCACATCGCTGAAGTTTTGATGCTGAAATTCCATCAAAAACTTGATAGAATTTCCCCCAGCCCCACAAGAAAAGCAATAGTAAAACTGCTTGGTTGGAGAAACCGTCATCGACGGCTTGCTATCGTCATGAAAGGGACAAATGCCGACGAACTCGCGTCCCTTTTTCTTTAAAACAACGTGTTCACCGACAATATCAACTATATCGGCTCGTTCCTTGACGGCCTCAATCGTTCGTGGATGTAGGCGGGCGTTGACCATTACACCATTCTGCGAAGTCGCAGGACACTATCCGCTCCCATGCATCCGCAACCGATGTCTGACCGTGAACCAGCTCCATCGTGGCGGACTAGCGGCCAGGTTAAGGGCAGCTGCTCACTCATATCTAGCTCACTGGCTTTTAGCTTGATGACTGTCTGCGTCAAGCAGCTGGATGGTCGAATTCCCGTTGCGGAGATTGTGTTTGTCCGAGCCGTGATCAGCCTAGTACTGACGAGCGTTGGATTGAAGCTGGCAGGAGTCGAACCATGGGGAATTGACCGTAGGCTGCTATTAACAAGGGGAATAACAGGCAGTATTGCGCTTCTCTGCTTTTTCCACGCCATTGAGACACTGCCATTGGCAGCAGCAACAGTCCTGCAATACACCTATCCTACGTTTACGGCGTTAGCAGCACTGGTGCTGCTCGGAGAATCCTTGCGCAAGCGGATCATCCTCGCTGTCTTGCTGGGGTGGATTGGTGTCGTCTTAGTGGTTCAGCCAAAATGGTTAACAGATGAAGTAAGCAATTTGCCTCTTATACCTGTACTGATTGGCATTTGCGGAGCGCTCTTTACAGCGTTGGCTTACATAAGTGTGAGACGGCTATCGGCAATTGAGCATCCCCTGGTAATCGTTCTGTACTTCCCGTTAATTTCTATTCCGATTACCCTTCCGTGGGTAATCCAAAATGGAGTATTGCCCATAGGAGCTGAGTGGATGTGGCTCCTGGGGGTTGGCCTATTCACTCAGCTTGGTCAGGTTTGGGTTACAGACGGACTTCGCCGTTTGCCGGCAGCCCGAGCTACATCAATCAACTATGTGCAAGTTGCGTTTGCTGCTGGTTGGGGCTTTATCTGGTTTGCAGAATCGATCAGCATTTGGCAGGTTTGCGGTGGCGGGTTAATTCTGCTCGCGGCCATGGTTAGCCTATCTGCACGCCAATAAGTATCTGGATCTAGCCCAATCCAAGCGGGTAGATTTGCCAGGTTTGACGGTTATCAGCGTCACCGCCACTAGGCCGAGCCAACCTCCAGCTTTGATATCGTTCCCCCTGTTGGAGATATACCTCAAATAGGCTATCGACTTGTACCCGATCACCGGGAAGCTGCCAATCAAACCGCCCAGACACGCGCAGCCCCCGCAGCTCTCCAAGCCAAACTGGCTCTTGCTCCTCAACACGAATACGGCTGATGCTGGGCATAACTGTCATTGGCGCGAGATCAAGAGAAGTGGAAATAGTTGTTTGAGTTAACTGAATTTGCAAGGATAATGCTTCATTTAACAATACCCGAGGAGGCTGAGATTCACTGCAAGCAGCCAAAAGAAACAACACTGCAGCTATACATAGCCCATTTACGATTCGGCGCAGAAGACGATTAGAAACCTGAGATTGATCGAGGATAGACCCGTGCAGTTGCGGCAACATGATGCAGTTGATTCCCTCTCTTCATGATCGGCTGGCTGCAAGGACGGCACGTGAAGTGCTGGACTCAAGGAAATCGCAGTGGAGTGCTACTTGTCTGCTCAGGGGTCGGCTACGAGGTACAAGTGACTTCACGCTATCTACAGCATCTTCAGCTTGGCAACGAACTAACCCTCTGGATCCACCAAGTGCAGCGAGAAGGCGTCAGTAGCCTTTTCGGATTTCCATATAGCCAAGAACGAGATCTGTTCCGTTTACTGATCGGCGTCAGCGGCGTGGGCCCACAAGCTGGTTTAGCGCTACTCCATGAATGCAAGCCGCAGGAACTGATCGAAGCCATCAGCAGTGGTGACCTTAAACGGCTTTGTCAGGCGCAAGGAATCGGCAAGCGTACAGCTGAACGGCTGGCCGTCGACCTGCGCGCACCTATCGAAGCTTTCGGTGGAATCGAATCAGATCAGTCAATTATGGAGCGCTTACCCGAAGTCAAGGGCGATCTAAAGCTGATTCTAGTCGGTCTAGGCTACAACGAGCCCGAAATCTATCGGGCCGTGCAAGCCGTTGCCGACGGAGCCAGCGGTTCTCCGCCTTCTGGTGATGATCAAGATGGATGGTTGCGAGGTTGCCTTCAGTGGCTAAGTAGTGAATCCATTTGATTTAGTTGAGACTATTCAACAAAGGAGCAACGTATCGGTAAGATGATTACCTGCGCTGGCAGGACCGCCCCCTCACGCATGTCGCTTGATACAACCCAAAAACAACAGCTGATTAATAACCACCAGACCCACGGCACCGATACCGGATCCGCAGAGGTTCAAGTGGCCATGTTAAGCGAGCGCATTAATCGCCTCAGCAGCCATCTCCAGAGCAACATCCATGACTTCTCATCCCGACAAGGACTGCTAAAGATGATTGGACGTCGTAAGCGGCTGTTAAGCTACATGCGCAGTAAAAGCAAGCAACGCTACAACGAAACCATCTCCAAGTTGGGCATCCGTGGTTGATTAGGTCTATTATGACTGAGCAGCGCAGCCCACTGCCTTTCGAGCCCAAGGGCTCAGGGAAATCGGCAGGGATTCCTGTTGGTGCCCGGCAAGAAGCTATACCTCGTTATGTGGCTAATCGGATGGCCCGCCGTATAGCCGTGTTCACTGGACTCCCCTCCGTTGCGGGCATGGGGGTTTTCATAGCTAGTTATTTCATGGTCACAAAAAATATTGCCAACATCCCACCTAGCGCAACCTTGGTCAGTTCTGGGTTCTTTTTCATTCTTGGCCTTGTCGGTTTAAGTGTAGGTTTGCTGACAGCCAGCTGGGAAAAAGAACCTGGGTCTTTGTTAGGATTTGAGAATTTCAAACCAAATTTACAACGGATACGTCAATCAGTTCGTGCACAGAAGCAGCTAGATCAAAAGTAAATTTAAGTTCAATTAAATAACTGTTCTAGGCGAGGTTTACTGTATGCTTAACAGCAAACGGTAAACAGTTTTTATAAGTTATATTTTAATTTGTTTCCTTATTATCCCAGCACTAAACGCTCGCTACACCGTGCTGAGAAAGATTGATCATTTAACGCTTGAATAGCCTCAATTGGATCCCGAACACAAAATTGGGCGCCAAAGCGAACGTAGCGCACCATATCGCCGAGACGAATCTCTGCAATGACAGGGACCTTGACACCGAGTTCATCTTGCCTAGGGCGATACTGAGCTAGGCATTGGCGCAATTTGTGTTGCACAACAATATCATTGGCCTGACCGAAAGGAAGTTGCACAAGGAGCAATGTTAAATTATCGATAGCACGGCAATCGTCAACAATTAGTTGAACCCGTTCGTCGCGTCGATCAACGCCTGCCCAAACCAATAAGCGTGTCTCCTCTATGAGATGGTCTGTTAATCGTGCGTAAGTTTTCGGGAAGACTACCGCTTCGCAGCTGCCGGTGAGGTCTTCAAGCCGAATAACTGCCATCCGATCGCCTTTTCGTGTAGTTACCTGACGCAATTCAGTAACCAACACAATCGCACTGACCTTACTTTTATCTGGTTGTTCTTCCAAGGAGCCTAAGTCGATTGGAGCTAACAGGCGAGAGGAGGAAGTCAGTTGCTTGAGTGGGTGATCTGACAGATAAAAGCCAACAAAATCTTTCTCCAGCTGCAGTTTTTCCGAGGGTGAGTAGTCTGAAACTGGCGCTGCTTTTGGAGCTACGCTGGGGCTGCTAGGACAATCAGCCCCGCCAAGGGTCGTTGACACCAAATCGAAGAGATTGCCCTGACCGCTACCGCGGTCCCTTGCTCGCGAGGAAGCCCAATCCAAAATTGGATCGAGATCAGCTATCAACTGTGCTCTGTTGAGATTACCGTCTATAGCATCCATTGCGCCACAGTGTATTAGAGACTCTAAACCGCGACGGTTCAGCACCGTTGATGGAATACGATCACACAAATCTGCCAGTGACTGAAACGGTCCATCACTCTCGCGAGAAGCGATTAACTGACAAATGGCTCCATCGCCCAGATTTCGAACGGCAGACAAACCAAACAGGATGCGATCACCATTGGGGGTGAAGTCAGTAAGAGAAGTATTTAATTCTGGGGGCATCACCTCAATCCCCATGGCGTTACAGTTAGAGATGTAGCGTTGTACTTTGTCGGTCGCGCCAGCGTTAACTGTAAGAAGAGCCGCCATGTAGGCCACCGGGTGGTGAGCTTTGAGATAGGCGGTCTGATAAGTTACCGTGCCGTATGCAGTAGAGTGGCTTTTGTTGAAACAGTATTCGGCAAATAACACCATTTGATCAAATAGTTCGTTAGCAACTTTTTCATTGACGCCCCGCGCACTAGCACCCTCGACAAAAACATCATGATGCTTTTGCATCTCCGACACTTTCTTCTTGCCCATGGCTCGTCGTAGTAGGTCGGCCTGTCCGAGAGAATAACCAGCCAGATCTTGCGCGATTCGCATAATCTGCTCTTGGTAAACCATAATCCCATGGGTCTCACTTAAGATCGGCTCAAGGATCGCATGAGTGAAATCGACTGCCTCGCGTCCGTGCTTGCGGTTGATGAACTTCGGAACTAGTCCGGCGTCCAGTGGACCTGGCCGATAAAGAGCCAAAATCGATGAGATGTCTTCTAGAGAGGAGGGCTTAAGGTCTCTTACAATCTGGCGCATACCGCTCGATTCGAGCTGGAAAATTCCTTCTAGGTCGCCGCGAGTCAATAAAGCGAAGGTATCAACATCTTTGGATGGCAACTTGTCAAGATTAATGCGAATACCGCTGCTCACCTCGACAAGTTCAAGAGCTTTATCAATCATGGTTAAATTCTTAAGACCGAGGAAATCCATCTTCAGCAGGCCCATTGACTCAACATCTTCCATGAAGTATTGAGTAATAATCTGGCCGTCATTGTTGCGCTGAAGAGGTACAAGTTCACCTAGTGGATCTGCGGCAATCACAACACCAGCAGGATGTACACCGAAGGTCTTGTTGGTGCCTTCAATCCGCATAGCCATGTTAACCCAGCGCTTCGTTACAGGATCACCCCGATACTTTTCTCGAAACCTGGGGTTGGGTGAGTTATCGCCAATCATGGCCTCTAGCTTGGCCGGTTTGCCGCGCACCACCGGTATTAACTTAGCAAGTCGGTCGGCATCTCCGTAGGGGATGTCAAGAACGCGAGCTACATCTTTGAGAACTGCTTTCGATGTCATTCGGTTAAAAGTAATAATTTGGGCAACTTTGTCTTCGCCATAGCGCTCGGTAACGTAATCGATCACCTCACTACGGCGCTCGATACAAAAGTCGGTGTCGATGTCAGGCATCGATTTCCGTTCTGGATTCAGGAACCGTTCAAAAAGTAAGCCGTTGCTCACTGGGTCGATATTAGTGATACCAAGGGTGTAAGCCACCAAAGAGCCGGCGGCAGAGCCTCGACCAGGACCAACTGGAATGCTCTGTTCTCGAGCAAAGCGGATGTAATCCCACACCACAAGAAAATAGGCGGAGAAGCCCATCTGCTCTATGATCTCGAGTTCATGGGCTATACGCTCTGCATATTTCCTGGCAATTGGATCGTTATTCTTAATTTTTAGACGGTCACGCAATCCCTGTTGGGTGACCTCGCGAAGATAGGTGATGGCCGTATGACCCTCCGGAATAGGAAATTGAGGCATTTGACACCTACCCAAGATGTCGTAGTCCTCCACCTTTTCAGCGACCTTTGCAGTATTGGTAATGGCTTGCTGAACAACAGCAGGATCGAGGTGATCCGCAAATAGACGGCCCATCTCTTCTTCGGTCTTAATGTATTCCGTGCCGGTGTAGCGAAGCCGTTTCTCGTCGCCAATTAATTTCCCTGTGAGTACGCAGAGAAGAGCGTCATGTGATTCTACGTCATGTTTACTCAGATAATGAGCATCATTAGTGGCTATCAGATTGATACCTAGTTCGTGGGCGATCTTGACGATTTCTATGTTGATGATTCGATCTTCAGAGGAACCATGATCCATAATCTCTAAGTAGAAGTCTTCGCCAAATAAATTCTGGTACCACCGGGCCACGTCTCTGGCCACCCCAGGGAAACCTCGCAGAATCGCCTGAGGGATCTCCCCACCAAGACAGGCTGTAGCGACGATGAGGCCTTCGCTGTGTTGCTCCAATAAGTCTTTATCAATGCACGCTCGTGAAAAAATGCCACGACCCCGCATGCCACGCAGATGAGCAATACTGGTGAGTTTCACCAGATTGCGATAGCCCACAGTATTTTTTGCCAACACAACGAGATGATACCGTTTCTCTTTTTTAGGTTGAGGGTCATCGATTGACCCGTTGATGATATACATCTCATTGCCAATAATTGGTTTGAGATTGTTTCTTCTGCAGAGTTTGAGCAGCTCAATTGCGCCATACATGACACCGTGATCGGTGAGAGCAATCGCTGGCATCCCCAGCTCTTTCGCTCGCTCCACCATTGCGGGCAGTTGCGACGCCCCGTCAAGAAGACTATAGTCGCTGTGGTTATGAAGTGGGACGAATACCATGCCCTCACCTTAGGGCTTTACCTGAAAATAAAAGGCATCTTCAAGATGTCAATATCTAACACATAACGGAGATTAGGGTACCAGAGGTGAGAAAGGACGCTTGGAAAAGACGTCAGCAGCCTGCTCGTATTGGTAGGCCACTTGCAGCAAACGAGCTTCTTTCAGCACATCGCCAATCAGCTGTAAACCGATTGGAAGACCTGTCTGACTAAATCCGCAGGGGACACTAATCGCTGGTAGGCCAGCGAGGCTAACTGGAATCGTTAACAAATCAGCTAAATACATTGCTAAGGGATTGTCTTTGCAGGCTCCAGCTTTGAAGGCAGTGGAGGGTGCTGTAGGTGTGAGCAATACGTCCGCTGATTTAAACGCATTGTAGAAATCACGACGGATTAGGGTGCGCACTTGCTGAGCCTTCTTGTAGTAAGCGTCGACATATCCGGCAGAGAGAGCATATGTTCCGATCAGAATGCGCCGCTGCACCTCTTCACCAAAGCCCTCCGCCCGACTACTAGCCGTCATGGTAACCAAACTCTCAACATTCTTGGCACGAAATCCATACTTGACCCCGTCGTAACGAGCTAAATTGGCAGATGCCTCAGAAGGGGCGATCACGTAGTAAGTAGCGATACCGTCGTTGAAGTGCGGACAGCTCACCTCAACCAACTCAGCTCCAAGAACCCCAAGCTGGGCTACGGCTGCCTGTACAGAGACCCTGACTTCGCTTTCTAGTCCCTCGGCGTCAAAACACTCCTTAATTATGCCCACCTTCAATCCTTTTATTGGTCGATCAAGACCGGCGGTGAAATCAGGAACATCAACGTTAAGACAAGTGGAATCATGTGGATCTGGCCCAGCGATTACCTGCAAAAGCTCGGCTACGTCGGCTACGTTGGCTGCAAATGGACCCACTTGATCAAGCGAGCTGGCAAATGCCACCAACCCCCAACGACTCACACGCCCATAGGTAGGTTTCAAACCAACAACACCACAGAAAGACGCTGGCTGACGGATTGATCCACCTGTATCGGATCCCAGAGAAGCGATGCAGCTGCCCGAGGATACCGCCGCCGCGCTCCCACCAGAACTACCACCGGGGACGTAGTCAGTATTCCAGGGATTGCGCGTGGCCCCAAACGCTGAGGTTTCGGTAGAGCTGCCCATAGCAAATTCGTCTAGGTTGGTTTTACCAACCAAAACGCCCCCGGCTTTCCAAAGCCGTTTTGTGGCAGTGGACTCATAAGGAGGAACAAAATGCTCGAGCATGCGGCTGGAGCATGTAGTTCGAATCCCACGGGTACAGAGGTTATCTTTAACGGCCAACGGTAGACCAGCTAGAGGTCCAAGAGGCTCGCCGTTAACCCGAGCCGTGTCGACGCGATCAGCATCTGCACGGGCTCGATCAATAGTTACCTCATTATAAACATTGAGCAAAGGTTCAGCTACTTCGAGCCTGTCTATGTGCTGATCAACAAGTTCACGGGAAGAAACTTCGCCTTTCTGTAGTTGTTGACGCCACTCACTGATTGTCATGGGTTTGCGAGCCATTGCAGGAGCTGCATAAGCAAAGCTATCAGTGGTCTGTCACGCCTCAGTTGAGATGGTCAGCGGTTCTCCACGTCGGGTGCGAAGCAACGAATGACTAATGGATTGAGGATGCTCGGAGTTGATATCTTCAAGGAAAGTCGACAGTTGTGACTCGAGGCCGTTTTTTGTGATGAACGGACCGAACCAGTAGGTAACGTCTGGACCGGAGGTCTGGATACGCGCCCACCAGGCAACACCGAGGCCGTTAGCTAGGCTTCGCAGTGGCCGGATCAGTGGGCTCATTGGGAAAATGATTAGTACACGCATTTTGGCCTGTGGAGAGACCAAATTGTTCATCTCTCACCAGGGAGCCGCTTGACACTTCGGCCGAACCGGAAATCAGTTTCAAGGTTTGCTTATGACAAATCAACAGCAACCCTGGATGTTGGACAGGTAGATTCCGCTTGTGGAGACCCTGTTTCAATCAGACCTGAAAATTCGGCTGATGGATTTGACACTATTGGTTCATTAATCCTTTGTGGTTCAGGATCCGAAAGCTCAGAGGTTATGTGATCGGAAACGAGCGGTTTTATGGACACGGTTTTTTGGGTCTTTATACGGGGTCGAACAATTGGAGGCGGGGGCGCTTGGCCGTGAACGTCTTTCATCCAATTACGACGAGCTACTTCGTATACACACAGAGCGGTGGCAACAGAAGCATTCAGGCTGGGAGTGATGCCACGCAGAGGAATCCTCACCAATTGATCACAATGGCGGCGTGTGAGCAGTGACAAACCCTGATTCTCTGACCCAGTGACCAATACGAGAGGACCTTCCAAATTTACATCCATAAGAGTGATGTCTCCTTCAGCAACCAAGCCAATCACCCGATACCCTGAACTCTTCAGCTTCTCCAGGGAGCGGTTGAGATTGACGACACGCGCCACGGGCAGATGCTCCATGGCTCCCGCCGCCACCTTGGCCGCTGAACCAGTGAGACCAGCACTGCGACGCTGAGGTAGTACAAGACCATGGGCACCCATCGCCTCCGCGGAACGTACAACAGCACCAAGGTTATGGGGATCCGTTATGCCATCGAGAGCAAGTAACAAAGGGGGTTCACCGAGATCAGAGCAACTGTCGATAAGGATGTCGAGATTAAAAGTATCTGCAGCAGCAGTCTGCAAAGCAATGCCCTGGTGTACAGAGCCACTTGTGATTTGAGCGAGACGAGCCCAGGTAACCTCTTCGACCAGAACACCGGAAGCCTTGGCCTCACGCAACAGCTGTAGGAATTTCGAAGAACTTCGCATCTCCGGTGTACACCAGATCCTATGAATTGGTCTTCTTGACTCGAGAACAGCCTGTGATGCATGGCGACCCCAGATCAGGTCATCAGCAGGTGAAATAAATGCTTCAGCCTCAGGAGCTACTTCGGGACGCCGAAAACTAGGCTCCGTAAAGCCAAAAGGTTGGTGCTGAGAGGAGCGTTGCCGTTCATCACCGAAGCGGCGCCGATCGGGATCGTATCTAGAGCGATCACGAAAATATTCCTGAGGCGGTAAATCAGGGCGGAGTCTATTTCGAAAGGAGGAACGCTCAAACTGTTCACCCCGGCGTTTATAAGACCGCCCCTCATCTTCTTCATTCCGCCCGTAAGACCGGAGGCTCTTGTTATCGCGCCGTCTCTGGGGGCGAGATCCCTGATCTTCTCGCTGCCCATAGGACCAGGAGTCTCTGTTATTTCGGCGTTTATAAGACCGCCCCTCATCTTCTTCATTCCGCCCGTAAGACCGGAGGCTCTTGTTATCGCGCCGTCTCTGGGGGCGAGATCCCTGATCTTCTCGCTGCCCATAGGACCAGGAGTCTCTGTTATTTCGGCGTTTATAAGACCGCCCCTCATCTTCTTCATTCCGCCCGTAAGACCGGAGGCTCTTGTTATCGCGCCGTCTCTGGGGGCGATCACTTGGGGGGCCATTACTTGAGGAGCGATCGCCAAAATAATGATCCTTCAAAAAGCGTCCACTCGATGAGCGGTTGCTGGAGGTGCCATGTTCTACCTGGTTCCTTCGAGGCCGCCTGTTATCGGAGTTCCTATCGGAAGACAGAGATTTCTTTTTATCAGAACTTCGGTTCAATGAGAGGCTACTGAATGATGAAGATCTGCCCGAAGGACGATCACTGCTGACACCTCCCTGACGGCTATTGAGGGAGGCTTTATCAAAGCGACGTTCAGAATAAGAGCTCATGGAGTTTGAGGCGGGGTTATAGAAATGGATTCGACCATCTCCAGTTGATCGAAGAGCTCAGCTAGTCGGACTGGATTGTTCAGAAACAGCCAGCCGACCATCGTTTCAAAGCCAGTGGCCCGCGCATAAACAGAGGCTTCAACCCGACGGGGACTCCGCCCAACGCTGTTCCGGCCCCGACGAACCAGATCCAACTCATTATCGTACAGCAAACCTTCCTTTTCCAGCCAAGCGAGGACAGCTGACTGGGCATCTGCTCTGACATAGGCGACGACAGCTTTGTGCAGGGCATCTGCGCGGCCTGGACGAGATCCATGACGCAAACGTTGATGAAGCTCCCAAACCGCATCTCCAATCCAAGCAAGCTGTAGCGGACCAAGCTGATCAGCTCCCCCTCGAGGCGTCTGAGCACAAATCCAGTCACTCAAGCCGCAAGCTTATTGAGAGCGGTCGGTAAATCATTAACCAGATGAAGAAAGTCCTCTAGGCGCACCAGCTTCACGGTTTGGGATACGCGCGTGTTGCCGACAAGATGAAAAGCACGTTTAACGTCGGTGCATTGCTTAGCAAGATGTACCAAGGCGCCCAGTCCGGAGGAATCTACAAAATCAATTTTGCTAAGATCCAGTACAGCAGGTAATTTGCTGGCCTTGAGTATACCGGTGACGTATTTCGAAAATTGCTTCTCGGAATAAGCATCCAACTGTCCTGTGAAATTGAGCACCAAGCATTGATCCTTTTGCTCGAACCCGCCTCGAAGTGAAACGGTTAATCGTTGAAGCTCGCTGATGGGATCAGGCCCCCCAGGCATTCGGTACGAAGTGTAGAGATGGTTTTAGCGGTTAACCACCACCACGACGGCAATCCGACATCAACGCAACGAAACGAGAGAAATGATGATCTGCATCATGAGGGCCAGGACTGGCTTCTGGGTGGTACTGAACACTGAAAACAGGCTTAGACCGATGAGCGATTGCCGCAACTGTTTGATCGTTAAGATTGAAATGAGTAATATCAATCTGATCAGACATAAGAGAGTGGGAGTCCAAAGCAAAACCGTGATTCTGGCTCGTAATTTCTACTTGACCAGTGATACCGCAAGGATGATTTAAGCCACGATGACCATAGGCAAGTTTGAAGGTAGAACCACCCAACGCTAGACCAAGGATCTGATGCCCCAAGCAAATGCCAAACATGGGAAGATCCTTTTCCTCGAGCAGGGCCTTGGCTAAAGCGATTCCTTTAGTCACAGCTGCGGGATCGCCCGGTCCATTTGAGAGAAAAACGCCATCAGGTTTATGAGAGCGAACCGTTGCAATGTCACTGTTCATCGGTAGGACAGTCACCTCGCAACCATGGGCGACAAGGCGATCCAAAATGGCGCGCTTAATCCCGAAATCAATTGCTACGACCTGGAAAGGACGACTAGGTTTGGCTTGTAGCCGCCGGTCAAAATCGACACGGCAAGTATCAGTCCAACGATACGATTTAGTTGTAGAGACACAACTAGCCAGGTCATAACCCTCCATCGAAGGAGCGGCTCGTAGCTCATCGAGAAGGGTAATCGGGCGGCTCCCTTTAGTACAAATCACACCGTTCATTGCACCGCGGTCACGGAGATGGCGGATGAGCGCACGCGTATCAACCCCCAAAATACCTACGATCTGATGGTCGCGCATCCAACTTTCAAGGGAGCCTTGACTACGCCAATTGCTGGGACAAGGTGCCAACTGTCGCGCAATTACTCCACGAGCATGGGGCATGCTGGCCTCCTGATCATCGGCGTTTACACCCGTGTTTCCCAGTTCAGGATACGCAAACGCCACCAGCTGCCCCTCATAAGAAGGATCGGTAAGCACCTCCTGATATCCAGTCATTGCTGTATTGAAAACAACCTCTCCCATAGCTGCCCCTCGGTGACCAAAACCAGCACCGCTTAGGACTGTGCCATCAGCGAGAACGAGGTGAGCTTCGCTGGATGGGAAATCGGGCATCTAAACCGCGGGGTATTTTAGACATTCATTGTCCATTCCCATGAGATAGCGCTTGCCGAAGATCCTGAAGTTTTTGCCATGGCAGACCTTGGCGGAGCGTTTGCAGTGCACGCCGAGACGCTATCTTTAGATCAGATTCCGAACCAGCAACCCAAAGGGCCAAAGCGGTATTGAAGGCTACAACATCCATTTGTGCTGGTGTGGCCTGACCTTTTAAGACATTCTCAAGTATGCGCTGGTTCTCTGCCAGATTACCGCCTCGTAGCGCCTCAAGTGGTACCTGTTCAAATCCGAGATCATTAGGTGAAATAAAACGGGACGCGATCGATCGACCTGCCTCGATCAAGCGCAGCTCGTTGACTCCTGACAAGGAGGCTTCATCTAAGCCCCCGCTACCATGCACCACGATCGCACGTTTTAGATGCAATTGGCTTAGAGCGCTGGCCATGGGATTCAGTAGGTCTGCTTGAGCTACACCAAGTACCTGTGCTTGAGGTTGAAGGGGATTCACCAAGGGGCCTAATAGATTGAATACCGTGCGTACCCCAAGACTGTGGCGCAATGGAGCCAGGTTCACTAATGCCGAATGCCACGCCGGAGCAAACAGAAAGGTGATTCCCGTTTTAGAAATTGCATCGACGACGGAGGCGAGCGGAGCCCCGAGGTTCACACCAAGACCTTCCAGCACATCAGCAGAGCCCACATTTCCGCTAGCGCTGCGATTGCCGTGTTTAGCTACATTCACGCCGCAGGAGGCGGTCGTGAAGGCTACCGCCGTTGAGACATTAAAGGTGTCAGCGCCATCTCCACCAGTACCGCAGGTGTCCACCATAGTCAAATCGGGACGATCGCAAGGAAGAGGACATGCCTTACGAAGGACGATGGCCATGGCTACCAATTCATCCGCTACAATGCCTTTAGCTCTCAGACCGGCGAGAAAGGCTCCCGTCTGAGCTGGAGACAAGTCTCCAGCTAGCCAAGCCCGCATCAGTGATGATGCGTCGTTGGCAGTGAGGTCGTGTCCCTGGAGTAGGGACTCAAGACGCCGGGGCCAAGGACGGAGTTCAGAGGACATTGCAACGATGAGCAGCACAAAAAACCCCTGGGCGCGAGGAAGCATCCCAGGTCCGGGTGTTAGAAATTTAAATTCACTATTACGTAACCACCTAGAAACCGAAACTGGCCGAAGCTGTGAGCGGTTACTGCTTAGGTTGACCGTAATCAAACGGAAATCAGCATGGCCGCCCTCCGTCTCGATCTGATCGGCCGTTACCTGCGGCCTCATCGTAAAACGGTGGCAATCGGAGCCGTTGCACTTGTGCTCGTCAATTTCCTCAGAGTGACAATCCCACTTGAGGTGCGCAGCGTCGTAAATGAGCTGCAGCACGGGCCCTCGTACGTAAGCATCCTGCAGCAAGCGAGCTGGATCATCGTTCTCACCACTACGATGGCTGTGATCCGACTCATCTCTCGTCAGCTGGTTTTTGGTGTTGGCAGACAGGTGGAAGTCGACCTACGCCAGCGCCTATTCGAACACATGCTGCGGCAGGAACCAACATGGGTTCAAACTACAGGCAGCGGTGAAGTGATCAGCCGTGCCACTAGTGATGTAGAAAACATTCGCCGTCTACTGGGATTTGCCATTCTCAGTCTCACCAACACACTCCTTGCCTATGCCATGACTCTGCCAGCAATGCTGGCAATTGATCCTGGTCTGACATTGGCAGCTGTCGGTCTTTATCCACTCATGTTTGGAACTGTGCGACTGTTCGGCGGCCGGATGATGCGTCAGCAATGTGCGCAACAAAAAGAACTCTCGAGTCTGAGCAACCTGATTCAGGAAGACCTTTCGGGTATCGGTGCCATCAAAATCTATGGGCAAGAGGATTCAGAACAAGATGCGTTTTCGGGTCGCAATCGACGCTACCGAGATAGCGCCATTCGCCTAGCTCGTACCCGTAGCACGCTGTTTCCTCTTTTGGAAGGAATTTCTTCGATTTCGCTATTGTTGCTTCTTGCCATTGGAAGCGGCCAACTCGGGTCACAAACCTTGACCATAGGGAGTCTAGTAGCCCTGATTATCTATGTAGAGCAACTGATTTTTCCAACCGCACTACTGGGATTCACAATGAATACCTTTCAAACAGGACAAGTGAGCCTGGAAAGAGTTGAAGAATTGCTCCAGCGTGAACCCTCCATTCAAGACAAGGTAATTACTACACCCATCACCGTAAATAACAGTCGGCCACGCGGCAAACTTGAGGCCCGCGGCCTTGAAGTTCGCTACAACGGCGCGGAGCGTAATGCTTTAAACGGGTTGAATTTCAGCATCGAAGCCGGCGAGTTGGTAGCCGTAGTGGGTGCTGTAGGGTGTGGGAAGACAACGCTGGCCCGGGCTTTTGGCCGCATGGTCCCCGTGGGCCAAGGTCAGCTCTTCCTTGATGGCACTGACATCACTAATTTAGCTCTGCAGGACTTGCGGCATGAGGTTGCGATCGTTCCTCAAGAAGGCTTTCTGTTCACTAACACCCTTGCGGACAATATACGTTATGGGGAACCGGGAGCTGACAGGAGCCAGGTGGAAACTGCCGCTGAGCAAGCTCACTTGGCTAACGATGTTAAAGGCTTTTCCAATGGCTATGATACGGTCGTGGGGGAGCGTGGCATCACGCTAAGTGGTGGGCAACGCCAGCGTGCAGCTCTGGGACGTGCTCTTTTGGTTACCGCTCCGGTGTTAGTGCTGGACGATGCTTTGGCCAGCGTTGACAATAAGACCGCTGCAGCCATCCTCGGTTCCATCCGCACTCAGGATAGACGAACAATCGTGATGATCAGCCATCAACTGTCGGCAGCAGCTGCCTGCGATCGGATTTTCGTCATGGAGAACGGTCAAATCGTTCAAAAAGGCCACCATGACCAGCTGATTCAGACACCCGGAGCCTATCGCCGTCTATGGGAACGGCAACAGGCCGCTCAAGAAATCGATGCAATGGCCATCTGAACCTGAAGAGTTAGAGCGCCCTGCGGAAAGATACGTTGTTTCTGGCTTAGCTGAAATAGCGAAACCCGATGTTATGACCAGTGAATCCCCTCTTGTAATGCGCTGCACGCTTTCATTTGGAGATGTCTATGGCCAGGTACTGGCGTGGATGGTAGTGATTTTTGTCAGCCTCGCTGCAGGATTGGCGTTGATGGGATCGTCACGCCCACTTTTTGCTTTAGTTGGTGTCGGCTTAATCCTCGTGCTCAGCCTTCCTTTCCTCCTATTCGCTTTTGTCACCACCCTGTTAAACCACATTCAGTTAGAGCCAGTCACTAAGAATGATTCAGCTATTTAGGCTCAACTACACGATCTGCTCATCATGTTTCCTTCTTGGATGTCACCTCGCAACAGTGTTAAACATCCCATCGCTGCAAATCATGCAGTACTGGGGACGCCCCTGCAGGCACTCTTGATAGATGACCAAGAGGAGGCAGTTTTTGCCTGCGGCTGTTTTTGGGGAGCTGAAAAAGGTTTTTGGCGGTTACCCGGTGTCGTCACCACAGCAGTGGGTTATGCCGGAGGAGATGTTGACAATCCTTCATATAACCAAGTGTGTTCCGGGCGCACTGGACACACTGAAGTCGTCCGTGTGGTCTGGGACTCTTCCATAATCGATTTCAGTGATCTGCTAAAGCTATTTTGGGAATGTCATGATCCAACCCAGGGCAACCGCCAAGGCAACGACACCGGTAGCCAATATCGTTCTGCTATCTACACCTCAAGTGAGCGCCAATTTCTTCTGGCCAATGCCAGCCGAGATGCTTACCAGAACGAACTCGAGCTTCAGGGGTTTGGCCTAATCACCACCGAGATCCGTATGAGTCAGCTATTCTTCCTCGCGGAGGACTACCACCAGCAATATCTCGCCAAACCTAATAGTCGCCCTTACTGCTCGGCCATGCCAACACGAGTATTGCTCGAAGACTTTCCTGGTGCAGACTATAAGATGCCGAAAAAGGTTTGGAGACACTACGATTGGAACGTTAAGCACTGCGTCCTCCGTGGCGACAATAGCCCGATTCGCCTGAATTAAAGGCCATGTCTAATAGCCTGTCTGACCGTCAGGTACTTATGGCCATTGTTCTCACAATTTTTTTAATCATTTCTTTGGTGATTTTTAATCTACGATCTGGACAAGATCGTGAGCCTGGTCTACTTTGGCGGGATAAATCCGATCAGCCACTTGCCTTCCTAGCAGCTTAAACGTGATCGTAAGGCAGATCTGAAACCTCAATGCCACAGTAGAATGGTTAGAGCGCCTCGAAGATTCCCGTGAGTGCGCGGCAGCAGCAACCTAAGCCCTCTAAACAACGCCGCCTTCATCCTCTGCCGCGTGGTCTAGTGGAGCTTTATGGTCTAATTGCTGTTCTTATCGTATTAATTCCAGAGTGGCTGGCTGACGGAACTCTTAATTTTGGACAAATCAAGGGAATTGACACCCTGCCGATGCATGCACGTGCATGGCAAGCCTTACCCGAACTTCGTTTGGCTTCCATGAGCTTATTTGAAATGCGCATATTGGCTCAGGAGTTGCGTTTTCTCCACTATGCTATGGACACGCGTGCGCGTCTCACTGCTCGGCTGTTAAGACGACTCAGCCGCTGTAGTGCACTATAGTAGCTTGGATCGGACGGGGCGTGGCGCAGCTTGGTAGCGCACTACTTTGGGGTAGTAGGGGTCGCGGGTTCAAATCCCGCCGCTCCGATTTTTTTGTTGATTGACACTTGAATATCGAGCTTATTCGCTCTTGCGGACGAGCTTTCCTGGTTTCTCATGACTGTAAATAAGCAAATAACCCCGCCTTTCTAGAAAACACATCGATCTGTCTAACTATCATGGCTAGCTGACAATCTTTCTCACGGCAGCTTGGGATTTTTTGAGAATTTCTCCTTTTAAGGGGACAAAGCCGAGGGAAGCAGCTTTCTTTTGAGAACTTTTAGACAACATATAAGTCAAAAGATCCTGAATCTCCGCTTTTTTATCTCCGTTACCCGTTTGGTAAGCCAATACCCAGGTTAAGGTGGCGATGGGATACGCTCCCTTTGCCACTGGATTGGGATTTTTGCCAGCCAGATTCTGATCGAGCTGAATAGTATTCAGTGTGATTGATCCAGACTCCGTAGACGGCTTAACAAACTCACCTGATTTGTTCTGCACTGCAGCAGCTACCAGGCGTCCTTTAATGAAAGACTGATTTACGTAACCAATAGCGCCCTCAAGGTTTTCGATCACCCCGGCTACGCCAGCATTTCCTTTTGCGCCCACGCCCGTAGACCATTTAACAGATTTTCCACTACCCAGGGTCCATTCTGCGGAAAAAACTTGCATTGAGTCGGTAAAAGCTTTGGTAGTACCAGACCCATCGGAACGGTGCACCCAGGTCAGGATTCCAGGATTACAGCCTAAGTTTTGCCAATTCTTAATTCTGCCCATTGCTATTTGTACAACCTGCTTTTGAGTGAGTTTGAGATTACAATCCGGTTTGTTATAGGCGATCGCGATTGTTCCCCCCACCATTGGAATCTGAACAACCCCACGGTCTACACTGTCTCGATCAATCGCTTTCATCGGATCATCCGAGGCAGCGAAATCAACGGTTTGATCTATAAATGCCCTGCGTCCTGATCCAGAACCCACCGCTTGGTAGTTAACCTGCAAGCCTCCGGATTGGACTAAGTCAGCAAACAAACTTTGATAAAACTTTGCTGGAAACGTTGCACCAGCTCCATTCAATCGTCGTGATGCTTGCTCATTGCTGCAAGCTAAAGGACCTAAACAACAGGCAACCAGTGATGCGTGAATAAGAACCCTATGGGCAACAACCATGGCATCTAGGATAGTGAATAGAGTTACACCTGTAATCAAACACAGTGAAGAACACTGTCCTTGACGGTTTGAGAGTTGGTTGCGACTGACTGATTAGGAGTCAGGTGGTTTTTCCGTAGGAACAGGTGTGAACCGCGTGGATGCGCAATAGCAATGCAACCAGCGGTTCACACGCTGACGATGTATTGGTGGAACCTCCTCAAGTAGCTGCGACAGCTCTATGGCTCCAATACGTCGCAATGCACGAACATCCACGTGCCAAAGCGCTTCTGCTTCACGAATTAGTCGTGCCCACGTCCGCACCTGTTGCCAGTGGCGTAGTCGTGAACGAAGCGGTCGTTGCTGGTGGTGCAAAAAGCAGGTCATCAATTCAGACTGCTCGCGCTGGATTCACTCGCTGCAAAACAACCCAGTCACTTCAGAGTGATGAAGCAAATGCGCAGTATCAGATTTTGCTTTCTCCGTTCTCCATCTCGACAGGAACAACAGCAAAAGAGAGGTTCTGTCTTTCCCGATTACTGAGACGGCGAGTCCAAGCCCCCTTAATGGGATCGTTCCAGCGAAAGCCTGCTTCACGGGCGAGGTGGCGTTGGCCATATGGCACATGAGCCCGCATTAACTGACGCGGCTCAAGTCCTTGCAATAATGCTTGTTCTAGATCATCACAACGAGCAAATACTTCCGCCAGGTAAATACAGTCGGTTAAAGCTCGATGAGTGGCCCAAACCGGCACGCCATAGGCCAACGCGAGATCACGTACCGAAGGCCGAGGGCGAAGCTGCCGGTCGGCCGGCCAGCTTATGTCTTCCATTGAACACAACCAGGGTTGTGTCGTCAGCGGTAACCTCCCTCTACCAAACCATTGACGGTCGAAAGCGGCGTTATGCGCCACTAAGACATCAGCGGCATCCAAGAGGCTTTGAAACCAAGTGAGTGCCTTCTTCCAAGGTTGAGGTCGCCGGGTCACCGCAGCTGGAATGCGATTGATCTGTTCTGCTGCGTTGGTCTGAACCGGCAGTAAAAACGATTGTTGGGCCAGAACAACTCGGGAACCAACATCAAATAAAATTGCACCCACCTCCAGACAAGCATGGCTTTCGGGATCTAAACCAGTGGTTTCCGTATCTATGATTAGCAGCGTGGAAGGTGCTTCTGCCCGCGAGGAGGGAGGTTGCTGCCAAGTCTCAACATGACACTGTTCTAGTAACGTTGTCGTACCGTGTAATCCACCTAGTAGGTCGAGCTGATCAGCCATCACAAAAAGGCAGTCCAGACGTTGATTTTCACGCCCAGTACAAGACGAAAGCCATCTATGGTCAGTTTTCAATGCATAAATAACAATGAGGTTTGGAATCGGCGATCATCTACCAAACTTCAGTCTTGGAGACCAAAACGGAAACCAACAGTCAACGTCTTCATTACAAGGTCATTGGCTTGTGCTGTTCTTTTATCCCAAAGACGAAACTCCAGGCTGCACCGCCGAAGTCTGTAGCTTCAGGGACAATAAAGACGTGTTTAAAGGGCTTAATGCTAAGATTTGGGGGGTGAGTGGCGACGACGCGATTAGTCATCGTCGCTTTGCTGATCGCCATAAGGTGCCGTTTCCACTGCTTTGCGATCGCAACAACAGTTTGCGTCGGCAAATGGGGGTAGCCAAGGGACTTGGTTTTTTGCTGCCAGGGCGTGTTACGTACGTAGTTGATCCAACATTAGTGATTCGCCACATTTTCAGTAACTTATTAGATGGTCCTGCCCACGTTCGCGAGGCCGAGCGTGTTCTCAAGGCCCTACAGCTCTGAACAATGCAAGGTTGGCGTCAGCGTGGCAGTATTTGGCAACTTAGACCAAGTTGGCCTAAGGGTTTAGTGGAGTTTATTGGCGGCACTTATCTCGCGGCCACTCCGCAGGTAAGCTACAAGAGGCTACTAGAGAACCTTTGTGAGGCGGACCTTGCTATTCACGCTTGGACTTATATTCCTGGCTTAGACCATCAAGGTCAGGCCCGTGATGCTTGGATGGCCTTCCGCCAGTCTCGACGTCAGTTGGAGGACCGCAGTGGAACACTTCTCTCTCCGCTGCGATTAGGTCATAGCCTGGGGTGTAAGCTTCACCTCCTCGCCCCGGACGGGGGCCGTGGCGATCACGGGCTGGTGGCCCTCAGCTTCAACAACTTCCAAGCAGATCAGTCGATCCCCCTCCTGAAAGAAATTGCTCCGAGATTGGGGATCAAAACCGAATTCAGTCCTGGCCCACAAGAGACACTGCGACTCATCGCTCGCTCCTATGTACAGGAGCGAAATCTTGTAGTGAGTTTTGGTCGCGATGAGCTTGATCAGAGCGATGACCTACTCCAAGCACTGAGGCAACGCGCCAGGGATAGTACCGAATTCCTGCGGTTACCGGGTGATCACCTCACTCCAGCAAGCGCTGGATTACGACGGAATTTGTTGGGAGCCTGGGCGGACGACCCAAAGCGTGTTTCGATCATAAATCGACTCACCCAAATTATTTGCCAGTGGGCTAGTTGAACAGGATTGCTTTAGACCCGAAGACGATCAATAACAGATTGATCCTCGAGTGTGCTGATATCTCCCGTCATTTCTGCACCGGCCGCCGTAGCACGAAGAACCCACCGCATGATTTTTCCACTGTGAGTCTTAGGTAACGCATCACTAAAGCGGATCTCATCAGGGCAAGCAATCGGGCCGACCAGCGTACAAGTGGAGCGTCACTCCAATCGAGAACACTATGGAATGGCTCAAACCAGTGCAGTTCATTACGCGCCACCTCTCCCCAAAAGCTATCAGGATCTGATTTAGCCGCTTCAGCCATACTCAGATAGGCTTCGAGGCTACCGATGCGTGCATTGGCGGAGAAACTGGCCGATGGTTCGAACAAACGCTGCTTCTGAAGCGTGCTCTCAATAGATATGCTGGTGTCTATCGCTGGAGGCTAAACGAAGCGCTCATGACTTCAGAGTAAGCAGCAAGTCCAGTCTTCTCCTAGTTGCTTATCAATCTACCGAACGCAGATGAAACGCTTGACTAGAAAATCTGCACTACCCATGTAGGGATGACGCAACTCCCGACTGCTTGCCTGTTTGATTTAGATGGGCTTCTGCTCGATACCGAGTCTATTCACAGCACTGGCTGGAGTAAGGCTGCCGCTCATTTCGGAACAGAGCTGAATGAAGCGCAACTATTAAAGCTCAAGGGCCGACGTCGCATCGATTGTGCTGGTCAGGTGGACTCTTGGCTTCCCACCCCTGTAGGAATCGATGCTCTTCTGGCGGTGCAACAACCGATTGTTCGGGTTCTGCTACCCGAGGCTTCGGCCATGCCCATGGCCGAAGATTTAGTTAGACACTGCTGTGATCACAACATCAAGACTGCTCTGGTTACTAGCAGTAGCCGTGAGGCAGTGAATTTCAAAACGGCCCATCACCCATGGATTGAATTCATTCAGGAGCGGATCTACGGTGATGATCCGAACCTAATGGCGGGTAAACCCGATCCATCGCCCTACTTGCTTGCAGCGCAGCGATTGAAAGTTGAGCCATCCAATTGTTGGGCTCTCGAAGATTCGGCAGCTGGAACGGCTTCGGCCCTTGCAGCAGGATGCCGGGTGTGGGTGTTATCGCCGGAGAGAAACAAAAATCGCCTACCCTTATCTAATAATCCTTGCCGCGTTCAAAGTTTAAAAATCGTTCTCAACCAGCTCCTCAGTATAAGCGGCTGAGTACAAAATCTGGAAGTTCTAACAGAGCCCTTTTGCAAAGAGAATCTTCCATCCACTCGATCGATTTGCGTGACTCGTCGGCAAATTGTTCTGCCAAATCTCGGGTCCGAGGGATGGCTTGAGATGAGCGCACTATGTCTAGTGCACACTCCAAATCTCCACTTTCACTGAACTCACGATCAATTAAACAACTCAGAGAAGGGTTTTCCTCCAAAGCGTAGAACGTAGGCGCCGTTAGGTAACCAGTAGCTAGATCACTAGCGGCAGGTTTGCCGAGTTGCTGATCGTTGCCGGTAAAATCCAGAATGTCGTCTACTACTTGAAACGCTAAACCAAGTTGACGACCAAATCGGTAGAGCAAACCAAGCTTTTGTGGACTACATCCACTTAGAACGCCTACTGCCCTCGAACTGTTAGCGATCAATGAAGCTGTTTTGCAATAACTTTTTTCTAAGTAGGTATCAAAGCTTTGTGATGTATCGAAGCGATAGAGGCCCTGCTTCACTTCGCCATCAGCAAGATCCATGATTACGCGACTAAGTAATTTGACAACATCGAGGTCGTCAAGGTTGGCTAAATGCCAGCTGGCCTGCGCAAAGAGGAAATCCCCAGCGAGAACGGCTACTCTCGCATCGAAGCGACTGTGAACGGTATCCACTCCACGTCGGGTAGAGGCTTCATCCACGACATCGTCGTGAACCAAGGAAGCTGTATGAATCATCTCTGTGATCTCTGCTAAGCGTCGATGACGAGGAGTGAGTTCTCCGTCGCTAGCTAGTGCCTTGGAGATCAGCAAAACAATGCCGGGACGCAAACGTTTGCCACCCGCGCTGAATAAGTGCTCTGCAGCAGCCTGAAGAATTGGGTGACCTGCACCAATCAGTTTGCGCAGATCGCTGAGCAAAGTCTCGAGATCGGTCTCAACCGGTTGCAGCAGCTCGGTGACGGTGGTCATGAAACCCTTCGGCGCCGCGATCCTAGTGGCCATAACCGCAGGATTGCAGCACCTCCAGCTTTACGAAAGGACGTTCCCCAAGCCAACGGGTTGCTCGCGTTGCAAAACCTTCGGGATCAGCCGTGACGCAGAAACAGCAATCCTCCAGATGAAGTTGCTCCCCGTGCGAAACCTTTGGAGTTCCAAGAACAGCATCCAGCTGACGCGCAACACCGACTGCAGGGTCAATTAGCTGGACTGAGGTAGGCAACAATTGGCGTAACAAGGGAATCAAAAGCGGGTAATGGGTACAGCCCAACACGATTGACTCGACAGAGGCTCGCAAGAGAGGCTCTAAATATTTTTGTGCTACCCGGCGTAGATAGTCGCTGTCAAGATCACCCGACTCAATCAGTGGCACGAAGTCGGGGCACGCTTGTTCAATAACGATAGTTCCAGGGTGCAAAGCTTCAATGCTGGAGCGATAGGCTTCAGACGCGACGGTAGCGCTAGTAGACAGAACGCCAACACGATTGGTTTTAACCATGGCAGCAGCAGCAGCAATCAACCCAATGACCGGACCCCCTGCTTGACCTTCCGCCACATCACGTGCCAAAGCGTTTGTGGTGTTGCAAGCCATTACCATCGTGGAAACTTGCTGATTCCGCAACCAGGACACCACCTCTGCAGCGATCAGCCGGATCTCGGAGGGAGCTTTATTACCGTACGGAACCCGGGCCGTATCCCCCAAATAGATACAACGCACCGCACCATGACGCTCTAATACTTGGCGAAGCACAGTAAGTCCACCGATACCACTATCGAACAAACCCAGCAGCGGTGTCATTGCACCTCCCGCTTGAGGTAATTGAGGATGCCAGCCGCCAAAGCTAATGCAAGACGGCGACGGTGACCAACCTGCGCAAGACGCGGCGCGTCGATCGCACCAGTTACGAAACCTATTTCAACTAACACTGAAGGCATAGTCGTTCGCCGAATCACAAAGAACCGGCCACGGCGTACGCCGCGGTTCGGAGTGCCAGGTGATACATTCAATATTTGTTGTTGTATGTAAGACGCCAAACGCTCGGATCGAGAATCAGAGTAGAAGAAAGTCTCAATTCCATTCACGTCTGGTCTGTGCATACTTAAAGCATTGGCATGTATACTGACAAATGCAGTTGCTCCTGATCGGTTGGCGAAGGAGACTCGGGGTGGCAAATCCACATCGATCTCACTAGTTCGTGTTAGCCTCACATCAACACCGCGAGCACGCAGCAGAGCCGCGACCTGTAAAGACACATCGAGCACAACATCAGTTTCACGCAATCCTCCGATGCCAACGGCCCCAGGATCAGGGCCACCGTGGCCTGGATCTATCACTACGCGGTACCGATTGTTGGGAATCGTCGGAAGACCAGAGGGGTCAGCAGGCGTTGAGGATGGCTTAAATCTATTGGGAGCCTGCCAAGCAATTGCGCCACCCGTCAGATCTCCTTCGCCTACCTCATTGAGACCACGAGTTGGCAGTCCGATGAACGCCATTTCCCACCGATCTGGCGCAGTGCCTCGTAACCGCAAATTCTCGGGATTTAATTCTACGTCAGATCGGAACTCAACCACTAGCCGAGTGATGCCGGCACGAGGCTGCCCGATTCGAATCTCCTTGACAGCGCCTCGACCGACTAGACGACGGGGAAATTTCAATTCGCCAGGAAAGTCGATCCATACTCGAATTCCGCGGTTTGCATCAGCAACCTGAAAAAATGCTTGAAGCTGGGCATTGCGACTGGTACGAAGTTGCAGCACGCCTTGGTCGGTCAGAACCCAAGCAGATAATGCACTCTCTATTTGGGCTGGTATGGCAGGCAAAAGACCCAGAACCTGCAGCGTGGCAATCAGAAGCCAGGAGATCCGGTAAGAGGACGCTGCAAGTATCACGCTCAGAAAAGAGCGGGCTTGCGGTGAAGTAGGCTTGGCATTTGGTTTCGCACGCGGCCAAGATGGTCTGTATTAACCGGGGCAATAGCAGCGCCGGCCTGAACGCCCGCATCTGCCAAAACTATTCCCCAAGGATCGATGACCATTGCGTGGCCGTGGGTCTGTCGACGTCCGTAATGAACCCCAGTTTGAGCTGGAGCAAGCACATAAGCCGTGTTTTCAATCGCTCGAGCCTTGAGTAATACATCCCAATGGTCTTTACCCGTAAATGCTGTGAATGCGGCGGGAATCATTAATAGGTCAGCCCCAGATGCAACGAGGTGGCGATATAGCTCGGGAAAGCGCACGTCGTAGCAGATAGATAGTCCCACCCGACACAATCCAGGGATCTCTACCACCGGTGGCAAATTTTGACCAGGCCGAATCGTTGCCGATTCCCGGTAGGTGTTGCCGTCGGGAAGATCAACGTCAAAAAGATGGATCTTGTCATACTGAGCTAGTAACTGACCGTCACGATCCACTAACTCAGAGCGGTTAAGTGCTTGAGTGCCTCCTTCAATGGAGGCGGGGAATCCACCACCCAGCAGAGCTACTTGATAACGCCTAGCCATCGTCACCAAAAAACGACTGCACTGTTGAGACAGTGTTGGAGCAAGCTTCAGGCGACCGGAGTCGTCACCCATGAAGGCGAAGTTCTCTGGTAAACCGATTAATTCAGCGCCGCGCCGCGCCGCCAAATCAATCTGTTCTTCAGCAGCGTTGAAATTTAACTCCGGTTCCTGGCCACTCGTGAGCTGGATAGCGGCGGCCAGAAAGTCCTTCACGTGATTTAGGCAGCGGTTGTTTTCGGGACTTTACGAGCGGCTATGCAGACTTGAGCACACCAGGTTCACCCTGTGTAGGAACCGTGCTCAACCGGTCAATATTGGCGCAGCAGCGAAAGTCGGCATCGTGATTTCCGAGGCGAATAAGGCGTTGCCCATGTGTAGCAGCGCGAAGACAAGATTCAGGATCATGCATCCATTGCTGCCAAAGAGCTAAAGCAGCCTTGGCCTCATCGTTTGTTAAGACGTTTAAAGTTGAGTCGAGCTCTACAAGTCGGTAAACCAAAGCTCCCGCCGCCAATGAATCTTCAAGGGAATAAGAACCTTCCCAGCCGCTGCCAACAATAGCGAGGGTTTCTGGTTTGTGCTGGTGCAAACGCTGGACTACTGCCTCACGGTTTGGCAATGATGACGTGAGCAGTAACGGTACGTCGCGAACGCGATTCAATGCACGAGTCCCGTTTGTGGTACTCATGAACAACCTTTTCCCAGCGACGATCTGAGGAACAACAGCCACTGGCGAATTACCCAGATCAAACCCCTCTAATTTTTCACCACCCCTCTCTCCAATGAGTAAACGCGAGGATTTGGGCCAGGCAGCAGCAGCAGTATGGAGATCGTTCAAGTCGGCAAATGCCTGCACGGCCTCAGCACCGTTGTGCAGGGCCCAGGCAATGGTGGTAGTAGCGCGCAGAACATCGATCACCGCAGCTGCGCTGGGGTGTAGACTCTGCGGCATCTCAGCAGGCGTGTGGAAATAAAAGATCTGCATGGTGACGTTGTTGGTCAACGTGCGACACAGTATCGAGATCGACTGCGCCGCATCTAATTTTCCATGGTCCTATTCCAGTCCAATCCAGCGACGCGTGATTTAAGGGCATTTCTTAAGTTGTTGTCGGAGCGTGGCCAGCTGAAACGAATTACGGCACCAGTTGATCCTGACTTAGAACTGGCAGCAATCGCTGATAGGGTTTTAGCCCAAGGGGGACCAGCGCTACTTTGTGAAAATGTTATCGGTTCTTCAATGCCGGTAGCTGTAAACACGCTCGGTACTGTTGAACGGGTGGTGTGGAGCATGGGCCTAGAGCACGCGGAACAACTCGAACAATTAGGCTCACGTCTTGCTCTGCTGCAACAGCCACGGCCACCAAAAGATCTGAGCGAGACCAAGCAACTTGCCCGAGTTTTCTGGGATTTAATCAAAGCCAAACCCGATAGAGATCTCGTACCACCCTGTCGTCAGCAAATATTTTATGATGATCAGGTCAATCTTGATTTAATTCCGTTAATTCGCCCTTGGCCCAGCGATGCCGGTGGAATAATCACACTGGGCTTGGTCATTACCAAGGATCCCGAAACCAGCGTTCCCAACGTTGGCGTCTATCGCTTGCAGAAGCAGTCGTCTAACACGATGACTGTGCACTGGCTAAGCGTGCGAGGAGGAGCGCGTCATCTCCGCAAAGCCGCAGCATTAGGAAAAAATTTAGAGGTTGCCGTCGCAATCGGGGTTCACCCTCTGCTGGTAATGGCCGCTGCCACTCCAATTCCTGTGCAACTGAGCGAGTGGCTCTTCGCTGGAATCTATGCAGGTGAGGGGGTGCGATTAACTCCTTGCAAAACCATCAATTTGCAAGTCCCCAGTCATAGCGAGGTTGTGCTTGAAGGGACTATTACCCCAGGAGAAGTTTTGCCGGATGGTCCTTTCGGAGATCATATGGGCTTTTACGGCGGCATAGAAAACTCGCCTCTAATAAGGTTCCACTGTATGACACAGCGTCGCAAACCTATTTTCCTTACCACTTTCAGTGGCCGACCACCCAAAGAAGAAGCGATGCTTGCCATAGCACTGAACAGGATCTACACACCGATTTTGCGGCAGCAGATTCCTGAAATCACCGATTTTTTTCTACCGATGGAGGCACTCAGTTATAAGCTGGCAGTGATTTCTATCGATAAAGCATACCCAGGTCAGGCCAGGCGTGCAGCGATGGCCTTTTGGAGTGCTTTACCCCAGTTTACATATACAAAGTTTGTGGTAGTGGTAGACAGACAGATCAATGTGCGTGATCCTCGCCAGGTGGTGTGGGCTCTTGCGGCCCAGGTGGATCCCCAGCGAGATCTATTTATACTTGAGAATACCCCGCTAGATAGCCTCGATTTCGCAAGCGAGCAACTTGGCCTTGGCGGTCGGCTTGCCATTGATGCCACTACGAAAATAGGACCTGAAAGAAACCATAAATGGGGTGAACCTCTTAGTCGTCCTGCAGAGCTAGAACAAAATGTTATTGATCGCTGGTCTGAGTTGGGATTAGATGATCTCGACAATAGAAAACCGGACCCCAGTTTATTCGGCTATGCCCTGGATCGGCTTATGCAAGGCATGAAGAGTGAACAACTAAATTAAAATTTTGGAAAACCGATATTCAAGTCTTGAGTGCGACCGGCAACTCGATCCCGTCCCGAAATCTCAAAGCTGGAGGCTCATTCCAAGGACACATCAAAGTTCCTGGTGACAAGTCGATTTCACACCGATCTCTTATGTTCGGTGCCATCTCTGAAGGAACAACCACGATTGAAGGACTGTTACCGGCGGCGGACCCTATCAGTACTGCTGTCTCCCTGAGAGCGATGGGGGTCAAGGTTAGTCCAATTGAAACCGGGCAAATCGTCACAGTTGAAGGAGTGGGTCTCGATGGGCTGCAAGAACCGAAGCAAATTCTTGATTGTGGTAACTCTGGCACTACGATGAGACTAATGCTGGGGTTACTGGCAGGTCGCGAGAGGCGGCATTTTGTTTTGGATGGTGATACCTCCCTTCGCCATCGTCCGATGCGTAGGGTTGGTCAGCCTTTGTCATTAATGGGGGCCGATGTTCGAGGTCGCGACCATGGCAATATGGCCCCCCTCGCTGTGCAGGGAAGAACACTACACGGAACTGTTGTCAGGACGCCTGTCGCAAGCGCACAGGTAAAATCAGCAATCTTGCTCGCAGCGCTTACAGCTAATGACGTAACCACCGTTATTGAACCATCACAGTCCCGTGACCACAGCGAGCGCATGTTAAGGGCTTTCGGCGCCGATCTACATCTACAGGTGGGCGAAGAAATGAGTCGTCATATCAGCGTGCATCCAGGGACGATATTGCGTGGCCAGAATGTAGTGGTGCCAGGAGACATTAGTTCTGCAGCCTTCTGGCTGGTGGCCGGAGCTCTCGCACCCGGATCAGATCTCACCATTGAGAACGTTGGCCTAAACCCTACCAGAACTGGAATTCTCGACATCTTGGATCAAATGGGCGCCAAGATCGACGTGCTAAATCTCCGTAATGTGACTGGAGAACCCATGGGCGATCTGCACGTGCAGGCGGGATCACTCCAACCTTTCGATTTTGGCGGAGAGATTATGCCTCGCCTTGTAGACGAAGTGCCAATCTTAAGCGTCGCAGCTTGTTTTTGTGATGGAGAGAGCCATATACGTGGAGCCGCTGAGCTGCGGGTTAAAGAAACCGACCGATTGGCCGTGATGACCCGCCAACTGAGAGCAATGGGGGCTAACATCGAAGAGAGAGAAGATGGTATGACCATCTACGGAGGGCGACCGTTGAGCGGAGCCTTGCTTGATAGTGAAAGCGATCACCGCGTAGCGATGAGCCTAGCTGTAGCCGCTGCCTTGGCCAATGGTGAGTCAACACTTAACCGAAGCGGGATCACCGCTATATCCTATCCTACCTTTTGGGACGACTTCGATCGATTACACTGCTGAATGATAAAGGGTAAAGTAAGAGCAATCTACGTTATACCCTACCTTTGTAACTTTAAAACAAAGAATAGAAGCTTCGCTCTGCTGTCTAAAAGCATCTTTTACGAAAGCCGGTGGATCACTGCTATTGGCTTACTGGGTTGGCCTTGGGCACAGCGGAATGCCACCAAAGGGATTTCTCGGTCAATCTGAACACCTGGCTTGACTAAGAGAAATTGGAATCAGTACAGTTATTCTCTGGTAATTGCTTCTCGACAATTCGACTTTAAAAAAATCATCTGATTTCGCACTTATGATGCAAACTAATATAATCCAAAGACCATGAAGGCTATAGCTAGCACCAAGGAGTCAAAGCTTTCGAATTTGAAGCAAGGTCCGCTAAAGCCAAAGAATAATCCTTAGTGTTATGTGGTTTATATGTATGAAATTTTTCTTCCCATACGGTCTCTTCAAATTCTGGCTTGAAGAATTTTAGCCACCTTAGCTCAACCGATGATAGAGGATTGACTATTTACAGTTTATCTAGACGCAGTGCAAGGTAATTTAAATGAAGTAAGGGCCATGCCAAACGCCATTACTCTATAGGATGGAGAGATCTAAACGGCGATAACTACCGACAATCAAGCAAAGGATTTGCTTGCCCTAGAAATAACTTCATTTATGCATAACAGTGAAATCACGATATCATAAGAGACATCAATCAAGAATAAATATTTAAAGTATGCGTTATAAAAGTAAATTAGCTATGATCAGTGAGTGAATTTTATAAATAATTTACCATTAAAAAGTTAGAGGTTTACAATTAATGGATCTGAATATAAAAATTTTTTAGAGTTATTTAAAATCGTCACAAAACAACTTATGCTTTATAATGTTAAAGTAAAAACAAATTTTACGTAAATTTGAATAAGCTATTAAAAATTAAGACAGATTAATAGCTAAATAACTCTAAAAAATTTTTAGCCAAAAATAAAAAATAGTAGTTAATACTTAGAATAACTAATATCACAAAAATCTCAGATATCTTAAAGATAAGATGAAAATAACCAATAATTCCTATCAAATAAAAATTAGAAGATATATGTATAATAGAAATATAGAGTTGATTTCAACGGTAAGTAAGTAACTAAAAAAGAATAAAGTCAACAAATAATCCAAGTAAAATATGTACTACTTAGTTGTAACTAAAGCTGCAAATAAGTAAATGGATAAACGTTAATCAGGAGATTAGTACAACGAGACACCAGAAAATGTATCAATTGAGATGAAATGTAGAACTGATGATTCATGTAGGAAAAGTAGTGTTAACAGCTTTGATGCGATTGACCAACTAATTCGTAGCCTCAGTAGGCACAACAATTTGTTTGTATGCAATCTTACGGAAACCCATCAGTCAGCTATGACTGGTGGGCAGGAAATTCAGGAGTTGCTAAACGGTCTGGGTTATTTATTGCTGCCCATACAGCTCACGCAGGTCTCATAATGTTTTGGGCCGGTGCATTTACCTTATTTGAGTTAGCTCGCTACGATAGTGTTCTGCCAATGGGTGAACAAGGATTAATTCTTCTACCTCACTTGGCTTCACTAGGTTTAGGTCTAGATTCGAATGCAACAATTGTAAATACAGAACCATACATTGCTATTGCAGCATTTCATTTAGTCTCTTCAGCTGTTTTAGGAGCTGCTGGAATTTGGCATACATTAAGAGCACCCAAAGATTTGTCTAAAGCCGAAGGTCGAGCAGTAAAATTTCATTTTGAGTGGGATGATCCTAAAAAACTCACATTCATCCTTGGTCATCATCTTATCTTCCTTGGGTTAGGCGTTATTGCGTTTGTTGAATGGGCACTTCATCATGGAATCTATGATACTGCAATTGGAGCCGTTCGCATAGTTGAACCCAATATTAATTTAGGAATGGTTTGGAGCTACCAAACTAATTTTCTTTCAATTAATAGCCTAGAAGATATAATGGGAGGACATGCGGTACTAGCATTCATTCTCACCATTGGAGGTGTTTGGCATATTATCTCAAGTCCATTTGGAGTATTCAAGAAAATCTTGATTTATTCCGGCGAAGCTATTCTTTCGTATTCATTGGCAGGGATTGCTTTAATGGGGTTTGTTACAAGTATTTGGTGTGCACAAAATACTACAATTTATCCTGTAGAATTTTACGGTGAAGTTCTAAAACTGAATTTTGCATTTTCTCCCTATTTTAGTGATACTGTCTCTGTTCTAAATAGTAATTACACAGCTAGAGCCTGGCTAGCTAATACACATTTTTATCTAGCATTTTTCTTTTTACAGGGTCATTTTTGGCATGCATTACGTAGCATGGGATTTAATTTCAACACTGTTTCACAAGCTTTTGAGTCAATGGATAGTACTAAGGTAACTTAAAAGATTTATTAAAGCATTTAAGTTTTACTATAATGTAAACTATTAAGAATGCTAAGCACTTATTGCTAAAGATTTAAATTTTCATTACAGTTAAACGATTTCGTACATACTAATTCTCTAATAGTAAGAACTGTAACACAAGATTATTCCTGTGTTACAGTTCTTACTATTAGAGAATTAGTATGGATACAAGAATTTTAAAGTTTTTAGATAAGTAATACATTTGCTCTCGATTATTTGTTAAAAACAATAATTGTAGTTAAATATTTTATATCTATTTTTATTTACAGTCAAAAGTTGATAATCATATCCCTTGTATTACTTAAGAATAATTATGAAATCTGAATTTACAGCAATAAATTTTGTACTCTGTTTTGCAGTAGCTTCAATCTTTATACAAGAATTTTCAATTAACTTGTTTTTCTTTAATTAAGATTAATGCATTTTAATAAATACAGTGTTTATCTTATACATAAAAATATACATAGAGTTTTCTATGTTAGATTCTAATATCTTGCACCAGATACTATGGCTCTGACTAGCTTCGAAATTGCAGTAGGTGGTGTCACGGCAATACCTGTGATTAGTGGTCTCGTTTTTTTGACTTATAAGGGTTTTTTAGAGAAAAACCTAGATATATCTAGACCAGAAACTAGAGAACCTATAGTCAATAAAAAGAAACAATAAAATTATCTATGTAAAAAAATAAACAATATTAAACAAAGATAATCAAGAATTTTATTAAAAATTTTTATAATAAAAAATCTTCAAAATTCTAAAGCTTTTTCTAACGATAAAGATAGAAAAGTAAATTTAAAATGTAAAGGTGATGAATAATTAAATAAAAGTTATAAAATAAATGACAATAATATGCATTTCTTTTAGGCATAGATAATAAATTAACAGAAACTTTAAATGATTAGTACTTTTGCAACATTTTTGTCAACTTAAGCATAATTAGTATCTATAATAATAAAAATATTTAATTTAATGAATCTTTTAAATACTGGTCTTGGATTTTTCCCATCGCTATTTGGATTTTAATCGGCATTAAAACTTATTTAAGTTGGTTAATAAATATTTTTGTCAAGAATTAAACAAAATTAATCTCCAATAAAAAATGATTGAAAAATGTGGATATGATATAGTTCCTTACTTAAAACTTGAGACCTCAAAAAGTATTTGTTTATGGATACTACAAAATACTAATAACGATGTTATGATACTACAAGTAATAATAAAGATTTTAATTATTTTTTAATCTTATTAGTGCAAGTCTTGTTTTTTACATCTGTCGCTATTTTAACTACTATAAGTAGAGCGTTATTTAGTTGTATTAGTACACTCTGAGTAATGATTTTTAACCCTTTAATATATTTTATGCAAAAATAATACACAAAATACATTACTCAAACTTTCTTTGAACAAAATGATGTATAAAATATTCTATAAAATTTTTAAATTGGTCTGCATTATAGACAACAATTATCAAGAAATTTACAGGCCCATCCACCCCTGTATTCACTAGTAGGGGTGGATGTATATGACCTGTCGATCCCATCCCAGGATGACCTTTTAATTATGCATGCAAGTTGATTCATTGAGAGTGATAAACGTTTTTAATAGAAGTAATATATGTGACAAATATTAGAATAATCTGTTTCTTGAATCTTAGTAAATAATATTGAGATAACTAGTTAAAAATATAAGAGGCTAATATCTTATTAAGACTCTATTAATAATCATATTAGAAGATTAAAATAAATGGTTTAAAACTAAAAAATATATCTCTAAAAGTAATTTATTTAACTTTTGAAATGATACGCTAGTCACTTTTTAGTTAAAAATAAGTTATCAAAGTATAAACTATACCACAATGTTAATGTGTTAACAATTGATTATCGCTTATCAAGATAGTTAACCGTTCGCTTTTAATTTAACGAGTTAACCTAATATTTAAAAGATAAATTGAAGCAAATCTAATTGAGTCTTTTGTTTAACTTTCAGCTGTTACGATGTGAAGTTAATGTCCAATACAAAGACCAAGCCCAGTAGATTCTACCCGTCACGCTGTTGTCTGTATGCTCGCTGTTGCCGTTCTGGCCGCTGGAAAAGGTACCCGAATGAAAAGCGCTTTTCCTAAGGTCTTGCAATCTTTGGCGGGGGCAACCCTCGTCGAGCGGGTTTTGAACAGTGTCAGGAATCTTCAGCCTGAGCGCTCCTTCCTCATTGTTGGATATCAGGCGCAACAAGTAAAAAAACAACTTAACCATTTTAAAGGATTAGAGTTTATTTTGCAGGAACCACAAAACGGCACAGGACATGCGGTGCAACAGCTCTTACCAACAATGGAGGGATTTGACGGGGAGCTACTGGTATTGAATGGTGATGTGCCTCTTCTTCGCGCAGCAACAATCGATGCGCTTGTACAAGTGCATCGCAAAAGTGAGGCTGACGTCACTCTATTAACGGCACGGCTGCAGGACCCAACCGGTTACGGACGCGTGTTCGCTGATGCATCAGGGCACGTAAATGGTGTCGTAGAGCACAAGGACTGTAACGCAGAACAGCTCAGCAACAATCTTACAAATGCGGGGATTTACTGTTTTAATTGGCAAGCTCTATCGGCGATACTACCGCAGCTCAGTGTCGACAATAATCAAAGGGAGTCTTATCTGACAGACAGCGTGGCTATGTTTGCCCGAGCCATGCATCTGGAGGCAGATGATCCTAATGAAGTGAGTGGGGTTAACAATCGTCGGCAGCTTGCTCAGTGTGAGCATATACTCCAACAGCGATTGCGAAACCATTGGATGAATGAAGGTGTTACTTTCGTAGATCCAACCAGTTGCACGTTAAGCGAAGCCTGCAGCTTCGGTTGTGATGTTGTGATCGAGCCTCAAACACATATCCGAGGTAGTTGCATAGTGGGAGATAACTGTCGGCTGGGGCCTGGGACCATGGTAGAGAATGTGACGTTGGGTAAACGCGTTTACGTGGTGCAATCGGTCGTAAGGGAAGCCAAAGTCGGCGATGACGTTAGCGTGGGTCCTTTTGCCCATCTTCGTCCCGCCGCCGTGGTGGGCGACAGATGCCGCATCGGCAACTTTGTGGAAGTAAAAAAAAGCAGCTTGGGAACTGGTAGTAAGGTAAACCACCTCAGCTACATTGGCGATACCACGCTAGGGAGTGATGTGAACATAGGTGCGGGTACAGTGACCGCTAATTATGATGGCGTCGATAAGCATCGAACCGTGATCGGAAACGGTAGCAAAACCGGTGCCAACAGTGTTTTAGTGGCACCGCTCAGTATCGGCGATAACGTTACGGTTGGTGCCGGATCGACCATAACTAATGATGTCCCGAGCAAAGCGCTTGCTGTCGGTCGGGCGCGACAAATGACCAAAAACAACTGGGCTAATCGGTCGATCTAGACTAATGGCAACAGGGGTATAAGACGATCGAGAGCTACAGCTCGGCTAGCCTTGAGCAGTACAACGTCTCCTGGTTCGAGCCAGGCTTTTAGGGGTTGTGCGGCTCTTTCTGGTGTCATCACGATAGCGACTAGGGGGATCGTTCCCGCTGCCTGAGCCATTACTCTCCCCTCATTTCCGGCATCAACTATCACCAAACCGTCGAGACTAAATGCAGCGGCTTGGGCAGCTACCATTCGATGGAGTTCCAGGCTTTGCTCTCCGAGCTCCAGCATCGTACCGAGAACAGCAAAATGACGTCCAGGCTGAGCTGCCAGTAAAGCGAGAGCCGCCACGACGGCTTCAGGAGATGCATTGTAGGTCTCGTCGAGGATAGTAAGTCCTCCTTGATAAAAGCGACGGCTGCGTCCATTAGGTACAGATACTGGCAGTGACGGTAAGCATTGACTGCCAGCGCCGAGGTATTCAGCCACAGTCGTGGCCAACAAAAAGTTGCGGGCATTATGACGGCCCTCCAACGGCAGAGGTGAGTGATAGTCACCGACTACTAAGTATCCTGATTCCACAGCACCGATTCGATCAGCTGTCGCCGGCGGATCATCTTTAAGCCGAACTCTTAGTACATGTCCACTCCAAGCCTTTGCCAGTGTGGCATCCAACAGGGGATCACCGGCGAGAATCACCACCACACCACCGGGCTTGAGGGAAGTGGTGATCTCACATTTCGCAGCGGCAATCGCCTCACGACTGCCAAGACGTCCGATATGAGCCGTGCCAACGTTTGTGATTACAGCTACATCCGGTTCAGTACAACGCGACAGTCGTTCAATCTCTCCAGGGCCACGCATGCCCATTTCGATCACCAAGACACGATGCTCAGGCTTTGCAGCGAGCACTGTGAATGGCACACCAACGTCGTTATTATTGTTATTAGCACTGCAGTGCACTGCTCCAAGTGGCGTAAGGGCTGCGCGAATTAGTTCTCGAGTAGTAGTCTTCCCTACTGAACCGGTAACCGCTACTAACAGTTGATTCAAATCCCGGCGGTGCAGCAAGGCCAGTTGCTGATAAGCTGCCATGGTGTCGTCGACGCGCCAATGCAACAGACCTGAGGGTATAGGACCGGACCAGGTACGCTCCACCATTGTCCCCTGGGCCCCCAGCTTTAATAATTGGCTAAGAAAATGATGACCGTCAAATCGGTTGCCAAGAAGGGGAACAAAGAAATCGCCTACCTGCAGAGAGCGACTATCAGTCCAAATTCGACCCAAAGCAGTGTTGGGATCAGGACACCCCCCCTCTGGAAGCCCCCAGCACTCGATCAGTTGACCAACGGTGAGGGGCATCTTGTTTTGGGTCGATTTCAAATAGAACCATGCCGCTTCCTACTCGCGCGGAGCGTGCTAGGAGATGATTCTCTGCATCCACAAGTCGTAAATCGTCATAGCCCAAATCCCAAGCACGAAGCTGCCAATCATTGCTCAACGACTCATGACGTGACGACGCCAGGTTGAACCACATGTCCGTGACTTGCAGTACCAGACAATTCTCTGCCAGTCTGGGCGTTACGACGGCTAGGAGATCCTCTAGACCAGGACTATCCAGGAAGAAATTCAAAAGCGGGTCAAATTCGAACAACGGGGGCGCTACCGGGTCGTCTAGCGTGACCACCGCTGCCGCTGGTTCTGGATCAACCATCGATTCCGCTGGAGGAATGTTAGAGGATTCTGGGAGTGAGCGAATAGTCAAAAGAGGTTCTGGGACCGACGTAGGGGGATGGGCGCTCTGCCACCAATGAATACCAACGAACGGGATGGCAATTGAGAACAACAGAGCAAGAGGCCAAAATGTTGGCGCTAAACCTCGTGGCCAAAAATCGGGTACCGAGAAATCCCCTTCGTAATTGCGTCGCCATAGTTCCTGAAACCGCAGCTTAAGATCAACCCAAATAGCCTGAAAATCGCGGCCAAATTCCAGCCAAGGGCTGGTATAAGGAGCCGGCAGATTCCCCGGTTCATTGTTCTTGTTTGGCTTAGCGTCAGCTCGCACGCCCAAGGTCAACCGAGATGACGACCAAATAGTCGGTCGAATGGCTTATGACCGGGGCGTATTGGTGGCAGCGACGGCAGATTATCAACCCAATTGCCATGGGAAGGATCAACCGCCTGACCCAAAGCAAACTGCTCAGTTAAAGCAGCACCAGGAGCCGGCTCTTTCACGCCACATACGTCTCTGTACATGGCATCATATTCTGCCGCAGAACGATCCCAGCTAAAGTCCTTCATCATGCTGCGTTTTTGTAAATATCGCCAACTACGACGGTGGCGGTAAGCCTCCCAAGCACGGACCAGAGCTGTGTAGAAATCTATCGGTTCAAAACGATCAAAGCAGAATCCCGTGCCGCAATCTGTAGCGGGGTCATAGGGAGAAACCGTATCTACCAAACCACCGACTTTGCGCACTACTGGGATTGAGCCATACCGCATGGCATAAAGTTGACTGATGCCACAAGGTTCGAATCGACTGGGCATCAGAAAGGCATCACTACCTGCATAGATCAGACGAGAGAGATCATCGTCGTAGGTGAGGAATACAGAACACTTGCCGGGATGCCGGGAGGCCAGTCGCCAGAGACCGGACTCAAGGTCTCGGTCCCCCTTCCCTAACACTACTATTTGGGTGTCGGTGTATAGAAGACAGCGATCAGCCACTTGCAACAGTAAATCAACACCCTTTTGATCCACAAGTCGACTCACCATTCCCAATAGGAAAGCGTCATCGCGTACCTCCAAACCCATTCGCTCCTGGAGTACCTGCTTGCAAATTGCCTTGCCAGATAGGTCGTTTGCGCTGTAGTTGGCCGGCAACGCTTTGTCGGTGATCGGATTCCAGGCGTCGGGATTAATGCCGTTGAGGATGCCGCATAGCTTGTTCGACACACAATTCAGTAGCCCATCAAGCTTTTCACCGTATTCGGCGGTGCAGATTTCCTGAGCATAGGTTGGAGAAACGGCATTTATCCGATCGGCATTAATCAACGCCGCAGCCATAGTGTGATCTCCTCGCATATACCAAGGACACCAGGTAATTCGATCCAACTTCCAGCGCCAGGGTCCCTGGTACTTGAGATTATGGATAGTGAAGACCGTGCTGATCTCTGGGTCTTGATGCATCCACACAGGAATCATTCCTGTGTGCCAGTCGTGGCAATGAAGCACCTGAGGCTTCCACACATTCCATGAAAACTCTGCTGCGGCACTTGCAAAAAAGGTGAATCGCCAATCCTCGTCTTCGCCTCCATAGATACGCTCATAGTCGAAGACAGGATGACCAACTAAGTAGATTGTTATCCCGTTGGTTGGATGCTCGGCTTCATAGACGGCGAACTCGGCTCCCATCGTCTGAGCACGCCAGATTGGTTCATCCGGTATTTGGAGTTTATTCCAAAGCTGGCTATAACCCGGCATGATCAACCGCGCGTCGTGGCCGAGTTTGGCCAAGGCCGGTAGCAAGGAACCCACTACGTCGCCCATGCCTCCTACCTTGATCATTGGGGCGCATTCCGCGGCAGCGAACAGGATGCGCATGGATGAAAATTAGCGTTAGCGTCGCGACTTTAAGGGGAATTGTGCGATCTCCTTTTGTCTCAAGGCAGCATGTTATTTAGTCACCGGCACCGCAACGCTAGTTTGACCAACTACAGTGCGCACCGTCTTTTTGAGCCTGAGGGCAGCCATGAAACACGATGCAATCCAGCTCTATAAGCCCGGTACTTTTGCATTTTTCAATCACCATCTTAGTCGATGGCCGCTATGGATAGCGTAATTCAAGCAATAGTCGCTTCTGCTGTATTTCTCCTGACAGCGCGAACAAAGCAACTATCGCACCATGTGCTTATGGGAAATGGCTAGGGTGTAGCGTGAGTCCAGACAGGAAAGCAGTAAAATCACCAGATCAGGGTAACCAACCAAGCTCACCAAAGTCTGGCACACGTTTTTCAAGAAAGGCATCGCGACCCTCCATCGATTCGTTCGTTCGGTAGAAGAGATGGGTAGCATTACCTGCCAATTCCTGAAGACCAGCGAGTCCGTCGGTTTCAGCGTTAAAAGCAGCCTTGAGACAGCGAATGGCCGTTGGACTGTGTTGCATCACCTCACGGGCCCAGCGCACCCCTTCTGCCTCTAGCTGATCCAGGGGGACAATGGCATTAATTAAACCCATATGTAGTGCTTCGTTCGCGCCATAGCGCCGACAGAGAAACCAAATTTCTCGCGCTTTACGCTGCCCCACAACACGAGCTAAATAACCCGCTCCAAAGCCTCCATCAAAGCTTCCTACCTTCGGACCGCTTTGGCCAAACACGGCGTTTTCAGCCGCTAGGCTGAGGTCGCATAGCAAATGTAGGACTTGACCACCGCCTATGGCGTATCCAGCCACTAGGGCGATTACTACTTTAGGAAGACTGCGAATTATCCTCTGCAAGTCCAGCACATTTAGCCGAGCTAGACCATCATCGTCGATATAACCACCGTCTCCACGAACACTCTGATCACCGCCAGCACAGAAGGCATGCACTCCATCGGCAGCCGGACCGGCTCCGGTAAACAAAACCACACCGATGGTACGATCATCGCGGATGCGGGTGAAAGCATCACAGAGTTCGTGTACCGTTTGGGGGAGAAAAGCGTTTCGCTTGGCCGGCCGATTAATGGTAATCCGAGCGATACCCTCCTGGGAGATATCTACAAGGATATCTCGATAGCTGCCCCAGGGCTGCCACTGCGTCAGGGATGATCCAGGCAAAACCTGTCGCGATTCGTCCATGATCACCTGCTTACCGACCCTTCATTTTGGGCGGCCAGACGCAACCTAAGGCGCAGTTCAGCATCGGCACGGCGATCAGTGCAAACCCGTAACAAAACTGGACGTTTTTGGGCCAAGCCCCAGGAAAGAGCCTCGGGCAAATCATCGAGTACAGCGACCGATCGCCCTGGGACGCCATGGGCAGCTGCGAGAACAATTGGGTTCACCGACTGCGGCATGGCAAATAGATCATCAAAACGCTGGGGTGAGCACTGCTCAATCGATAATTGTTGAAAAATACCACCACCATCGTTATCGATTAGCATCACTATCAGGGCCGGACCACTTGGTCGTCCATGCAGCCAACCATTACTGTCATGAAGCAAAGCCAAATCGCCGGTAATCAGGACCAGCGGGCCACTTTCCAAAGCAAGTCCCATAGCCAGTGATAAGGTGCCGTCGATACCAGACGCGCCCCGGAAGCTGAAGCAACGACGATCACTGCCGGCTTGGCCGCTCCAGGTGAGCCAGTCCCGCACCGGAGAACTGGCAGCGAGCATCACCGGCAGACCAGCAGGCAGTAGTTGAGGCAACTGATAGGCCAGGGCAGGTTCGCTGATGGGTCCCTTGGAGGGGAGCTGATCAGCTAGCCATGACCCTAATTTTTGCTCTTGTAAGAACCACGGAGACACTGGTTTAGCAGCGAGTGCCGATTGTTGTGACCACCAAGCTGCCATTCCACCGCTCCACTGTTCGGCTAAGCCAAGGGGATCCAGAGAGCGCGGCTCCCCTTCTGTAATTAGCACTTGAGGACCTAAACCGCACTGTAGCCATGCCTCTAAACGTCGGCTCGCGGCCAACGGCCCAAGCCGCAGCACCTGTAACGGCTTGATACTGGTCAACTTATCTAGCTGCAACTCCCAATGGTGCAGACGTCCCGGTAGATCAACCGGCAAAGCAGCTAAGGGATCTGCCAGGAGGGGCCAGCCGCTGCAGGCTAACCAATCGCTAACTGCCTGCTGAAAAGCAGGTAGATTTGGGGTCAAACCGCGCCATGGCCCGGCGATGACAACCCCTGGGCGCAAATGATCTAGAACCGGAGCATGAGATGTGGGTAGAAGCGGGCTGTTGAGTTGGAGTAGATCATCACCCTGCTTCAATACGATATCCAACAAACTCTGATGCTCCAAATTTGGAGTGTGGATTGGCTCCTCTATGGGTAAGTTGATGTGCACTGGCCCCGGAGCTGTGTAATCGGTTCCATGGCTATGACGCCAAGCCAAATCGACACAGACCTCTAAGTCGTTTGGCGACATGACATGAAAACCTTGACCTGAACCGCTACCGCACCAACGACAAGCAGGCCGTAGAAATTGCTCTTGATTCACGGTTTGATTGGCGCCGCACTCTTTAAGGCGAACCGGACGATCGGCGGTGATTAAAAGAAGCGGCTGGCATGAAAGATCGGCTTCAACGACTGCCGGCAGCAAGTTAGCCACCGCTGTGCCTGAGGTGGTTACAACTGCCACACCCAACCCACTAGCTGTCCCCATTCCCAGTGCTAAAAAGGCAGCCGAACGCTCATCAACGACGGTTGTAAGTTGGAGATGCCCTACGGATGCCAATAAGCCAGCTGCCGTTGCTAGTGGTCCGGAACGGCTGCCGGGACATAGCACCAGCCGTCGCAGCCCACGAAGTTGCAGTCTATGCAACAGAGTTAAAGCAGCCTGCAGATTGGCGCGCGCAATAGACAGGAGATCAGGTCAGGCTAGTGCAATTCTCGGTCAACAATGACCAACCCCATCACCCCCTCCGATAAAGAAAAAAACAAAGGCTTCTGGCGCAGCCTAATCACTTGGGCTCTGCTCGCCCTTTTGCTGCGTTGGTTTGTTGTCGAACCACGTTGGATTCCTTCCGGTTCAATGCTGCCGACTCTGCAATTGCAAGATCGGATTTTGATCGAGAAAATTAGACCCCGCGTCACGCGCAGCCGCCACAGCCATCTGCGCCGTAATGATGTTGTGGTGTTTTCACCGCCCGAACAACTAATTGCACTAGGGTATGACCCCAATGCTGCCTTGATCAAACGTTTGGTTGGGTTACCCGGGGATGTACTCACTGTCCAACAGGGCAGACTGCTTCGTAACGGAGAATCGGCAGATGAACCCTGGCTGTTAGAAGCGATGAATTACGCTATGCCACCTACTACCGTTCCAAAAGACCAAGTGTGGGTAATGGGAGATAACCGTAACGCCAGCCTTGACTCGCATCTCTGGGGACCCCTTCCGGAAAAAAACGTGATTGGTACAGCAATCTGGCTCTACTGGCCCATCAACCGGTTCGGTCCGATACGGATTCCCGAGGAAGCGGGTAACGGTTAAGTAAAAGGGTTTGCGTTATGTTTTAGTTCGGATGGAGAGTATACGGGATGTTTAACCCCGAGTTCCTGACCACAGACAACAGTGACGGACAAGCGGGAAACAGCCTGATTCAGTATTTGCAGGATCAGTCGCCCGACACGCTCCAGCGAGTCGCAAAGTCAGCGAGCAGCGATATTCAGGACATTATTCGACACAATGTCCAAGGGCTGCTAGGCGTATTGCCGGGTGAACACTTTGAAGTAAAGGTGACAGCCAATCGTGACAACCTGGCAAACATGCTTGCCTCAGCGATGATGACAGGTTACTTTCTGCGGCAGATGGAGCAGCGCAAGGAATTAGAAGAAACCCTCTTCGCCGATGACCAAATGGCCATGGAAGCCGACGATGAATTAAATCTCTAAGCGAACTGAATATCAGTCGGGTTCACCCTGATTGCGCACTGAGGTAAATGCAAGCCAAGAATTAGGTCAGACTGGATTCACTGGGTACAGCACCGCGGCAGTATCGCAAGAGTATTCCGTGCCAGCTGGAATCAATTGTTAATGCTTATATTAAATTTATATCAAATAAAGATCTTAAAGGCTGGGTTTAGCTAAAAAATACGAAGAAATACGGCGCAACATTTTTGATTAAAATAGGAACAATAAAGTATTGAAATAATAGTAAAGCGCAAGGAGATTCTTAAGGTTAAGGCGCGAGTCCCCCGTATGTTCTAATTAGCGTTAAAACTCACTCTTCAAAAGTTCTTCTCCAATAGAAGAACAATGTTTATGAGTTTATTTAATAAGGTTTGAACCAGGATCTTATGTTCAAAAGTCTAAAGAAACTTCAGATAGGTTGTTCTGGTTGTGTTGGCACAATACCGAAATCGAGCAACCGTTGATCGATGGAAGCTAAGAATTTCCAACTATGATCACTGGGCGCCCAGTCTCGAACTATCAGTTGCTCTCGCAATCTTTGAATACGCTCAGACGTAAATGCCAGAGGTGCACTGTAGTGGGCGGGGATAAGCCACCGCACCCGCGTGTACTGTGATAGCCTCTCCAACCAAGTCAAAAAGGTAGTCTGGGCCCTCGGCAAGACCAACCGTTCAAGAACTGGCGCAACCTGCAGGAGTGGCTCATGATCACCCATTAGATTGTTGGCAGCCGCCCTCCAATCGTCTTTCCACCGGAAGGGATAGAGGCCGAAATGGGATCGGGCCGAACGCAGCCCAGGCCTCATCGCGTAGTGTGCTACCTCGCCGAGAGTAGGAACCAAAAGGGGTTCTGGGCGTAAATAAGATGCGAATAACACTAAACGGGCCCAGCCGCGGCTACGTGCATCTGGACTGTCGATCAATAGCTCGTCGCCCCGTTCGCGAGCATGGAATAATAACGGCGTTGGATCACGATCAAAGATTGCAGGAGGTTGGGCGTTGATACCGACCAAGGCATCGGTAACGAGGAGGGCGCCGGACGGCTGATGCAAACAACTGATCTCTTGAAACAAGCCAAGCCCCAGATCGAGGGGACCAAGTGAGATCCAGTCACACACTTCAGGATGGGGAACACCGTCGTTGAGAAGCACATGCGTTCGGCTAGCGGGGATGCCAAGCCAACTGAGCGGGAGCTGTATGGGGAAACTCCATTGCCCTGGGCAGACCCAGAGTTCGGCTTTGGGAAATGCCCGCGCTAAGGCAGGCAACGGTAACTTGTGCTCTAAACCTGAAGCAGTAGGAAGCACTATCGTGCAAACGGGTCCATGCTCAACTTCCAGCTGAGCTATGGCAGAACACAACTCAGCCGTGGGAGGCAACGGATTCACCACCATCAAGCCGCCAGGCACCTTCACAACCGTAAGTCGAATCGGCACCGCCACGTAATAAATTCCCTGAAGTTGCTCAAAACCCCAGACCTGATCAGGGATCAGTTCTTTGATGTGGGTAGGACGCCGACCGTAAGGGTATAGCGGCAGCAACGGCCACCAAGGCCAATGTTGATCTTGAGCGGAGACTGTCACTAACTAGGTTCAATGTACAAGTGCAGGACTACTGCTACATGCCAGCAAGCTCCATAAGGGTCTTACTTCTTTAAGATTAGGTTAAAACTTTGAACAGATCAGTGCCCAGACTTGGGCTATGATTTGGGTTACGTTAAAAAATAATATGGGAGGCAGCAATTTAGCATTAAAATTCTACTCCATATTAGAAAAGTATATTGATTTATAGTACAGCAGTACTACCATAAAGACGTACCCATATTCTAATCAGAGACAATCTGATCTTTGAAAAGAATTAATTGAACGTCAATGAGTAAACTACATAAAAGTTATAGAAAAATTAAGCGCCAAATCATTGTATCTGCATACAATCACAACCACTTATGTTGTAAATAAGTAAAATAATGATTTGTTTAAACTTCAATTGTTGTAATTAAGAATAGAGTTTCTTATCCTAAGTCTATTTGAGGGATTGCATCAATAAAAGTCAGACTAGTGCTGATATTTATTAGGTAAATATTATTTAGTTCAGTTGAAGCAGCTAAAAGTTATTTTAGTAAACTATTTCAGGTTAAGAAATAGAGTACAAACTGTAGTTTTGTAGTGATTTCTAGTATCTTAATGTTAAGTCTCTTATTTAAGATTCTACCATATAATATAGCTCAGCTTATACTTAACGTTTAACAAGTTAGCTTTATAAGTGGATAATCACTATTTTAGAATATTACTTATAGGGTTTATTAATTTTTAAAGATGTATTTCTTTAATATATAGCTTAATACTTAATCATAAGCTAATTAATAAAAGATGTATCTTGATTTAAGTTACTAACATTAGATTTAATTCTAGTTAAGTAAATAACTTTACTTATAAAATTTTAGCATACAACTATTCTCTTAAGCTGTTTACAATGGTATTTCAGCGAGACTAATTATATGTAATATTTAGAATATAATATTTATACTTTTTATTATAAAAAAATTAGATTTAAAATTAAAATCTACACTATATTTTTAATTTTTGTTTCCGTATTTTATTTATGCTAATTAATAAATTCCTAAATATTTAGATACAAAAAGTAAGATGGTTAGTATTTATTATTCTTATAGAAGTAAGTTTTAAAGATAATTTTTATATTAAAACAGATTAAAGTTTAAAATGTCAAATAATTGAAGAAGAAAGTTAAAATCCAATAAAATAACACATATATTTGTTATGCTGCTAGAGCCGTACACGGAAGCATAACCCAGTTCGCAGCAATGGTGCCCACTATGCTCGCTCCTAATCCCAGAAGGATTGTGTCTTTGGCCACTAATCCATCAAAAGCAGTGAGCCCAACGTATCAGTTTTTGCAGATAAAGGTGGCGATGAGTTAGCCATTCACGATGAATTTCTATCCAACTCCCATTTCTTAAAGAACCTGAGATTGTTGTCCAATGCAGCCATAAGTCTTTGGACAATCTTGCTACGACATGGGCGATTTTTCAGGGCCTACTCCTTGAAGCAATACCTTTCCTTCTAATAGGGGTCAGCATCGCTGGCGTGACCCGATGGTTATTGCCATCCGGAGCATGGGTTAATCGGCTTCCTAAAAACCCGCTATTGGCGCCAATCATTGGCGCATTAATGGGTTTTGCTCTCCCTGCCTGCGAATGCGGCAACGTGCCGGTAGCGCGACGCCTTCTTGCCAGTGGTGCCCCTCTCGGTACTGCCTTTGGCTTTCTCTTTGCAGCGCCCGTACTCAACCCTATCGTAGTTACCAGCACCTGGGTAGCTTTTCCCAACCAACCCTGGTTATTTATCGCTCGCCCCCTAGGGGCCTTTCTGATCGCCATTTTTCTTAGCGCATTACTAGTACAACTACCAGAGTCCCAGCTCTTGGAATCAGCGCTACTGGGCGAACGACGCATGAGACAACCACTTAGTGACCTTGGCTTGCTTAAACGAAAAAGTGGGCTAATTGGGTTTGTATCGTCCGATATGGTTCCTTCAAAGTTAGAACGCCCAAAAAGTAACCAAATTTTTGAGCAGAGCAGCCGCGAATTTCTTGATTTACTAGCACTACTCGTCCAGGGCTGTCTCATCGCCGCACAGATACAGGTTTGGTTGCCAAGAAGCTGGCTGTTAGTCATTGGCAGTTCCCCAACTGCTTCAATCTTGGCGTTAATGATGTTGGCTTTTGTGGTTTCAGTATGCTCCAGCGTTGACGCTTTTCTTGCACTGGGATTTGCGGCACAGGTTACTCCTGGCTCTCTCTTGGCCTTTCTGCTACTGGGCCCGGTGGTGGATCTCAAACTAGCGGGACTATTCACTGTGCTTCTACGTCCACGAGCTATCGCGGTTGCCGTCTTAGCTGCCAGCCTTGGTGTGCTTTTAATCGGTCAGTGGGTGAACCTATGGCTATTATGAGCGGAGCTTGCCTGTGACTAGAGGACTGCTGCTAATCCTCTGGGGTTGGGTGATGATTTGGAGTGTTGTCTCCGGACGATTAGGTCTGCTGTTACGAGAAATGTTCCACAGCCTTGTGTGGATATCTGGAGCAGCACTGATGATTGCAGGCCTCACAATTTTTTTACGTAGCTATGGCCAATGGGAGCGAGTTTCATTGTCTTCCATGGCAGCAGCCTTGATGGCGCTTCTCGTTCTGATCATCCCACCTAATCCATCGTTTAGTGACCTAGCCACTAATCGACCACAAGAGCTACCTGAACCACCTGAATTGGCTTTTGTGCTGCCGCCCGAACAACGCACGCTTACGGAATGGGTGCAATTGCTGCGTAACCAGCCCGATCCTGATCTCGTGGATGGAGACCCTGTTGTTATTAGTGGTTTTGTTTGGATACAAAACGACAGGCCCCCGTTAATCGCTCGGCTCATAGTGCGCTGCTGCCTAGCAGACGCTACCCCTGCCGGACTACTTGTGGATTGGCCAGACGATGCTGAATTGAAAACTAACCAGTGGTTGAAAATTCAAGGCCAGATGAAGGTAGCCGTCCGCAATGAGCAACGGGTTGCGGTGGTCGTCCCTCAGATCATGACGCCAATTCCTCGACCAAAACGCCCTCTTGAGCCATGAATCGTCGACTGGGATTAGTGCTTTTGGCAACTGTCACAAGTGTCTTAGTGCAACAACAGGTCTTACTGCGTCGACCCCCCCGATTGATCCAGCTCGAACCTCAACATATCCATTCAGGCAGCGCAGCACTAGATCTGCGCTTTAGCAGGCCCATGCAGCTCGAAACTGTGCGTTCAGAGAGTCATCTGAACCCCCAACTTCCCCACCGTTGGCTTGGCAGCAACAACCAGCTACGGCTGGTTGTTGATACTAACACCGCCATTACTCAGCCATTACGACTTGTTGTGGCGGGACGCGATCAAAGGATGCACAAGATGGCTTCTCAAAGCTGGTGGTGGGATCCGCGACCTTGGCTTCTCGTCACTCGAAATATAAATGCTGGCAAGCAATTACAATTACAAGACCGTCAAGGCAAATGGCGGCCTCTCAGTCCGATTTGGGCGCATTTCAGCGCAGTAGTGCCCTTAGGTAATGGTCGTGGCGTCGCCATGGCCGTCAGTGACGACAGCCGAGTGGAACAAATCTGGTTGCAACCACTTACACCTCGCAACCTAGCCCATAAGCACAATGCCCTGGCACCGCCAGAATTACAGCCACTGCAGCAGTTAGTCCACGACAAACTACTATTCGGCCATTTAAGTAGCAACTTAAATGGCGATCTTTTGATACAGACTGGTGGTTTTTCCCCTGACAGCGAAAGAACTGAGTTAATCCAAGCTAACGGGAAGCGTCACAATCTGGACCTGCAATCAGCTGGTCCCATGGAGTTGCTTCCAGCAGGAGGTGGATTAATTGTGCCCTCCTATAACGGACTTAACCTGCAGCCTCTCCTCAATAAAGGGCGCCCAGTTCAGTCTCTTCCGGGGAACCGTGAACTCGGTGCCTTCTGCGCTGCATCCGGACGTGTAGTGTTAATCCGCCATTGGCCGGACTACCGTCGCTCTATTGAACTGGTCATCGCTGGATTTTCTCCCCGTCAGCTGTGGCTGGGGGAACAGGCAGTATTGGGGGTTGCCTGCGATGGCAGTGGTGAGCGGATTTGGGCAGTACTTGGCCAGTGGACTAGTAATCGAGAACAACACACGATTTTACTCATGGATAGCCAAGGTACGGAGATGGGGCGTCGGCTTCTGACTCCTTGGGCGATGAAGGGAGGCACCCTTCTGCAATTTGATCCGGTCAGCCTTCGGTTGCTGATGACCGTGACACGGCCAAGCCAAAGAGAGGCTTACCCTGCCTTTCTAGACTCTGCCTCCCTCCAATGGCAACAGATTCTTCCTGTTGCAATAGAAGAAGCTCTCTGGCTTAACCCTTAAGGTTGCTTTCCCTCAGGAGTAAGCGGTCTTGCAACAGCAGTCCGACTTACCAGCCAAGCTTTAAACCAGCCGCGAGTTAATGTGATTAAATCACTAACCATACCTCAATATCACAATCATTCAGTACAGGTAATTATGAACCAAAGAGCGAGAAACGTCTCAAAATCGTTTAAAATTCTCAACAGCTAGTCGAACTACCCTGCTAGCTATCCAAGTAAGCCGTATCACTAGAGCAAGACATGGTTCCTGTTGTTCCGGCTGGCAGCAGTAATACAAAGATCCAGTAGAAGACCAGCTGGGGTGAGCAGGGTTTTCGTTAAAGTTGCCAAGCCCAATCCTTGTGATTGTGGCGTCAAATTTGCAAAGGGAACCGGAAGCCGATGATAGTTGTTTCGCCCAACCAACTATGTTCAGGTCTGAGCTGATATTCTGCCGACATAATTTACTTAAAATTCTCATCGGCTCTACTCAATTTAATTAGCAGTACTGCTGATTACTCTAACTGCGTCCTTCTCCTGCTTAAGCTGGATCAACCTTGCTTGATGCCCGCGTATTCCTGGAAAGTATTTTATACGCAACAATATCCTCGCATTGACTTAGCATAGATAGCAGGTGTCTACTATGGTTGTTCCTGCTTTGCGGGGAGATCGTACTTACATAAAGGACAAGCTACAAACTTGCCTTTAAGGTTTAGCATTTTAGTTGTTTATCTAGATTTGCTCTTAAGAGATAAGGTTCAAGAAAGCCGCTGGCTGATGCGTAGGGACAGTCTTTAGATCATGTCACAAACTTGAATTGAGTCCTTTTAAAGTCAAGATCTTTGCTTCAGGGCCACAGTAGATAATGTAAAGACACAATAAAGCAAAAACAGCTTGATGATGGCTCAATCAACTGCTGCTTACATTACGATGCTATACAATAGTTTTCTAAACGCTTGTAAGCAGCCTCCTTAGTAATCGAAGCGCTGACTTTTAAATTAAGCAATGGCATGGTACATACGAACTACCTCAGTCTCGGGTATCGATCTTTCTTGTGCGAGTTTCATCTATATCAGATATTGACCATAGGCGGAAATTAACTGGCCCAGTCTAATTTTTTATGACTTCTCCAGTAATGCGTTAGTAAAAGTAAGGTTGCACAGGGTCACAAGATTTTGGCAGGGGTGTTCAGTCCATTTAGTTGGCAAAATCAGTTTGGATCACTTAGATCAGTGAGGCTGGCTTCACCTATATTTCCATTATTTCCATCCAAAATAAAAGAACAAGGTACACACGCCTATAGATAAAGCTTCACTACATGGTTTTGCATTGAAGAATACTTTCTGATGTGAATAACTATCGTATTCAGTGCAGCAAGGCTCAATATTCAGTCTCTAAATAGCTATCCAGCTGAGAATAGACAAGCATCTGAGAATTAGCTTTTTCATTCAAAAACATTAAATCTTCTAGAGAAAACGGCATTGTTATTTCTATTAATTTAAGCTAATCAGTAAGGTATTAGTAATACTAAATCCTTTTTATATTCCATCACATCAAACAATTTTGTATGGCTTTTCTACACTAAATAGACTAAAGTAAGCTACTTAAATCATATAAATTATTAGACTTATTGATTTGTCAGCAAAAAGCTAAATTAAGAGTTTTTAACGTTACCTAATAAGATCATGAGTCTAACCCCTGATCAACAAGAGTTAATACATCTGCAACCACTCACTAATAAAGCTAAACTTTATTAGTGAGTGGATAATTCCCAAATCCAGATTAATCTTCTTAGCTAATTTTTTAGTCTTAGTCTTTATCTTAAGCTGCAATAAACCTACTCGAACCGAGTTATGCTCTCAATTAAACATTTAAATTCAATCAAAACTATAATTATTTATCAATCAAAAGCGGGTTCATCTTTCGCTGATGAAAAACAAGAATGTATTTTAATATCTAACTATATCTATTGATTATTGATTAGAGTAATCTCAAACAATGATTCTTGTTTTCAATTATGACGAATTCAACAAGTGTTTATCAGTTAATTAATTTTATAGTAATCTAGTTCAAACATCATGATATTTAGATAGGTTACTATTACAGGTAATGATAACCATCTGATGATTAAACCTTTATCTTTTAAAAAATCTAGAAATCCCCAACTTTAGCTGATAACAAAGCCCTTAGAAAATTATTAAATGTAATGTCATAAATAAATCTGAAAGAATCTTATATCTTTTTCCTATTTTCACTATGTAGTTAAGATTTCTCATCAAATTTTTTATTCATTAAATTTTCATCTGAATAACTAATTGCGTAACGAAAATTAGATCAAGCTTCTGATGCAATTACAAATAGTGATGCAATCATTAAGAAACCTAAACTACACTTTTGTTAGTATTCAGAAATATTATTTTTGCCTCTCAGCTAAGTTATTAACTTAGGCGAGATTAGTATTAAATATTTTGACTTATGAAAGTATATTCATATGTTAGATGATAGCTATGGATACAGAGATAATTACAAACCCATATATTTAGAGAATAAATTAGCATTAACAATGCTATTATTCGGAACCGGTAGAAATGCGTCTCTAAGATCTGTATGTTATTTCACAGCCTTAGATATCTAGATTATAAAGATTAAAGTTGTCGCAATTATAAATAAGCCAAGTTGTTAACTAAAGTCTCAGGCAAAGAGATCACAATAGAGATCTATCTCAACATAAATTTAACGAGTTTTGTTTACTTTAGTTTAGGACTAAAATATAAAAGTTACCCCAGTCCGACATGATGTTGCCAATCCTCTCTGCAAGCCGGTGCATTTACAGAGCTATAGGTTGGTTACCAATGGGCAAACAGTGTAGCACTCTAAATAGGTATAGAAACCTCCAATTTGCCAGAGAAGTCTGTGCGTTAATTGAGTTTGGAATAACTTTTAAGTGTGCAAAAACGAGGATCATTATTTAATTGCACACTGATTTAATTAGTACCAACCGTAAAACCCAAGTGTGAGCCCGTATAGTAACTTATTCATGTGTCGCTAGATTCCCAATTTTGTCGATACTCTAAAGATAAGAAGCAACCATTAATGATGTTTTTAGACTGTTGCTAAGATTAAAATTTACATTGCCGTTGCTAGGAGTTCAAACTATTTCAGCGGCAAAATCGTTCTTAAAGCCTTGTCTTTTGATTAGGTAGTTAAGGCTTTCAATCAAACAAAATGACTAAATAATTGTTCAGGACACAAAGAAGCTTGAAAAACTACGTATATCGATGCGCTTGTATTAAGAATCTAGGTGGTCATCATGATTATTGAGATCAATCTTGCCATAGAAGTGCTTAGATTCACCCCAAACTAGATATGCTCTCATGTTGGTTTTGATAGAAAGACTAGCGCTGGACCTCAATTCCTGTTGGAAAACCTCACCAAACAGACCGTGTGGCGAGTAATGCTCAAATTGTTTTTAAGGTTGGTTTCAAAACTTCTGTGACCTTCAAAAGGTGATCATTAGATTTAACCGGAACTCTCTAAACCCAGCAGAAAATTATCATTGCCACCATGAACTAAAATAAAACGAATTTGAATTAGAGACAACAGAAACAGAGAAAACAATAAGAGAATACGTGTATGAGATTAAGATAAGGGACAGAAGAATTAAAAATCAAAGAAAAACAAGCGAATAGTTCAATGAATCCCAACCCAGCGATTCACAAGAATTTTTGCCGAAGCTTGATCACAAGTCTGACCTTGACCTTTCAAAATTGTGCAAATGTTTTGTACTGCAGTAGATATAGCAGATTGACCTGGAGCAATTCCTTCTCCATATAAAGGCGTTGAAGAGATAGGCAGTCCAGTACTTGTACTAATTCTTTTGAGAGTTTTATTGGCAGGTAAATATGACGTAAAAATAGTTTTAGCGCCTGATGCTTTGACTGCTTTCGTAATAGCCATAAGGCTAGATGGTTTTAACGCACCGCTGGTAGTAAAACTATCAAGTACAGAGATTTCATTGATACCATAACGACTTGCAATATGACTATAAGATTGGTGATCAGTTACTAAAACTCGTTGCGAACTAGGCAGCTTGGAGAATTGTAAAAATGCCCAGCTCCCGAGATCGTCCATCACGCTCTCGGCTTTAGCAAAGCGTTCTGCTAAGGTTGCACGTTTATCAATAGGTAGCAATATAGAAAGGTACTTAGCAGACACCTTCAATAGTGCAGTGGAATTGGCCGGATCATGCCAAATATGGGGATCATTACCTTTATAAAAGGGCAAGGCCAATTCTCCAACAGCAACAACAGATCCAGGACTGGTAATCTTTTTCACGGCTGGCGTGAGATCGAAACCAACGTGCAAAACCAAGGCAGATTTAGAAAGAGCTTGGCGATCACTAGGTTTAAGTCGATAACCATGGGGATCACCACCAGGAGGAATTAAACAAGTGACATCGACTAGGGTTCCCGCCAATGTGCGGGTGAGATCACAGAGGGTGCCATCAACAGCAACTACCACGGGCTGTGATGCTTGGGCGGGAAACTGAATACCAAAGATTGCCATAAGAGATGCCACAACAGCACTCCAGCGATAGATGAAGTCAAACAAACGACAGCTCAATAATAATGATTATCATTCTTTCTAGTTAACTCTCGGCTGCAACGCTGTTTGATCCGCCTTTTGAAGTGAACCAACACAACTAGTGACAGTGAAATCTTCGTCCATCAACAACGGTCTCCGTGCTCGGGAGATTTGCTTCAGTTATTACGGTAAGCAAGCTATTGATCACGTTAACTTTGACCTCAAACCTGGCACCTTGACTGCGCTGGTCGGACCTAATGGGGCCGGCAAATCAACTCTGCTACATCTTCTACAGGGGCGTCTTCAAAGGACAAATGGAAGCATCGAATGCGGCTGTAGCATAGCTGTGATGCCACAACGGGCAACTATCGATTGGATGTTCCCAATTAATGTGTCGCAAATGGTGGAGTTGGGAAGAAATAAAAATACAAATTATTCTACTAATCTAAATATAGATAGTTTACTGGAAAGGGTTGGTATTAAGGAACTGGGATTACGACGTTTAAGTGCACTTTCTGGAGGACAACAACAACGCGTATTGTTAGCTAGAGCCCTTATGCAAAACACAGGCATTTTGCTTCTGGACGAGCCGTTTAGTGCAATTGATCCTCCCAGTCGTGATCATTTGTTGTCAGTTATGCGTCAGCAAGCTGAATTAGGACAAACACTTTTAGTGAGCAGTCATGATTGGGGTAGTGCTCTTGACGTTTATGATCAAGTATTAGTATTAAATCTCAGGATCTTAGCTAAAGGTACCCCTAAAGAAGTACGTAAAAAACTCACTGATATGACATTTATGATGGAAAGTCACATTTATGAATGAATTAGAAATCTGGTGGTTTTCACCTCTTATTTTAGCCCTGCTAGTTGGAATTATCTGTCCAGCAACCGGAGTGTTACTTATTACTCAAAGACGAATTTTATTAGCCAATCTCATGGCACATTCAGTACTGCCAGGATTAGTTTTAGCTTTAGCATTTGAATTAGATCCAACCATTGGTGGACTTATTAGCGGTCTACTAGGAGCCTTGCTAGCAGAACGCTTAAACCAAAGTTTCAAAGGACGAGAAGAAGTCTCTATGAACACAGTTTTAGCAGGCTTCACTGCCCTCGGAGTACTTTTAGTGCCACTAATGAAAGCCAGAGTAGATCTTGAAACAATCTTATTTGGAGACTTACTTACTGCGAACAGCAGTGATTTGATCAGGACACTTATTGCAACTGTGGCTTTGGCATTACTGTTTATAATTCGATATAAAGATCTTGTTTTTATTGGAGTTGATCCAGAAGGTGCAGGCTTGGCTAAGCGTCCAGTCATGCAAATTCGCTTCATTACTATCTTCATCACTGCATTAGTAATTATTAGCGCCATTACTGCGGTTGGAATTGTTCTTGTTATCGCACTTCTTTGTGCCCCCGTTCTTATACACTTAGACAAAAGTACCAGCCTGGTAGAATTAATTGTACGTTCATCTATGACCGGTCTTGCTTTAACCAGTGGAGGCATGATGTTGGCTGTTACTGTAGATCTTCCACCAGGGCCACTAATTGGAACTCTTTGCGTTGTACTTTTGATTATCGAAAAAGTTTCAGAATCAATCTATGCATAAAGTTCATCAATAGATGATATTGAAAATAAAATTATATCTTTGTATTAAAATTTCGCAAAATAACTAGATAATATCCGGAATTAACCGTGGCAAACTTTCTAAAGATGTTTGAATAAACACTGAGTATGAAAGTATTTTATTATGAATTCATAATTAATCAATAATTTACTCTACTCTATATTTAGAGTTAATAATGAAATGTATAGAGCTCTTTGGCAAGAGTGCATCAAAATTTTAAGAAATAATTAAAATAACAAATTTTTTAAGTAACCGTTGCGCAATAGAACCTTCTAACGTCACTTCGAATTAACGTTAAAAACTGAGACTTATACAATAATAAAATAACCATAGCCTGATTCAGGCTACTAATTAATATAACTATTATTCTATATTTTATATTTAATTTAAAACTTATTTATATAACAATTAACAAGTTTTTAGATAAACCAGTTCAGCTTAGCTATGAATCTTGCTAATTTTAGGTTAGTCCACTCTCCAATAATTGCAATTGTCCTATTTCCGATGATTTTCTAAAGTCCTCATATTGTATATTTGCAAGTTTTACGAAGCCATATCAAAATCAAAGCGTAGATTTTATAGTGAGTGCTTTTTCTCGGCACCAAGATTACAGGTAGATCAGACTACGGGTTCCGCTAACTTCGGTTAGAGAACAGTTATTAGACCAGCACAAGGGATGTCTGATGCATGTGCTCCCTTGACTATCAGTATTGGAAATCAACCGATTTAATCTGCGCGCACTACAAACAACAACCCCCGTGCTACCCGGCAAAGGCGATCACAAGTGTAATTCAATACAATTAATTGAGGTTGGCTTATACACCTATCACACCCCATTGCTATGGTAAAAGGTCTATGACGGTTTCAAACGGCTAGTGGAGGAAATTATCTCGCTAAAAGTCACTGCACCAGAAGTCACTACATCCATGAGTTTCCTAGCTAAACATTAAAATATTAATGTCCGGTCAACGGAGCATTGAGCTCACTGAGCTTTCTTCATGAATACGCAAGATCGCTTCACCAAGCATATTGGCAACTGAGAGCACCTTAAGCTGAGGAAAAGTTCGTTCTTTCGCAATCGGAATGCTGTTAGTCACAACGACTTGTGCAAACAACCCCTCTGCAGATAAACGCTCGCACGACGGCGGAGAAAAAACAGCATGGGTTGCGCAAGCAATCACTCGATTTGCTCCCTGTTGACGTAACAATTTCGCACCGGCACAAATAGTGCCACCAGTGTCAATCATGTCGTCAATCAAAACGGCTGTTTTTGCTGCCACGTCACCGATGACGGTGAGACTTTCTGCCATATTGTGACCAGTTCGACGCTTATCAATGATCGCTAGAGGAGCATCGTTCATTTGCTTTGCAAAAGCACGAGCCCGTGCTACTCCTCCTACATCTGGCGACACTACAACGACATCTCTAAGATTTTGAGTGGAAAAATAATCCACTAATACTGGTGAGCCATATATGTGATCACAAGGAATGTCGAAATAACCCTGGATCTGAGCAGAATGAAGATCCATTGCCAGGACGCGGTCCACACCCGATGTCACTAACAGGTTCGCTGTGAGTTTGGCTGTGATCGATTCACGACCGGCGGTTTTTCGATCTGCCCTCGCGTAGCCGTAATAAGGCACTACTGCTGTGATCTGTCGAGCCGATGCCCGTCGACAAGCATCCACCATGATTAGCAGTTCCATTAGGTGATCGTTGACTGGGGCACAAGTGGGCTGGATTAGGAACACATCACAGCCGCGAATCGACTCTTGTATTTGAACGTAAAGCTCTCCATCTGCAAACCGCTTAACTCCCCTTGGACCATCAGGGACTCCTAGATAAGTGGCAATTTCTCTGGCTAAGCCAGGGTTAGATGTACCGCTAAACAATCGCAATCGACGACTATCACAAGTGATTGTCTCCTGTGCTGCCCGCGCTGCTGTCAGGAAACTGGTCACGGCGGCTGCGAAAGGCGCTCTGTTGTAATTCGATGGTAGTGGTGTGTAGGCTTTTCATGTACAAAGGTTTTCCGCTGCTGTTAGGTGCCGGCCTCCTGCCGGAACTAATGATGCAACAGGCTTGCGAAACGATCGCCAAGGCATGCGGTTGTGAGTTGATCAGTCACAACTGCGGAGAGTCCCCACGCAACGTGCTGGCTTCTATCTCCACAGCAATTGGTCTGCAACGACTTTGTGGTGATGCAGCCCGTCCTCACTGCAATGGAGGAAGCTGGCTAGAAGCCCTCGCAGACTGGCGCCTTCCTGTGCTGCTCCTCGTTCCTGGTGATGCAGACGGTGGCATTCCTGGTTCCGGGCCAGCCTATGCTGCCCTTTGTCGCGAACTTAAGGTACCTTTGGTCGGTCTAGTGCAGCTTCAAGGAATCTGGGACGAAGATAGGCGTCGCAAAGATGGATTACCCTGGCTCGGTTGGATCCCAGAACCCAGCCATGTAGATCATGATGAGACGGTTGATGTTTTGAGCCTTCTGCTTTGCAAATGTGCCTTTAGTTTTGCGGCCAAAGAGGCAACGTTTGCCCAGGTTTAATCTGCCGCAAAGTCTGACTGCCAACACGCTTGGCCAGCTGCAGTTGTGTGATATCAACATGCGTGGGACTTGCAATCAAAGCGGCCGCCAGGCCCAGTTGCTCAGAACGGCTGAGGTTCGTCTCCATTTCATCATCTAAGCGGTTCACCAAGCGCGGCAGCATGGAAATACCACCGGGATCTTTCAACTGCTTCACCAAAGCCAAGATTAACTTTTGCTGTCGGATTCTTCGATTGGCGTTGCTCTGCTTATCCTCTCGGTAACGGGCCAGTTGTTCTGCTTTAACGCCGTTAAGGCTCTGAGGTCCCGCCTGTAGCTTCACGCTGTATGCCTGGGTTTTGTCCTCACTTTGGTAGGCCTGATCGAGGGTAACGTCCACATTGCCAAGGCCATCTACCAAAGTGCGTAACGCGCGACGGGGCATCACCACATAACGCTGGGGTGTCCCGTCCGGCAAACCAACAATTTCTTGAATAGCGTTGTTCAACAAGAACACACCGCCACCAAGCCAGAGACTCGACAAACTCGCAGCTTTATTACTACCTGGCAGCTGTACTGCAAGATCAATGGGTATTTGGAGCACTTGCAACGGTTCAGCAACCGCGATGCGTACCAAAAGCAATGTATCTGCATTGGCAGGGCCTAAGGGCGCCGCTTGGTTAGTCCGGTCATCGAGTTCGTTGGCATCGATGCCTACTACAAGCACCATCACGGGAGCCGCCGGGAATGGAGCCAAGTTGGCGGGATTACCAACGGTTTGCAGTGCGCCTGCGCCTTTGGCAACTTGATCTGGTTCTGGCCAAAGCATTGCGAGCAACCAGCCCGTAGCGCTGACCCCAAAAGCAGCTGCAGCCAGGTTAAGACACGTAGTGCACCTGGGACGGAATGCAAACCAGGGCGTCAAGCGCGTCTTTTCGGTGGAAGCCATTGTCCGCCCCATGCTTACAAGATGCTTAGTTCCATGTGGCTGTTCAGTCCTTAGCGTTAGGCCTTACCATGCTGCCTTCTATGAACTTGCGCCACGATTTTCGTTACCGTCCTCACGAGCAAGTGCGAATCGTGGTGTTCGGTGCCACCGGTTATATCGGTCGCTTTGTAGTCAAGGAACTAGTGGGGCGGGGCTATCAGGTAGTGGCCTTTTGTCGACAACGCAGTGGCGTTGGCGGCCGTCAGGAACGTAATCAAGTCATCGCTGATTTACCTGGAGCGGAAGTGCGCTTCGGAGAAGTGACCAATGTAAAATCATTAGAAAAGCAAGCTTTTAGTCAACCAACGGATGTAATTGTGAGCTGCTTGGCCTCTCGCACCGGAGGGCGAAAGGACTCCTGGGCTATTGACCATCAAGCGACCTTGAATACCTATCGGGAAGGGCGTAAGGCCGGTGTTGCTCATTACGTTCTACTTTCGGCGATATGTGTTCAGAAGCCACTGCTAGAATTCCAAAAAGCGAAGCTCGCGTTCGAATCGGAATTAAGAGCCGATGGAGAGATGACTTACTCGATCGTTCGCCCTACAGCATTTTTCAAGAGCTTGGGCGGACAGGTGGAAAGTTGTCGAAAGGGAATGCCCTACGTGATGTTTGATGGGGGTGAATTGGTTAGCTGTAAACCGATCAGTGAGAGCGATTTGGCTCAGTTCATGGCGGATTGCATTACGGATTCTGACAAGTACAACCAAGTACTTCCAATCGGTGGTCCTGGCCCTGCCCTTAGCACGCGTGAACAGGGTGAGATGCTATTTCGTGCCCTTGGCCGAAAACAAAAAATATTGTCGGTACCGATTACGCTGATAGATGCTCTGATCGCGATACTGGAAGGTTTGTCAAAGCTTTTCCCCGTTCTTCAGGACACCGCCGAGTTTTGCCGGATCGGCCGCTATTACGCTAGTGAATCGATGCTTCTCTGGGATGCAGAACAGGAGCATTACGATGCTGACGCCACCCCTTCCTATGGCAGAGATACGCTAGAGCAATTTTTTGAGCGGGTAGCACGCAACGAAATGGCAGGTCAAGATCTTGGAAATGCAACCTTGTTCTGAAACAGCCATCCTGATGCAGAACAAGATCGCTAATGGACCAGTTAGCCGCCGACCGTGCACGCACTAGCGGTGTGCTACTCCATCCCACTGCTTTACCTGGCAGTCCTGCCTGCGGTACCTTCGGGGGCGCTTGTCAACGATGGTTGCGCCAGCTGGCTGGTAGCGGGATTGGAGTGTGGCAGATGCTGCCGCTTTCGCCGCCAGATCCAACGGGTTCTCCTTACAATTCCCCCTCTTGCTTTGCTCTAAACCCCTGGTTCCTTGATGCAACAGAACTCGCTAGTGAGCAATTCATCATTCCGAATGCCTTAAGCGATTTACCGCAAACCCCGTCAGATGCAAGAGATACCGTCCTTGACGTCCAACTGGCAGATCAACGCAGTCAAGCACTTGCAGATGCCTTGCTCGAAGCTTGGCCGCGGCAAACCGGCGAACGACGAAACGCGTTCAGGCTTTGGTGCAATAAGCAATTATGGCTTGAAGACCACGTCCACTTCAGCGTGCTGCACGCTCAACATGGCAATGCCTGGTGGACTTGGCCGAAACCACTGGCTCAGCATCAACGCCAAGCGCTAAAAGCCTGGGCCACTAAACACAAAGAAGCTTTGCTTAAGGAGCGATTACTTCAATGGCACTTAGATCGCCAATGGCAGGAGATCAGAATCTTGGCCAGTCAACTCGGGATTTTGCTTTTCGGAGACCTGCCCTTTTACGTTAGTACAGACAGTGCGGACGTCTGGAGCCATAGGGGATTGTTCACCGTAAAGGAATCTGGTGAACTCACACTCCAAAGCGGTGTTCCCCCAGACTATTTCTCTGAAACAGGCCAGCTCTGGGGCTCACCGGTGTACCGGTGGGGACGACACCGTATTACACGGTTCCAATGGTGGCGCAGACGTATTGCCCGGCAACGAGAGCTAGTAGACCTATTGCGACTAGACCACTTTCGTGCTCTTGCTGCATTCTGGGCAGTTCCAGGTAGCGACAGCACAGCCCAAAACGGTCACTGGGAGACATCTCCAGGTTACGCTCTGCTGACCAAATTAGAACAAGATGCAGACGGTAACTTGCCTTTGATTGCAGAAGACCTTGGTGTGATAACTCCGGATGTGGAAGAACTACGAGATCGCTTTGCCCTGCCAGGGATGAAAGTACTTCAGTTTGCTTTCGATGGTCAGCCGGATAACCCATACCTTCCAGAAAACATTGAAGGAAATCGCTGGGTGGTATACACAGGAACTCACGATAACCCTACAACCCTCGGCTGGTGGCAACAGCTAGATGACGCCAGTCGTAGCCGGATTTCCACACGCATTAACGGCGAGGTTTCCGCTCCAGCCTGGCACCTTTTTGACATGGCCTTTGCCACACCAGCCAAACTTGTGGTAGCACCACTTCAAGACCTGATGCATCTAGACAATCAAGCACGGTTCAACACACCAGGGACTAGTACAGGAAACTGGAGCTGGCGCCTCGCGCAATTTGATTCTGCGCTCGAGGGATCTCTTAAAGGTTATGGAGAGCGCGCCATGGTTTGGGGCCGCAATCGAAAGGGAGCGTCAGGACTTCTTAAGCGTCGAATGCTAGGAACCTAATTCCCACTCAAGTCTCTTTCTGAACAATTATGTAATCTTATTTTCATGTCTGAAAACTGGTTTCATTTATTCATATAAAGTTAGCTAGTCATTAGCTTAGAATAAAAATAAAAATTTCGACTAGGTTATCTTAAAGTTATAAAGTATCAACAGTACCTTTATAGCATCGCTTTAGTCTATTTATTTTCAAAGACAAACAAAACACATTATAAATAAAGACATCGCAAATGTCCTCATATACCCTACACCACCCAGCCTCATCAGACTTAAAGGTAAAAGCAGTAAGGACTACAACTTTGAAAGATCACTTTTAATTTTTATAGTTGAGAGATATATGACACGTATACAATCTAATTGATTGAAGACAAGGGCGCCTCGACCCGATAAAGTCCTGCGTGCTCCGGATCTTCTAGCAAAGGCGTTCCGTTCCAAAACACTACTTCAGCTTCATTTGCCGGTGGAGTAAGCGACACCCTTATGGGAGCTTCCAGCTGTAGCGTAACTGTGCCATTGTTAGCCGCAAGTCGAAGACGATCGCCGCCCCGACTTGATATTTTCAGTTGGTGCGGCTTCTTCAGCATTAATTGCAACACTCCCTCAAATTGATTTGGCACATCCGCGACCGTTTTAAGCCAATACTGGGGGGTACGCCGGCGAGCTTGCTCAAGAGGACGCAAGCGCTCCAAAATTGTCGGACCAGCTGACGGAGATGGAGGTAACGCTATGGCTTGAACGTCAGCCCGAACAGGCTCCAGGCTAAGGGCATTGCGCAAGGCTAGGTCTTGCCGCTGACGATTAATTGCTAAAAGACTGAGAAGCATCATCGCCCCGTAGATGAGGCTTCCTTGCCATGTTGTGAAGACGTCAATGCTACCGATCGTGAATCGACCCCACCCTCGACCGGATTGGCTTCGAAGAGACTCAGCCGGCGCAGGCAAAACGGGTTTCAAGCAACCCGCGGGAAGTTTGAGATGCTGCTCAATCTGGGGAAGCATCGAGGCTAGATAGGTCCTCTCTGGCAAGCGGCTCGTCCAACCCCGCTCCAAAGCTTCGATTACTGGAGTTGTGATGCGAATCTGCGCTGCCAGATCTCTCAACGTTAAGCCCAATACCTCACGTCGCTGACGAATCATCAAGCCGATTGCCCGTGCTTGCTCCTCATAATTATTAATGAGATCCCCGGTCGGATCGGACTCGTTCGCAGATCCAAGATGCCAGAGACGCACAATTCTCAGTCGCATGATTTATCCAATATGGAGTCAGCTGTTATTGAGAATGCTCATCCATTCTGTCTCGCTCAACTGGCGCCAGCACCCCTCTGTAAGATCATTAAGGTAGAGCCCGTTGATCGCAGTTCGCTGCAAATCTAAAACCGGATGGCCAAGCAGACCGGCGATCCGTCGAATCTGACGGTTGCGTCCTTCCCTTAACTCCACCTCAAGCAGAGAGCATGAGTGTCGTACTTGAATTCGACGCACGAGTGCTGGTTGTGTTAAACCCTCACTAAGCTCGATGCCTTGACGCCAATGATTTAGCGCAGCGTGGCTGGGCACCCCTTTCACTAACACGCGATATGTCTTAGCATGACGGTAACGGGGGTGGGTGAGTCGCAGCGTAAGGTCCCCCCGGTCAGTGAGTAGCAAAGCCCCGCGGCTATCAGCATCTAGACGTCCAACTGGGTGAAGACCGTAGCGTTCATTACAGGGTAAATAATCCAGCACCGTACGACGACCTTGAGGATCATGACAACTGCAAATCACCCCTGCCGGCTTGTTCAGTAGCAATACCCGAGACCCGGAGCGAGCGACCAAAGGATAGCCATCCACTTTGATCGTTTGGCACTCAGGATCTGCTCGATCTCCAAGCTTGGCCAATCGCCCATCTACTGTTACCCTGCCGGCTTCCAACCATCGCTCACTGTGTCGACGTGAACACAGCCCTGCGGCAGCTATCAACTTTTGTAGTCTTTGATAGGCCACGTATAACGCGATTCCTTACAAGGTAAGCTAAGAAGCATTTAGTGGTAACCGCTGCTAGCCACTTAACGCTAGTCCTGGTTGCCGAATAGTCAAAATCCAATCCTAATTTACATTTCTTTGTCAGAAAATCGATGCTGTCAACCAAGTCTCCAAGAGCGGCTCCTGTACAACTCCTGCTTTCTTGGAGTGAGGTCACTAGCTAGCATAAAGGTCGTCACGTCATGGCGTCTCTTCAATTTATAAACAAAATCACTCAAATTGATGTCCCTCCTGCTAAGACAACTTCGGTAATTAGCATTTTAAATGGCAATCGACGGTATATCTTTCAAATAGTATTTCTTGCACAAAAAATTGTCGAGAATATTAAGTAAGCATTCAATCAATCATTCGATGTTTGAAAATCGAAAAGTTTGTTAACATCAGACAGCTCAAAAAATAGTTAAGGAGCGTTATAAGCAAAGCTGGCAGTTTCATCTTCACATTAGAGATGCTTTCATCCTTATGACTATGCTGTTTAGACACAAAATAAGATTTATACTTAAAGCGTGATTTACTGCAGTAAAAACTAACACTTAAACTTACGAATCATGCAGATTCACGATTCTTATATAGCCCACAAGGTTAATTTTCTAAATCCTCTTTAATAACTAGAATCATGCGACTCGAAACCTACTTCGGATACTGCTAAAAAACAGCTTCAGAAGCCTATACTCCTTAGACGATAGACTCATGTATCATACATATTATGATATGATTTTCCTTCGTTTCGTTAAAGAAATAGAGATTATCATAGCTAAATATCTAAAAATTAGTCATTAGTACCCAGCATACTTGATGTGATAATCTGAGCAGCGGACTACTAGTTTCCTAATGCAGAATTTCATTAAATATTTATTTGCACTGATTAATAAATCAAGGACACGATCAGTCTCACTATTAGTATTAATTTAAGGATCATTGTGTTATTATTGAAACGATGCGTTTTTTGATAGATCCTAAAACTGTTTTAAACCTAAAAATGTTTAGCCAAATTTGAAAAAGTTAACTCGTTTTAAAGTAGAATAAATGAGTGAATTAGTTACATTAAAGTTATTAATGCGTTTAATAATCTCATGATCCTTGGTAGAGCATTTCTACTAAATATTTATTAAGTCCTATTATCTCCAGTGTTTGGTAAAGATAGCCACCGCGACAATAGGCAAGAAGACATTTATGCTAAAAACAGTTAAGGTGGTCTTGTCTAAATATTTAGATTGGGGAAACTAAATCTAATACACTTATTAATAATTAATTCAAAAGAATTCATCAAAATTATCGAAGTCAACTGCCTTAAAGTTGTTGCTCTCTACCTGTTGCATCAAACGTTCTAACTGAGCAAAAAGGGCTCCCCCGGTGAGCAAAGACAACACAAAAGCCACTAGCAACGCAGCCCCGGCACTAAATCCGAAGATTTGCAAACAACATCCGATAAAAAGAGTCACACCAATCAATATTCCCGAGAAACTTAAATAGATTTCACTTGTGGCTAAAGGTAAAAGAGGCAGTCTGTCTTGTTTCCAATTATCTAGCTTGTTTTGAACCTGGCGTCCAAATGTTAGACCACAAAGAATTCCTATCAACAGTCCCACACCCGCTATGAAGTAAGGCGGTTGGGGCAAAACTGCCATCGTCAAAAACTGGTTAAGTTGTTCATCGCTGATTTCCTTAGGTATCATTGACGTCACAGTTAAAATAAAAGATATTCCAATATTAGTCTGAGTGGGTAGCTAAGCTGCCATAAGAGGGTTAAGCCGCTGCAATAAGCCACCTGCAATCCGTGCCGGGCCAAATGTGCGGCCCACTAGACTAGCCAGGGCTCGCATGTCATCTGTATGCAATCGGTCATCACGAATCAACGTGAGCAAAAGTCGTTTTCTTAAACCAGCGCCGTCGCGACTAAATAAAAGACGGAGGCCGGCGCTAGCCACTGGCAATAGTTCAACACCTGGTGAGTGGGAATCTTGACCAACTACCTGTAAAAGACTTTCAAGCCGCTCGAGACGCAAGCGACCCGATTTATCAAAAATTACCTCAAGGAGTTTTTCTCTCATTTCATGGGTATCTCCGACAAGTAGGCGTTTGGCTACATAAGGATAAGCTACAGAAATAATCTTGAAATCTGGATCAAGTCTGAGAGCCAGTCCTTCTTGACTCACTACAGCGCGGATAATTAATGCAAAACGAGCAGGTACTCGAAAAGGATAGTCGAACATCAACTCGGAAAAACGATCTGTGATTGCTTTGAAATTAAACGAACCAACTGATTCGCCAAGGCTGCCACCAAGGACTTCTTCAAGTGCCGGAATAATAGGAGTAAGATCAGCTTTATGACTTAAGAATCCGAGATTTTGAAAATCCTTGGCTAATCCAAAAAAATCGCGATTGATAAGATGAACAACGGCTCCAGTTAACGTTAGGCGATCATCATCGTTGATAGTATCCATCATTCCAAAATCTACATAGCCAACATGACCCAAATCTCCGCTTCGGCCTTGAAGAGCAAAGAGATTACCAGGATGGGGATCTGCATGAAAATAACCGTACTCAAGAAGTTGTTGTAAACCACAGATGACACCTGTACGAATTAAGGCTGCAGGATCTAAGCGTTGGGCTAGAAGTTCTTGACTATCCCTCATTTTCGCACCATCAATCCAGCTAGTAGTTAATACCCGGGTGGAGCTTAGCCTGCGCTCTACCCGTGGTATATAAACGGCTGGATTATCAATAAAAAGTGCATCGAATCTTTCTGCATTGTCTGCTTCTTGTTTGTAATCAATTTCCTCGAATAAACTTCGACCAAATTCATCGATGATACTTCCAAGGCCAAAGCCAAGGTTGAGCGGGAGAAATGGCGCTGTTAAGACCCCAAGAACACGAATCAAAACTAGATCGCGTCGAAGAATAAAGGTAAGATTGGGGCGCTGTACCTTTACCGCCACCCAATAATTTCCTTCAAGGCGAGCTTTGTAAACTTGGCCAAGGCTGGCGGCGGCAATAGGAGCCGCAGGGAAATCCTCAAATAGCTGATCGACCGGAGCCCCAAGTTCCTGTTCGATCCGCTCTAAAGCGATGGCATGAGGAAATGCGGGGAGATCGTCCTGCAACCTAGTTAACTCCTCAAGCCAGTCTCGTCGTACCAGATCTGGACGAGTGGAAAGTGCCTGACCAAGTTTGATGAAACAAGGTCCGAGGCCTGTCAGTTTATTGAGAGTGCGCCTGGCTAACCGTTGCTGAACATCAGGATTCGTACTTGACCCTTGCCACAGTAGTGCCAGCACCAAACCAGATAAAGTCCAGAGCACCTGGATCAACCTTGGAATTGCAATCCAAGGCTGTAGCAGCAACCATCGAAAGTCCCGCCCGGAGTTGTATTGCATCGGGGCCAATCTTCACAGCATCAGACTCTAAGGAAAATGAGCAGCAAAAATGTCTTTGACAAAGCTCTTGCATTGTGGAGTCGGACAACCTCTCTTCCTTCCAGCCCACCAACGGGGCAAAGCGTTGCCTCAGGCTATGCGTCGTTTATTACATACAAGCCCCGGCTGGTGGGACCTACCGGAACTGCGACAAATCGGGAGCCCCCTGGAACACAACGGTGCAGTAGCCGAGAGTCAAATCAGAGCAGCCGATGCTATCGGGGCCGATCGCTGCTGGTTCGGGGTTAATGGCGCTACTGGTTTATTGCAAACGGCACTTCTGGCCATGACAACTCCGGGAGATGCTGTATTGATGCCTCGAAATTGCCATAAAAGTCTTATTCAGACTTGTGTTTTAGGTGATCTAACACCGGTGTTGTTTGATCTTCCTTACAAACACGATCGTGGTCACGCGGATGCTTTGACAGCCTCTTGGTTGCAAACAGTTCTTAAGTCCATAACCGAAGCCACACCAACCATCACAGCCGCTGTCTTGGTCCATCCCACGTACCAGGGATATGCCAGTCAGCCAGATGAACTAATCAATTTACTTCATCAGCAGGGGTGGGCAGTCCTTGTTGATGAAGCCCATGGTAGTCACTTTGCAACTGATGTAGATCCCAATCTTCCCAAATCATCACTCCGAAGCGGTGCTGATTTAGTCGTTCACTCATTACACAAATCTGCAACAGGCTTAACGCAAACGGCCGTTCTTTGGCATCAAGGCAACAGAATCGACCCAGCTTGGATTGAGCGAAGTCTTGGCTGGTTACAAACCACAAGCCCAAGCGCACTGCTCTTGGCCTCTTGTGAATGTGCTCTACAAGAATGGTTCAGCCAAACCGGTCGTAATCAGTTGCGTCGACGGCTAGTTCAGGCAAGAGCTTTGCAAAATCAACTACGAGACGATGGGTTACCAATTCTGTCCACCGACGATCCACTAAAATTGGTTCTTCATACAGGCACGATTGGCGTGACCGGGCTAAATGCAGACTCGTGGATGCTGCAGCATGGAGTGGCGGCAGAGCTACCCGAACCGGCTACCCTCACTTTCTGTCTTGGATACGGAACTCGCAGAGGATTGCGACGACGTTTTAAAAAGCAGTGGGACGCCATGAAGGCAAAACTAGGCCAGGAGCAACCATTGCCTCTGATTCCATCCCCGCCGATACCTAAACTTAGTTGGCCATCTGAAAAACTCTCGAATGCATGGCGATGTCGATCAGAACTAGTGAGATTCGATCATGCAGAGGGAAGAATTGCCGCGGAGTTAGTTTGCCCTTATCCACCAGGGATTCCTCTTGTTGTTCCTGGGGAAAAACTAGACCTAAAACGTATCCAGTGGATGCAATACCAAAAACAACTTTGGGGGGAGCAAATCCAAAGCCAATTTAAGGTGATGCCAATTGAAGTTACAAATTGAGTACCTTTCTGAATCAGGCCAAAGGATTAAACCCATATAACGGATGCAGCAGAAAGCGATCTCCAAAGCCAACTTGCCAGACCAGCAGCCCCCGTTTCTTTTCATTGATCAGCCGACTTCATGACCTTAAGGCAGCGTTATTTAGTGAGGTCAACCTGTCATAACTTCCAAACGTTCAAACCCAGCCTCTAGCTTCCGCAAACGAGTCCTCAGTGGACTAGCCGTTGGTGGGTTCGGCTTCGTTGTCGTAATTCTTGGAGGATGGTGGTTTACCGCCGCTGTTGGAGTGCTAGTACACCTAGGCCTAATGGAGTTCTTCCGGATGGCCCAGTTTAAAGGCATACGACCAGCCACCAAAACTACTCTAGTGGCTTGCCAGTTGCTGTTATTCAGCACCCAATTGGCTACCGTTCAGGGGGGGCTGCCGAGAGAACTCTCTTCAGCTATTTTACCCTTGTCCGGCGCAGCGATTTGCGCTTGGTTACTCCTGCAACCGGTTACTGGGTCCATCGCTGATGTGGCCGCATCTATCTTCGGTCTCTTTTACCTGGGGTTTCTACCAAGCCACTGGCTTTGCCTGCGGACCCTCAATCTAGAACAATTGGCACCGGGCACATCCAGCCTGTGCACAAGCGGGCTAGCGATCACCCTATCAGCGTGTTTGATGGTCGTGTCCAGCGACATTGGATCCTGGGCTTTTGGGCAAAGCTGGGGCCAGCATCCTTTATCTCCCATTTCACCTGGAAAAACTATCGAAGGGGCTCTTGGTGGGTTCCTTTGCGCTATGGCTACAGGAGAAGCTTGTGCCCTGGTTATGGGTTGGCCATTCTTAGGTTTACCCGGACTCGCTCTGGGGGCCTTAGTGGCGTTGATCGCGATGGTGGGTGATCTCACTGAGTCGATGATGAAGCGCGATGCAGGAATTAAAGATTCTGGTGATATGTTGCCTGGTCATGGAGGAATTCTCGACCGGATTGATAGTTACCTGTTCACACCAGCGGTAGTCTATTACATCATTATCCTTATGAAGCCTCTTTTAATCCGATAGGCTAAAGAGTAATATCTTGTCAAGGCTTAATATTAGCATAGCCCTTAAGGTGTAGCTCTTCCCCTTGAAGAGTCGCCTTAGTGATCTCAATATCTGGATCCATTGGTAGAAAGATCGATGGATTATCAGCTTTTTCTGGTCGAAAGCGAACAGTCCCTTGAGATGCATCAACACGAAAGCGACGGTTTGCTTGCTCATGTTGAGCAGTCAGTGATGCTTGCAATTCGATTAGATTATTTTCAATATTTAGTTTGCCAAGCGTTGTAAGTCCCATAAGTTGTGCACTAAGCCAGTTACCAAGCCAACACCAAGGCTCAATCAGCAATGCATCATTTAAAGCGCGACCGCTGATAGAGACCTCTCCTTGCATCTGGAAAGGGTAATGAAGAGACAACGGTTTTCCAAAGCCTAAAACCTGCATGTTCGCCTTAATTGGACCACTGTTGATTACGACATGTTGAAGCGGTAGCCCTTGAAAGTAAACATCCCTAGCCGTCAGCGTTACTCCCTGAATTTGACCTCTCATCAAGGTGATTAAGGAGCCGTGAAGCGTGAGGTCTAAACCACCAAGGCGATCACAATGGCTGTGAATCCAAAGTTTAAGAGCTCTGGATAAAAGGCTCAGGAAGGGATCAGCCATTTAAGAGAAGAGTGCGACAACGATCCGCAACTCGTTGCGGAAGATCAAGGTGAGGCAAGTGACCGCAAGCCTCAAATGTTTCTGTAAATCCGGGCAAAATAGAAAGAGCAGCCTGCTTTTGCGACTTGCTGAGAATCCTGTCTTGTCCACCCCAGATCACATGTAAGGGTTGATTAGGAAGAGGTAAACCATGGCCTGCAAATCCACCACTACGAGCAAAGGCCGCTAGAGCTTCTGCCCAGCCAGGACATTGCAGATGTAAAGAAGCGACTTGTTCTTCTGGTGCTGCTACAGAAGAATCTGGGTCAGCAAAAGCCTGTCGACAAAGTCCGCGGCGTACACTGGGACGGCTGAGGAACCAGGTGCCAAAACGATCAAGAAATGGGGGCACAATCATCGGTCGACCAGACAAACCAGCAGGAGCCAGTAATAGCAACGACTTTACGCGCTCTGGGGAGCGACGTGCCAATTCCATCGCGACGGAGCCACCCATCGATGCGCCAATCACAGCGATCGGTCTGGATTGCGGCAGATTATCTAACAGAGCCTCCAGGTGTAGCATCACGGCGTCAGGTCCATAGGTAGCCCGAGCTGGCCGCGGAGAGAAACCGAAACCGAATAGATCTGGAATAATCAGTTGAGAGTGCTCGGCAAGCAAAGGAGCTAATCGTCGATATTCCAAGAAGCTGCTATCAAAACCGTGCAGGAGTAGCAGTGGAGGTCCTTGACCGAGAACAGCTACAGGAAAAGGATCCTTAATGCCAAGGGAGGAAAGAGTCCACCATTGCACAGCGTCCGCCAACTCTCCAGCTTGAGGATCCAATAAACCAGGCCGAAGCTGTTCAAGAAGGCTTTTCAAAATCGGACAGAACTTTGTTTTGGTGTTCCCAATAGGGCCTCGAGAAGTGCAGTCGCAGTTACCGAAAAAGGCAGATGATGAAGATCTGATCCTTCCTGACAAGCAAAAGCGCAAACAGCTTGAAGGTCACCTTGACTAGCATGAGCAAGTCCAAGATCGTTCAGACTAACCGGGAGACCAAGACTTTTCAGCAAAGGCATAAGTTGGCGGCGGGCTTGAGCTGCGAGCCTATTGTTGCCAAGCTCCTCTTCAAGACGCAGCTGCACAAGTATTCCAAAACCTACCTTTTCACCATGGAGCATGTGGTTACAAGCCCGCAGCTGTGTTAGACCGTTGTGTACGGCATGGGCAGCAACGGTTCGGCAACGAGCACCTCCAAGGCCACCCACAATCCCCGCGGTGAGTGCACAAGCCTCAGCCGTACGAGCCCAAGCAGCACTACTCGAATCTTGGATTGCAAGGGGGCTATCAATTAATAATTGATCCCGCATCAATCGAGCCATCTGCACAGCCTGCTGTACCAAACCGTCGCTGCTATCACCACTACTCACTGAGGCTTCGTACCACTTAGCTAAAGCATCAGCAATCCCACTGGCTAAGGTTCGCGTGGGCGCCTGTCGAACAAAAGAGTGGTCAAAAACCAACAGGTCAGGGCAACGATCAAGAGTGATATCGCTTTTGAATGCACCATCGGGTGAATACAAATTTGAAAGTGCTGTCCAACCAGCACACGTCGCCGCGCTTAAAGGGACTGTGATACATGGAAGATTGAGACGATGAGCAAGGAGTTTGCCAGCATCAAGTACTTTTCCCCCTCCTGTTGCGACAACGGCATCACAAGACCGCACTTGTGAAACGAGACGGCAGAGATCTTCTTCGCAACAATCGAAGTGCAGACGCGCCAATGTTGGCTTAAGGTCCGCAGCCTGCAGGTCAATAATGATTTGTTTACGCAACGACTCAGTAGCTTGTGAACGACCCAACACAAGGGGCTTCTGACTCAGTTGTGCAATCCGAGAAAGTGCCTCACCCCAGGCACCCTGCCCTCGCAGCATCACTGTGGGGGCAAGTGCGTGAGAGTAAGCGGATACCACCATTAGACAGAAGCACTGGCTAACTCAGGCTGAGCGTTAACACTACCTTTGTACCGCACGACGACCTTTTTATTTTCGTCAACATCTACCTCAGCGGAATCACCATCTTTTATCCGACCAGTTAGAACTTCTTCCGCCAATGAATCCTCTAACAAACGCATTACGGCGCGACGTAATGGGCGCGCACCATAAGCGGGGTTGTAGCCCTCCTCTACCAGTCGCTCTTTAAAAGCATCAGATACCGCAAGAGTGATGCCTTTTTCACCCATACGGTTGAATACTTCCTTAAGCATAATTTCTGCGACCTCCTTGACTTCATCACGACTGAGTTGACGGAAGACAATGATTTCGTCTAAACGATTGAGGAACTCAGGACGAAAATACTGTTTTAGTTCTTCATTTACAAGAGAACGAATTCTTGTGTATTGAGAATCTTCAGCACTTTCCCCAGAAAATTCAAAACCGAGACCGCCGCCACCTTTCTCTATTACCTTTGAACCGATGTTCGAGGTCATGATTACCAAAGTGTTTTTGAAATCAACAGTGCGACCCTTGGAATCAGTGAGTCGACCATCTTCTAAAAGCTGAAGTAGCAGATTGAAAACGTCGGGGTGAGCTTTTTCAATCTCATCAAAAAGTACAACGGTGTACGGCCGACGACGAACAGCTTCCGTGAGTTGACCACCCTCGTTAAAACCGACATATCCAGGAGGAGAGCCAATAAGCTTACTGACGGTATGTCTCTCCATAAACTCAGACATGTCAAGACGGATCATGGACTCTTCGCTACCAAAGAAGTAGATTGCTAAAGCTTTGGTGAGCTCAGTTTTACCTACACCTGTTGGACCAGAGAAAATGAAGCTAGCGATCGGACGATTTGGATTTTTTAGGCCAACTCGTGCGCGACGAATTGCTTTTGATACAGATTTAACGGCTTCGTCCTGACCAATCAGGCGCTGATGAAGCGTTTCCTCCATGTTGAGCAGTTTCACTGACTCACTTTCTGTGAGCTTCTGAACAGGAACACCAGTCCATGATGCAACAATCTGAGCAATGTCGTCTTCATTCAACATGGGAGTGGTATCGACAACTGCCGTTGCTACGGTAGAAGCTAGGGAGTCTTCCTGCGAAACAGTTTCTTTTGTGGACGCAGAGCGATTGTTCTGAAGGAGGGAACGAATTTTTTCGCGAAGTTGAACTTCCTTCTCACGCAACTCACCAGCTTTAGTAAAGTCCTGATTGCGGACAGCTCCTTCTTTATCTTTCTGAACAGTACGCAATTCCTGATCAACTTCTTTAGCTTCTGGAGGAAGCTTAGAATTCAATAGACGAACTCTGGAGCCGGCTTCATCGATCAAGTCGATGGCTTTATCTGGCAAAAAGCGATCAGAAATATAGCGATCACCAAGAGTAGCTGCTGCAACTAAAGCTTCATCTGTGATTTTGAGACGGTGATGCTGTTCATAACGCTCACGCAGGCCACGCAATATTTCGATGGTGTCGTCGATGGATGGCTCTCCCACATTCACTGGCTGAAAGCGACGCTCTAAAGCTGCATCACGCTCAATATGCTTTCGATACTCATCGAGAGTTGTAGCTCCAATGCATTGCAGTTCGCCCCGAGCCAAGGCCGGTTTAAGAATATTGGCCGCATCAATCGCGCCTTCTGCAGCACCAGCACCAATCAAAGTGTGAACTTCGTCAATCACAAGGATCACATTTCCAGCTGATTTGATTTCCTCCATAATCTTCTTAAGGCGTTCTTCAAACTCACCTCGATACTTGGTACCAGCCACTAGAAGCCCAATATCGAGGGTGAGAACACGCTTATCCTCAAGGATGTCTGGGATATCGCCCTGTTGAATCCTTTGGGCAAGGCCTTCGGCAATAGCTGTCTTACCAACACCCGGCTCTCCAATCAAAACAGGGTTGTTCTTGGTACGTCGACCAAGAATTTGGATTACACGTTCGATTTCACTTTGGCGCCCCACCACGGGGTCGAGTTTAGATTCAAGCGCTAATTGAGTAAGGTTGTTGCCAAACTCATCCAAGGTAGGCGTCTTCTTAGAGCCCTTTCCACCGCCACCGCCACCAGAAGTGACCTCAGCGGTTTCACCCAACATGCGAATCACTTGGGTGCGCACCTTGGCTAAATCAACCCCAAGGTTTTCGAGAACACGCGCAGCAACACCTTCGCCTTCTCGAATCAATCCCAGAAGAAGGTGTTCCGTTCCGATGTAATTGTGGCCAAGCTGGCGAGCTTCTTCAAGAGACAATTCAAGTACTCGTTTTGCACGGGGTGTAAAAGGGATCTCAACAGCAACGAAACCGGAGCCGCGGCCAATAATCTTCTCCACTTCAACCCTGGCATCTTTGAGATTGACACCCATTGATTTCAAAACCTTGGCTGCCACACCGGTGCCTTCACCAATTAAACCAAGCAAAATCTGCTCAGTACCTACAAAGTTATGACCCAGCCGACGAGCTTCCTCCTGGGCCAGCATGATCACTTTGATAGCCTTCTCGGTAAACCGTTCAAACATCGTTTAGGCCGAGGTATAGATTAGGACTAAGCTATCAGGACTTGGTGGCACTTGCGAGAAAACAATCGGCCTGTCAATCTTTTAGTCCTGGACTAGTTTCTAGCGAAATAAAAATAACAAAGAATCTGAAAAAATCCGCGGTTTCTTTTACTTTTGAGGACGGAAAACCGAACATTATGAAGCAGCTCGCTTATGGCTAACTGTCATTAGCAATCCGACACCACTGGATTAAAGCATCGCTTCCGTCGCTGTAATAGTTATGTCTAATGCCAGCAGTTTGAAATTTACAGTCGGCATAGAGGCGAACTGCACTGACGTTATTGCTAGCAACCTCGAGCGTGGCGTAAATAGCCCCGTTCTGTCGTGCTCGTTGCAACAGAGCAACCAATAAGTCTCTGCCGTAACCACGGCGTCGGACCGCTGGATCTACAGCGATCGCTGTGATGTGTAACTCATCTACTACGCACCAACCGCAAGCCACGCCCAGGAGCGCCCTGGAATCGGGTAGTCCAAGACATAGTCGATGCGGTTCCTCTAGTTCCCGGCACCATTGATTCTCGGTCCAAAGACTATCCAAAGCCCGATTATCTAAAACCAAACAGGCGCGCAGCCACGACTTATCGAGCGTGATGACGGCCATAGCTGAACTAATCGATACGGGATGAATCTCTACATTGTCTTCCTCTGCTGTAGTAGATCCGTGACCCAGGCCACCACCAGTGGAAGGACCTATGAGAAGAATCTGGACCCGGACAGTCCTAACCGGAACCTTACGCCCTTAACAACAGCATTGGATACAAAAGAACGACTTTTGGTTGGCGATTGTCTACTCAGTGACTTAGCCAAGCGGTACGGCACCCCACTCTACGTGCTCGACGAACAAACCCTGCGCGGCACGTGTCGTGCTTACCGGGAAGCATTGAAACGCCATTACCCTGGTCCATCGCTTCCAATTTACGCTTCGAAAGCCAACAGTTCACTTATGATGAGCAGCCTGGTGGCTTCCGAAGGGCTTGGGCTCGACGCTGTGTCAGCCGGTGAATTACTGACTGCACTACGAGGAGGAATGCCCAACGAGCGGATCGTGTTGCACGGCAACAATAAATCCGATGAGGAGCTCCTGTTTGCTTATAACAATAACGTGACCGTTGTTGTAGATAACCAACATGATCTGGATCGTCTGGCAGTGCTGATTCCAAAGGAAGCACCGCCTGTACAGTTAATGCTGCGCTTCACCCCAGGAATCGAATGCCACACGCACGAGTATATACGCACGGGCCATATCGACAGCAAATTTGGCTTTGACCCCAATCAAATAGAGGCTGTGCTGCGGGGCCTTGTAGGTCAGTCGTGGGCTCGGCTCAGCGGATTGCACGCCCATATCGGCTCGCAGATATTTGAGCTGGAGCCCCACCGCGATTTAGCGGTAGTGATGGCAGAGGTTCTGAAATTGACTCGTGATCTCGGCCATCCAGTGAACGACTTAAACGTAGGAGGTGGACTCGGAATCCGCTACGTGGAATCAGATGACCCTCCAAGCATCGACCGCTGGGTGCAGGTAGTCGCCGAAGCCGTGATCACCTCTTGTCAAAAACGAGACCTAGATCTTCCTCGACTGATGTGTGAGCCAGGTCGTTCCCTAGTCGCCACTGCAGGAGTCACCTTGTACACAGTGGGGTCAAGGAAAACTCTCCCCGGTATCCGCACATACGTGGCCATTGACGGAGGGATGAGTGACAATCCGCGACCGATCACGTACCAATCCCTTTACACTTGCCGTGTCGCTGAGCGCCCCCTCGCAGAGCCCAATGAGGTGGTAGATCTCGTGGGCAAACATTGTGAATCAGGTGATGTTTTGCTCAAAAATCTCCCTTTACCAATTACCCACAGCGGTGACGTCATTGCTGTGTTTGCAACCGGTGCCTACAACGCGTCAATGAGTTCGAACTACAACCGAATCCCACGACCCGCTACTGTTCTCGTAAACAACGGTGCATCAGAACTAGTGCAGAGGAGGGAACAGCCGGATGATCTGCTGCGCTACGACGTCCTGCCAGAACGGTTCCGCGAGGTTACTTTAAATTCAGAGAAAGGAGTTAAGCCAAGTGGACGTGTTCGCGGCGGAGAATCTGCGCCTCGTTCTTGACATTCTCCTCGCCTCCGCTATTGGCATGCTGATGATGTCTCGGGTTCGACAAGCAAGAACATTCTGGTTGCTGCGCGGTTATTTATTTCTTATTACAGCGGCTTGGTTTGTCCAACACCTTGTCAGTTTACAGCTTAGCACACAGCTAGTCGATTCTCTTGTTCTCGCCTGCTCTGTCTCCCTCGCCATCCTTTGGCAGGGGGAGTTGCGTCGGTTCATGGAACTTTTAGGCACTGGGCGACTGTTCGTGCTTCTTGGAAATCCTCAAAAGGAGCTTAAAGCAGCTGAAAGTATAATCGCTCAAATCTCTGAAGCAGCGGGACGGCTGTCTCAACAGCGTCATGGAGCTCTGATTGTGGTCGATCTCGGCAGTGACCTGCGACCTGAAGACTTTTTGAATCCAGGAGTAACCATCGGCGCTCAAGTAAGCAGAGAACTACTGCTTAATGTGTTTGCTGCTGACACTCCCCTACATGACGGAGCCGTATTAGTTCGTGGCAACCGAATCGAATCCGCAGGCGTCATTTTGCCCCTGTCCCGTCATAGTGTGAGTCGCTACGGCACCAGGCACCTTGCGGCTTTAGGCATCACCGAACGATTCGATCGTTGCGTTTGCATCGTGGTTTCTGAAGAAACTGGCACACTCTCTTTAGCCAATCAGGGAAAGCTGGAGCGTCCAATTACCAGTAGTCGGCTAGAGACTCTGCTGCGAGACTTATTCAGTAATACTGAAGCAAGACAGCCAGCCAGGCGTACGGTGGGGAACTAATCGTCCAATTCGCTTTCTTGAGCCGACCGACGGCCACCAGCACTAATCTCTCACCTACATCGGTCTGCCCGGCGGAACTTGATCCAGCTCGGTTACCGGTTCATGTTGCTGTGATCATGGACGGTAACGGTCGTTGGGCGGAGTCTCGAGGGTTACCTAGGCTAATGGGTCACCGCGCCGGTGTAGAGGTTTTGAAATCCACCCTGCGCCTATGCAGTGATTGGGGTATCGAAGCACTGACTGCCTATGCCTTTTCTACGGAAAATTGGTCGCGTCCCGGGGATGAGGTGAATTCCTTGATGACTCTATTTGAGCGGGTGTTGCAAAAGGAATTGCGGTCGTTGGAACAAGAAAAGGTACGCATTCGATTCCTTGGCGATTTGGATGGTCTACCAGAGAAGCTGCAGAACCTGATCGACGACGCCACCGAAAGGACTGCTGATAACAGTGGCATTCACTTTAATGTGTGCACCAACTACGGCGGTCGTCGAGAACTCGTGAGGGCTGCTCAGAGTCTGGCTCAAAGGGCAGCAAAAGGAGATCTCTCTCCAGAAGCCATTGATGAAAACAGCTTTTCCAGAGAGCTCTTTACCGCAGGAGAACAAGATCCTGATCTGCTGATCCGTACCAGTGGTGAGTACAGGATCAGCAATTTTCTACTCTGGCAACTGGCCTATGCTGAGATCCATGTCACCGACGTGTTCTGGCCCGACTTCAATGCAAATACCCTGAAACAGGCTCTACTGGACTATCAAGGGCGTAACCGTCGCTTCGGAGGACTTGATCCAATTACACCATGACGATTCAGATCCGTCACGACTGGACCACCGAAGACATCCAGGCACTGCTGGAACTACCACTGATGGATCTGCTATGGCAGGCCCAAACTGTTCATCGGACAGCCAACCCAGGTTATCAGGTTCAATTGGCTTCTCTTTTAAGTGTTAAAACCGGCGGCTGTCAGGAGGACTGCTCTTATTGCTCACAATCGATTCACAACAGTAGTGATATTTCAACCTTCGAAGCTCAAATGCAAGTGGAACCAGTCTTAGCGAAGGCGCGGGCGGCTAAAGAAGCTGGCGCGAAGCGTTTCTGTATGGGCTGGGCATGGCGAGAGATCCGCGATGGCGCGCCATTTGAATTAATGCTCGAGATGGTTCGTGGTGTGCGTAGCACGGGAATGGAAGCCTGCGTCACCGCAGGGATGCTCACAGATCAGCAGGCAGAACTACTCGCTAAAGCCGGTCTCACCGCCTACAACCACAACCTTGATACTAGTCCGGAGTACTACAGCGAGGTCGTCTCCACTCGTACTTATGAAGATCGACTCGAAACACTTCAACGAGTACGAAGAGCCGGGGTCGCCCTTTGTTGTGGTGGGATCATTGGCATGGGAGAAACTCTGCGCGATCGTGCCTCAATGCTGCAGGTGCTAGCCAACATGAACCCCCACCCCGAAAATGTTCCAGTCAATGGCCTTGTGGCGGTGGGGGGTACACCGCTAGAAAAGCAGAAACCCTTCAAATCTCTTGAGCTTGTGCGTATGGTTGCGACAGCACGCATTTTGATGCCTTACTCTCGAGTTAGGCTAAGTGCAGGACGTAAGCAGCTCAGCCGGGAAGCACAAATCCTTTGTCTTCAGGCGGGTGCCAATTCGATTTTTTATGGCGGCGTCTTACTCACTACAGACAACCCTGCTATAGACGCAGATCGCCAGTTATTGGCTGACGCAGGGGTGCAGGTTAACTAGCAAGAGCGCTAGCTAGGAGCATGAGGCAATTACAAGTTACTACTTTCCATAGCATTACATCGCTGAATGATGACTAAAGAAAGTCACTATTTGTTTAAAAGATCTACAGCAATAACATTATTTTGGGCTCGATCGTGATTGCTAACTAAGAAATGAATAGTGCTGTCGATATTTCCGAAGTCAATGCTGAGATGGTCTAGGAAAAACTTCACTAATTCGGCAATGAGCATTTCGAACTGCCTAAGGCGAAGTGAGGTAGACAACCGTGTGGGTCCTAAGTGCTAAGATGCTTTCATTGATGATTGCGATACCTCATTATAATCAAAAATCCGCAGCAGCACAGTTGCAAGTTTGTTGTAAGAAAGCCAACAGCTATTTATCAGATCGAAAATTTTGAAAAGAGAGGCAAACATTGGCGCGGCAACATTTTATCGCAGTGCGTCAACAACAAATCGGTTGAACGTCATTTCAAATTGTAGCCATTCTTTATTTTTCCGACAGTCTCCCCCATGGTTATGCCCTGCGTCAATTTTCTGTGAGGTTTTATGACCGTTTCCTGGCCATGCGGAGGCAACAAGTGTATTGTACTTGGCCTTCTGATGTAGAAGCAAGAGTATTGAGCCAAAAGCCAAAGACAATACAGAGTTCACTCGAAGCAATAGTTCTAATACTATTTTTGGTTATTTCAGTCAACGAAACTCTATCTATGTTAATCATAACGGATTGAGCTTTGACACGGGTCAATATTAGTGCACCTGTCGGCCAGGATAATACGCCGGCTCCAATCCTCAAAAACGACAAACTCTCGAATATCATCATGAATAAGTTCAGATGCGTCGACCACTACGTGCTAGGCAGCGCGATAGAGACAAGCTAAATCCGGCTCAGCACTTCATCAAGGGCTGAGGCTAGGGGATCAAAGTCACCAGAACCGACTAACCAAATCAGGTAATTTTATTTGCCATCGAAATCTTGTTTACTGGTTGTGTAGCGCCAACAGCAGATTGGAAAACTGAAATCGAGATGAAAGCATTGGTGGCAATGCCTCAAGAGTGACTCGACTATCTTGGAGTGGTTAAATCCGATTTTGAACGAGCTGATGCAGCAGCCACCTCGCTAGTTTAACTTTTTATCTATCTTGGGATCGAGGACAATTAGAATTGGATTGCAATTAATGCGAACATATCTCTAATTAACTCACTTAAAGCACGACATTATAATTAAAAATGTTATTTATTTGCTATATTCTTAACAGTAACCGGTAAACAAAGTCCATGAAGGCTCTATGTTATAGATGCATAAGCTTTTGTTGTTTCTTGAGAGATTAATCAACAGCAGTCGACCCTCCTGCTTTGTGGTTAGGTGCGACGACCGCTGGTGGACTATCTATCCTCCGCGTTTATTGGGTCTTTGCCAAATACGACTGTACTATTGACTGCTCCTCAGTGAAAACAGCCGCGTCCCTAAAATGAAGTAGTCTGAGATAATAGGGGAAAGACTAGATTCCAAGTCTGAATGCTTGAACAACTGGAAGTCCAGGCTCGTGATCGTGGACTGATACTACGTATACAGGTCAAGCGTCCCGTCGGTCTATGGAATATGCGAGTGGTAGTAGCACACCCAATTGGCAAGAACCGATTGCAGTTGCTTGGTGAGATGAAAGGTTGGGCCTACTCAAGTGCAAAAGGTCTCCAACTAGACACTATGCGTGTGATGCCTTCAAGATTAACAGGCATCGGTGATCTGATTTGGGCAGCCACAATGGCCTGGGCACTGGACACCACCCCCTGCAAAAGGGCTCGGCTATTAGCAATTCGTGATGATGAGCGTCAACACCGGCGTTTACGCCGCTACTTTCGAAAGAGAGGATTTAATACCGTACGCGAGATAGAAGCAGCACCGCTGGATCTGCCCCTCCGCATGTTCTGGGGAGGGGCAGGTGCATTAATGACAGGGGAAATTGCAACTGTTCTGCAACGCAGCGTTAGGGGTTGGAATCAATCGGCAGCATGATAACTGCTGCGGACCAGTGGACCACTCAATACCTGAATGAAACCAAGTTGCTGGGCAATCGCTCCAAGTTCGTCGAATTCCTGAGGAGTCCAATAGCGCTGAACTGGTAAGTGAGCCAGCGAAGGGCGTAAATACTGCCCAAGGGTGAGTCGCTGGCAATCCACTGCTCGAAGGTCACGCATCGTAGCGATTACTTCCTCTTTAGTTTCACCTAGCCCGAGCATGAGGCCAGATTTGGTGGAAATCGTTGGTGCCAGCTCTCGAGACGCCGCCAGTAACCTTAAAGAACGCTGATAAGTGGCACCGCGCCGTACTTGGTCCTGAAGCCTGGATACGGTTTCGATATTGTGATTAAAACAAATTGGCTCAGCTGCGAGAACTACCATCAATCGCTCCCGTTGAGCAGTTACAGCCTGTTCTACATTCGTGAAACCTCCCCAAAAATCAGGGGTAAGAACTTCGATCGCAACCGATGGATTACGGGCCCGGATTGCAAGCATTGTGGAGCTAAATAGGTTGGCGCCATGGTCACTAAGGTCGTCACGAGCAACTGCTGTTAGGACCACGTAGCGCAAAGACATCGCCTCGACAGCATCAGCGATGCGATTAGCTTCAGTGAAGTCGATGGCCATGGGCGCTGAGCCTTTTTCTACTTGACAAAATGCACAACTGCGAGTACAAATAGAACCGCCCAACAGGAACGTAGCAGTTCCTGCCGCGTAACATTCCCCTCGGTTTGGACAACGCCCTTCCTCACAAATGGTGTGCAGACGGTTCTGTTTCACTAATCTCTGAACGCGTCCAAGCTCAGAGACATTACCAATCGGCCGGCGTAACCATCCCGGCAGCCGTTCAGATGGGATAATTGAGCTGTACTGATTCATCCAAATTGCGACCTGTAAAGGTTTTGATCGGTAAAGCACAATTCCATAATCGATCTCGCAACCACTTACGGTTAATCCATGAGGCGACGGCCCTCAAGTGCCCTACTGAGAGTGACTTCGTCGGCATACTCCAGTTCGCTACCCACTGGCAAGCCATAGGCTATTCGGCTCGCAGAGCAAAATGGTTTAACTAGCCTTGCCAAGTAGAAACTTGTCGTATCACCTTCAACACTTGGCGTGAGGGCGAGAATCACTTCTTTGATTTCTTCCTGAGCAATGCGTTCAATTAGTGGTTTAACGTTGAGTAGTTCTGGACCGATGCCATCCATCGGAGAAATCAACCCTCCCAAGACGTGGTAACGACCTCGAAACTCTCTCGTACGTTCTAAAGCCAACAGATCTCGCGATTCGGCAACCACACAGATCAACCCATTGTTGCGTTCAGGATTACGACAAATCTCACAGAAAGAATCCTCGGAGAGGTGGAAGCAACTCTGACACTGCCCCACCTGGGATCGTGCAGTCAATAAGGCATCAGACAATTGTTGCACCTGCTCTTTTGGTTGATTCAGCAGATACAAAGCGAGTCGTTGTGCTGTTCGCGGGCCAATGCCGGGCAATCGTTGAAACTGACCGATCAACCGCGCCAACGGTCGGGTAAAGCCGCTCAGGGATTTGACACTACTGAGAAGACTCTAGGCAGAATGAGAGGTGAATTGCCCCGTTATTGATGCGGCTGCTTCGATCGCTCACTCGTCTGTTCGCCTGCATCGCACTAACCTTCACACTTGGGGCCTGTGCTGCAGGATCTACAGCAGGATTGCAGTCGTACCAGAGTCCAGATGGGCGTTTCGCATTCCTTTATCCCACAGGATGGATTCAGGTGCAGGTGAGCAACGGACCGCGAGTGGTTTTTCACGATCTCATTCACAGTGATGAAACTGTGAGCCTGATGGTGAACACGGTAGATGAAAACAACGATCTCAATGATCTTGGTAGTGCAGTGGCTGTTGGTGAACGATTGCGCCGTGAGGTGATCGCTACTGCAGGGAGTGGCCGCACCGCCGAATTAATCGAAGCAGGGGAACGGGAGATCGATGGACATACATTTTACGACCTCGAATACGCTGTCCACCTTGAGGATCGTGACCGCCACGAACTCGCTACAGTAGTGGTAGATCGTCGCCGACTCTACACCCTGGCTACCAGCACAAACGAGGAGCGTTGGCCGAAGGTAAAAGATCTTTTTGGCCGTGTGGTGCACTCACTCAACCTACTGATTTAAACTTAACCTCGGCTTGGACACCCAAATTGTCCTACAGATATCCGGATAATAGAAGTATTTTATGAAATTTTAACTAGATCCTAGCTGATCACCTTGCTGCTGCATCTGGTTGTGATGTTGACGATTAAAAAATAATAATTAGTGTTGTATGCAGCAAAAAATTGACCCGAATTTAACTACCATGCTGAAGCATGATTAATAACAGAAAAAATTAATCTGAACTACTTACAGGTATTAGCTATTAACCAAAAAATCTGGGATTTGCCGCTGCTGCAATAATATGTTATATCATTGACGCTTGTTTCCTAAAAAGTCTTGACAGCCAATCTAATAAAGTGTCTTTCTCGAACACTTTGTCAACTATTCTTTAAAGATTAGTTTTATGGTGACCGTTGCTAATATAATCAGAAGAAATACTATTCAGCATAGTTTAGAGTCAGTAGACTTGCCTAGTATTGGGATGAGAAGAATCATTGTCAAGAAAGCTGCTACAAATTTATGTATCGTTCACGACTGTGTTCATTGATTAATGAAACCGGACTCTTACTACATAATCACTCTGTCTAACATTAAAGTCGTGAATTAGAAGTAACTCTAACTCCTTTTAAGGCTAACGAACCAAGCTAGTGAATGAGATACATGAAAAAATTGAAATAGACGGCACATGACCCTACAAGAAATCATGTACCCTTTGACCCAAGCTTTTCAGCAAAGTAGAATTTACTACCGAATCTTTTAAGTACAACTATTAATAACTTTTCTCACCCATAAATTTAGCTGCAAGAGACGCTAGTATGAGAGTCCATTATCAATAATGGCATTGGTCTAGATAACGGATTATTTCCTAAAGTTACTAGTAAAATAAATGTTGTAATGAACAATAACAAATCAAATAAATATTGTGGACACTAATCTTGCTTTAGTTCTAACTTAGACTAATATTGTCCAGTCTTGGGAGAACTGAGGGTATAGGAATCAGCTAATATGCTAGAGCTCCCAAAACACTTACTTCACCTAACAAAGATAATGCGCTATTTAGAGGTCACAGATTCCTCACCAGCTTGGACTTGCCAAAGATTTCGATAAATCCCACCAAGAGCAATTAAATCATTGTGACAACCCTGCTCGACAATTCGTCCTTTATCCATTACCACAATCCGATCAGCATTACGCACCGTGCTCAAACGATGAGCGATTACCAGCGTAGTGCGGCCTCGGGTGATTTGCTCTAAAGAGCGTTGGATAGCAGCCTCAGTATCATTATCTACGGCCGCAGTGGCCTCATCAAGCACTAAAATTGGAGCATCCTTGAGAATTGCTCGCGCTAGGGCGATTCGCTGACGCTGACCACCGGATAGACGCTGGCCACGTTCCCCTACCAGTGTGTCGTAACCCTCTGGGAGCTTATCGATAAACCCTGTTGCTTCTGCCAAGCGTGCAGCTCGCTCGATATCTTCCCGTTTTGATTGAGCTATACCGTAAGCGATGTTCTCCGCAATTGTGCCGTGGAAAAGATAAACGTCTTGGCTTACTAAAGCAATCGAACGGCGTAGATCTTCTAGGCACAATGTTTCGATTGGATGACCATCCAACAGGATTCTTCCGGCAGAATGTTCATAAAGACGGAGCAGCAGTTTTACCAATGTGCTTTTGCCTGACCCTGTAGAACCAACAATGCCCAGAGTGGTCCCGGCCGTAACTGTCAGATTGAAATCACGGAGTAGAGTATCACGTCCGGTATAAGCAAATTTTACATTTTCAAAACAAAAACTACCTCGCACACTGGCGATTGGTAATGGAACCAAGCCCCCATGAATGTTGATCGGAGTGTCGATTAGATCAAGTACACGCTGGGTTGATGCCATTGAACGTTGGTATTCATCAAGAATGCGTCCTAGGGTTGTGAGCGGCCAAAGCAAGCGCTGTGTGATGAACACCAGCGTGCTGTAAGTCCCGACGGCTAGCTGGCCAGCTACAGCTTGAAAGCCTCCTATTAAAAGGATTGCAAGAAATGCGAAGAGAATAGCAAAGCGAATTAACGGAATAAAGGCAGCTGATAAACGAATCGTACGGGCATTGCTATCCTGATAAGCCCTACTTTCTATGCCCAGTCGTCTAAGTTCAATCGCTTCTGCTGTGAAGCTTTTAATCGTTAACATACCGCCTAAGTTATTTGCTAATCGAGCTGACAGATCACCGGCACGGGTCCGCACTTCACGGTAGCGGGGTGCGAGCTTTCTTTGAAACCGCAGCGAACACCAGAGAATCACAGGAATGGGCAAAAAAGCGAACAAGGCAACCTCGGGAGCCACCATCGCCATGCCAATGCCCACAACAAGCACCGTGGTTATCAGCTGCAGAACCTGGTTGGCTCCATGGTCAAGGAAGCGTTCCAGCTGGTTGATATCGTCATTGAGTACCGAGAGGAGACGACCGCTGCTGTCATGCTCGAAGAATGTAAGCTCTAGTTGTTGTAAATGGGCATAAGCTTCAAGGCGCAGGTTATGTTGCACGCTTTGTGCCAGGTTACGCCAAAGCACGTCGTAGAGGTATTCAAATAACGACTCTGCTGCCCAAATTAAGAAAGTAAGCAGGGCTAGCACCCAAAGCTGTTGTGTCACTGGCTGAATGCCATATCCAGCCAACCAAGAATATTCACGACGAACCACTACATCGACAGCCAAACCAATCAGAGTAGGCGGAGCTAGATCGAACAGCTTGTTTAGTAGCGAGCAGCTTACGGCGGCCCAAACTAACCGGCGTTTAGGCGCCAAGTGACGAAGCAGACGACTCAGGGAAGATGAAGTACCCAAAACTTCGCTGCGGGTTGGCTGTACCACTATTTCTTAATGATCAAGCTGAAACGCGACAGGGGGGCTTGCAGCAAACCCTTCCAAGCAGCTTAGATATTTGGTGCATCAAAAGCACCATGGTATCAAAATTGCTCCAGCCAAACTAAGAGATCTCCACCAAACCGACAGTAATTTAGGAGAGTCGATCATTAGCAAAGTCAACTGAACAGCCCTTACAGCTGAGACAGCGTCACAACGAAGCTGCCAAACAACCAAGCTCAATCCTAACCGCGGTATCCACCGCCACCACGTGAATCGCCAGAGCGTTCTCTTGGGGTGGCTTTACTCACGCGAATCATGCGTCCCATCCATTCGACGTCTTGAAGGTCATCTATGGCCTTCTGCTCTTCAGCATCGTTCACCATTTCTACGAAAGCAAAGCCGCGCTTACGACCGGTCTCACGATCAAGAGGGAGGCTGCAGTTTTTGACTTCACCGTATTCAGCGAATAAATCAAAGAGATGCTCTTGTTCTGCTTGGAAGGAAAGATTGCCGATGTAGATGGTCATGGACCGTGGAACCGTTAAATGAACTCAATCGCGTGAACCGGTTCCGAGAACGAAATTCGGAATTGGCCGGTGGTCAGGCGTCATCCGCCAAACGTCACACCTGATATTCTAACAGAATAATATAAGAACCCAAAGCAATCCTGAAGAGCTGAGCGTTTTTTGTCAAACCGCTTCATTGTCAGAGGATCACAATATGGGGAACCAAAAATGACGGTTTTAACGTCTTCAAAAGATCGCGATGGAGAGACCAAGACGACATCCCTGCACCTGCAGTCAATGCGCTGGACTTCCGATGGTGAACTCGACGAAGCCGATCGCATCGTCTTGCTCGACACACTGATTCCTCAGTGTGTTCCTGCCGCTCAGATCGAACTGATCCAAACAATGGAACGTATCGCGCTAAGACAACCTGCATTGACAGCACAAGTCAGCGAGGCCTGAAGTGAATCTAGGGCTGAACCATGGTCAAAGCTGATAAGAATCGACGACACGTTGTTTACACGCTTTGCGAGCCAAGTCAACCCTTACACCGTTTGCAAACTCATTCAAAAAACAAGTGCATGTTTCCTCCCCCATACCCTGGGGAGGCGTTTCACCAGCCCGAGCCATGGCTGCCGTGAAAGCCGTGAGGCAAAGGCTTTTTAGCACCTTGCTCTCTTGGCTGCTGCTAATGAATGAAACTACAATTGCACCGGTCATTAGGATAGGAACCATCAGGAATCTATGGCAATTTGCAGTTCGCGATTCATCACACGGAGACTGCGCAAACTGTTGAAAACGTCTTCAGGCATACCAGCAGGTAAATCGACAAGGCTGTAATTATCAAAGATTTGGATTCGGCCAATCATCCCTCCCTGCAAACCGGTCTCGCCGGTAATAGCGCCAACAAGATTGCCAGGTTTCACCCGGTCACGATGACCAACTGCAACGCGATACCGCTGCATATTTTCGTCAGGAAAACGGGCTGGACGGCCGTTGTGACGCTCTCGGCGTTCACTGCGCTCCTTCCTATGGCGATCAATACGTTGGGTGTTCTGAATCCAATCGTCATCGTCCTGACGCAACAGCGGATTAGGACCGACGGCTAACTCTAAGGCCGCTAGCGCTATCTGCTCGGAGGTGAGCTCAAATTCCATAGCCACCTCCTGCATCAGCTTCCTCAGTAGCACATCTTCATTCGCATGAAAACGTTCAGTCTTGGCAGCCTCACCAAGCTGTTTACGTAATCGATCCAAACGTTCTTGATTAATCACTTTGTTATCTGGCACCTCCACCAATTCGATTAGCTGACTAGTCGCCCGTTCTAGATTGCGGATAAAACGTTTTTCTCGAGGAGTTACAAAGACAACGGCCTCACCGGTACGTCCGGCCCGGCCGGTGCGCCCGATACGGTGGACGTAAGCCTCGCTATCGAATGGCATGTCGTAGTTGACCACCAGTCCAATACGCTCAACATCCAAACCACGGGCTGCTACGTCGGTGGCCACTAAGATGTTGACAAATCCGCTGCGCAGGCGTTCAACAGTCCGCTCTCTCTGATTTTGGGGCACATCACCATTCAAAACAGCCACCTGATGACCACCGGCTTCTAGCGTTTCAAACACCGTCAACGTGATGGCTTTGGTGCGGGCAAAAATAATCACCCCTTCGCCACCGTAGACATCCAAAACCCTTTGTAGAGCTTCAAGCTTGTGACTGATTGGCACTACGATTGCTCGCTGCCGGATGCGCTTGCTTTCCCGATCTTTGGTTTGAATTGTGACTTCTACTGGATTATTGAGATAACGCTTTGATATGCGACGAATCTCTTGCGGCATCGTGGCCGAGAAAAGAATTACCTGTCTTTCCTCAGGCAACTTCTCAAGGATCCACTCCACATCGTCGATAAAACCCATTCGCAACATCTCATCGGCTTCATCAAGCACAAGGCTAGTGAGACCGGAGGTGTCGATTGTGCCCTGTCTCATATGATCCATCACACGCCCAGGTGTTCCAACCACCACATCAACGCCTCGACGAAAAGCACTGATCTGAGAGCGAAAATCAGTTCCGCCATAGATCGCAGTGACTTTCAAACGAGGATTGCCGGCGGCGTAGGCCTTAAATGAATCGGCTACCTGCATAGCTAACTCTCGGGTCGGAGCCAGTACCAAAACCTGAGGAATTTTCTGACCGGTCTTCAGTCGCTCGAGCAGGGGGATTGCAAAGGCCGCCGTCTTACCTGTACCAGTCTGGGCCTGACCTACTAGGTCGCGGCCTGACATCAATTCTGGAAATGCTGCTTTTTGAATGGGGGAGGGTTCGCTGTATCCCTTATCAGCAAGTGTTTTGAGTAAAGAGTCGCTGAAACCAAATCCCCGAAAACCGGATTCAGATTGTTGAGTGACTTCAACCATCTTGGCGAACACCTCGCCTTCTTTTTTTTCCTTTGGTAATGCAGAAGTGGAAAAATTAACTACGCACGAGGATTCTTTGTGCTGTTGCTGATGTTGCTGCTGCTCAGTCATAGAAAGTGGCCCCGGCCCGATTAATCTCTGAAATCAGGCTCACAACCCCTTGCAATACAACAGATTGCACTCTGGCTGCGTTGCCTACGCTTCAAAGGTTAGTGGTTAAGCTATCACTGGACCATAAGTTACCCAAGCAGGCGTTACGACATCCCCCTTCTGAAATAAGATCATTGCCGTGTTGAACCTCAGTGGTCAAAAAGTTACGGATTGCCGTTGTATCCGTAACACATCGCATACATTGGAACATGCTTACACCAGTTCAGAAACTACCTCGACCCACCGGTTTTTAACATAACGGAGTCTGTCCCCCTTATCAGCTAACATCACCACCTAACCTTAATATTGTGACGTTAATGTTGCATTATGACGGTTGCTCGCTTTCGAACACCGGCCGGATATTTCCTTGCCTGCAAGCAAATTCTCGCATTAACCTACGGGTTCTTTAAACGAATATCACGGTACGCTTACCAGTTCAAGTCTGATACGCGCACGTGTGATTGCTGTATATAAGAGGCGACGGTCGTGGTCGTTTCTATTAGCAGAACTGAGTGGTTGTGGCCAAAGCACAAACACGATATCGGCTTCGCTACCCTGCGCCCGATGAATAGTTAGGGCTACGGCTGGTTCCAATTGGCGCAACCGCGCCGGATGAAAACGTTTCACGTGAATCTGGCCATCGTCTGCTAATGCCCGAAACAGTAAGCGTCCTTGATTTCCAGATCCGATTGTTATCCCCAAATCACCGTTCGCTAAACCTAGTTCAGGCTGGTTTGCACCACAAATAACCGGAAAACAACTAGGCCAATGTAGCGGACTCTCGAGTACAGTCTCCCCAAGTAGAGAGCGATGCACATCATTAAGGCTCCAAGGACCACGCCGATGGGGACATAACACCAAATGTGTTTCAAGAGCCTTCAATAGAGGTTCTGCCTTCTGGCTTAACGTTTCCTCAGCACAATGTTGTAGACCCCGCGACAGGTGGAGGAGGACATTGTGATGTTCTGCCCAATGATCGCACAACAACGTTGGAAGTCGTAACGGATTGCAGCAATGGAGTCGTACGTTCGCGTCAGATGACAGTTCTGAAAGTTCCCTCTGAAACCCCGTCATCTTCCCATCCCTCAATTGGTTCGCTAACCGAGCTATAGCGCCGCGGTTGCGATACATTTTCGTCAGATGAACAGCACTTGCTCCAAAGCGGCTCCTAGTATCACTTTGCTGTAACCGGTGCCACACGGCACCAGTTCTAACTGGGGGTAGCTGAGCTGGATCCCCGACAAGCACAAGACGACATCGAAGCGGTATCGCTTCCAGTAGAGCTTGCATGAGAGTCAAGTCCAACATCGACATCTCATCGATTACCAGTAGATCTAGGTCTAGCGGTCGCTCACTGTGGCGGCCAAACCCATGGGGACCGGCCTCAAGCCAACGGTGCAACGTGTTGCAAGGCAACCCTTCTAAACGAGGACGCACCGCATCACCTAATCTTCGGGCAGCCTTCCCAGTGGGTGCAGCCAGCCCAACGCGCAGCCCCGGATCCCGTAGCCGTGCTCGATGCAGAATCTCCACTACGATGCTCGTTTTCCCAGTGCCCGGACCACCGCTGAGCAGCACAACCGATGCTTGGTCCAAGACCATCACTGCCGCACGCTGCTCGCGATTTAAATTCTGCGATGGCTCGGGAACTTTAGTTTGTGTCGGGGCTAATACTGGAACCATGGCCCGCTCTACAAGGGTATGTACAACGTCATCCATTGCTTGCAACCAACGACGCCACCCCAGTTGATTTCCTTGTAGTAATAGGGGCGAAGCCTCGCTCTCTAGCCAGCCGCTCTCTTTGACAAGCTGTGCCTGCTCGGGAGTCAGCAATATAGTTAATTCACCTTGCTCAAGTGCCTCAGTTAAAGCAATGATGAGCTGTTCCAGTTCGCGACTGTTTTGCTGTGGCGGTATTCGGCGTAGTAACGCAGCATGCAAACCAAAGGCGAAGGATGCGGGCCAATCAGAACCGTTCATTAACTGACCCGAGACAAAGCACGGTCGAGGGCTAAGATACGTTGCAGAGGAGCCGGTTCAACAATTCGTCCAGGCCCTACCATCGTCTGGAGTTGATCCGAAGACTTGGCTGTGATCCCCGGCATACCTCGCAGGAAAACATAGACATAACCACCTAAATGATGTTCAGGTTTGTAAGCCGGCAAACGCCAACTCAGATGGCGGTGCAAGGCTAATAGGTAAATATGGGCCTGTAGCGGGTAGTGGTGACGGATCATTTGTTGCTGCATCGCTTCTTGGTGATAGTGACGAGGTCCACATAGGTTGGTACCTTCTTCCGAGCCTCGTTCACCGATCCAGTTGCTCTTCCAATCCAAAACCCACCAACATGACTGTTTGAGGTCACAAAACACCAGATCAATCGAACCAGTAAGAAAGCCTCGACTATCTATTGCTAGCGTGGCGAGCCGATCGATGTATACGCCCCCGAAACGGGCATTAGGCTCACACCGAAAAGCTTTCACTAAGTCACTAGTGCGTATGTGATCTACCGGAAGATCAAAGTTCAGTTCATGATGGCGTTGCTGAAAGCCCAGCTGTTTTAGCTGTAACTGTGCTAGCGGACCTCCTAGTTGTGTAGTCAACACAAGATCAAGCCCTTCCATCACTATCGCCCGTAGATCACTATCCAGACCAGCGCGCTTTAGCTCGGTATCGATTATTGCTACCCGTATGTCTTCCGCTTCAGATTTGTCACCAACTTCAAAAGGGATTTGCTCGAGGATGCGATGGAGGCAATCACCAGCCACAGCGCCACGGGGAAAGTCAGAGAGAGGACCTTTCTCGGGCCAGAGATCTGCTTCAGTGCTACTGCCCCTCTTATCGGTAAGATCGGGATCTCGGCCTTGCCCATGTAGTACAAAGCCAGTAGATGCTGCGACCCAAGCTGAGTAACTCGCCCGTCCCCAGCTCTGGTCAATTTTTCCAGGGGTCGCACCAAGAGCGAGAGGGTCATCATTACACTGTGGTGGATGCCAACGCTGGTCATCAGCGAGAGGATCAGGTAGGGGACGGTGCAGGATTGATACATTCCGCTCCGCAAGAACCCTGAAGAGGCGCTCTCTGGTAAATGTCTCAACTGCGTCATCCACGGCCTCTGCACCAAAAAGCCAACTAGGTAATGGCGCTCCCTCCTGGTCCGTGGAACGTGCCCACACCAAGAGCAGCTGAGAGCGGGCGCGGGTGGCCGCGACGTAAGCTAGACGTTCCGCTTCGGCCATAGCAGCATCGAACGCCTGTTGTTTAGCGCGATGCCCAGCGCCCCAATGGGGATCAACCGCAATCAGCCAATTTCCTTCTCCAACTTGTCGCCAAAGCGGACCAATCTCTTGGCGTGGTGCCTGCCAGAGGTAGGGACATATTACAACAGGATATTCAAGCCCCTTGCTGTGATGAACAGTAACCACAGCTACAGCACAATCAGCTTGATCACTATGTGGTTGACGCATCTCCGGCACTGGTGTGGTGGGATGCAGGCGTTCCCGCCGCAACCAATCCGCTGCTGTGGCAACATCTAATCCGTGGCGATACATGGTGTCCTGCACCAGCCGACCCACCTGCTGCAGATCGGCTAGCATCCGGCCCTGTTCAGACAAATTGGCAACCTGTTCTTCTTTCAAGAATTTGGATAGGCAACCCATTAAGCCCAGCTTGGGCATGGCGCTCCCCCAGAGCCGTAATTGCTCCGCAAGTTGATTTAATTTCTCTTCTTCGTCCATGGAGTCCAACGACCAATCAAGAAGCCATGAGCAAGCGAATAACCTCAGTAGGCGAGCATCACTGGGATCTACTAGGGCATCCAACAAACGCTGGATAACAAGAGCAGCTTCACTCTCAAATACATCACACTGGGTAACCAACCGGGTGGGAATGCCACAAGCACTAAGGGCTCGGCGCAGATCAAGCGCTTGTTGGTGGCGACTCACCAAAATACAAAGGTCAGCAGGATCAAACCCTTCACGATTTTGTAGCAGCTCGAACACCACAGCTGCAACATGCTTGGGCAATACCTCCTCTAAATAGGCTCGTGATGTTATGGAATCAGTTTTAAACTCCAGTAGCTGGAGCGGAGCCCCCCACTTGGGGGCTGGCACTTCGCTGCGAGCCTCGACTGCAGGAATCTCCAACCCGGACCGAGCCATTCCTGGCTCCATCAATTTGTTCAACCCTTCCATGAGAAGAGGAGTTGTACGGAAATTATCAAGCAAATAATCGATGCGATCGACCTGTGCCCGAGCACTGAAATAGGTGCCGAGATCGCCTCCTCGAAAGCGATAAATTGCTTGCTTTGGATCCCCAACCATTAGTAGGAGGTGGCGCGAACGATCTCCAAAAGTCCGCCGCAGCAAACGCCATTGCACTGGATCCGTATCTTGAAATTCATCTACCATTACGGCGCGATAACGCTCTTGCAAGGGAATAAGCCAGTCAGCCTCGTCTTCACCTGGATCCATTGCTGCCAAGAACCCAGCGAAAGTAATCGTTCCGCGAGAGCGACGCCTATCGTCAAGTTCTTTCAAACCGCGCTCCAGTAAATATCGCCAAACCTGCTCTAATGGTTCATCCCAGAGTGCAGCTATAGCGGTTTGCAAGGCCGGAGCCACAAGACTGGGATTCTTTTCACCGCACTTGCGAGCCACCCGAGACCAACTACCGGGATGGAAATACTCCTTCAAAGGCTTCTCAATAGCTGCGATCGCTGCCAGAGAGGGCACACCATCTTGTGTTGCAACCCATCGGTTGATCATGGCACAGCGATCAGTTCGTGGCTGTGCGCTGTAGGGCGCCGTGAAGCGATAGCCTTGAGCTTTCCATAGCTCAGCTGCAAAGCGAAATCCACTCTCGAGGGTCTCGCAATCCTGTTTCCAGAGAACTTGGAACTCTTGCCAGAGCCCCTTTGTACAGATTCGTAACTGATCGTGCAAAGGTGACTGGAAATCGAACCGGATTGGATCACCAGCCAATTGTGGATGGGGATCTTCTTCCAGTCGAGCGAGAGCATCACATAAGCTTCTTGGCGACAACCCGCGCAGTCGTAAACCTCGGAGTTGCTTCTCTGGGAGCGACAACAATTCTTGCTGCCAAAGGTCTTGCACCACCTCAGCCCGAAGCGCCGCAGCGTTACCCTCTAGTTGAGGTTCTATCGCTGCTCCGTTATCGAGAATCAGCCGCTGTAGGCTGCGGCGGCAAAACGCATGGATCGTGACGATGTCAACACCTTCTAGTCGCTCAAGAGCCACCAACAACTGACGGATCCATTGACGGCGTTCTAGAGGATCCGTGCACTGCGCCCACCATTCAGCCAAAACGGGGTCTGGTGCCTGCGGATATTCTTCATTCTCCAACTGCTCCAACCCAAGCAGCCCCTGCTGCAACCGTCGACCAATACGAGAGCGCAATTCTTTTGCAGCTGCCTCGGTGTAAGTCACCACGAGCAAAGCTTCGGGAGGATGGCTGGCCTCAGTGATTAGCCGCAGCGCGAGGTGGGCTAACACAAATGTTTTTCCCGTACCAGCACTTGCTTCCAGCAACCGAACTCCAGGTTTCAGCGGATATGTATTAGCGTTGAAGGGTTGGACCATTCGTGCGTATCAACTCCGCTGTGCTTGAAGCAATGGGCCATAGAGGGCTGAATAGGCTTCACGGAATCCCGGAGCTTTCAACAGTTCATCTGCGTCTACTTCTGCGCCAAAACAAAGATGAAGAGCCGGCGACCAACGCTCCTTTTGCCAACTGCTGCGGAACCATTCAAGACCTGTCCCTGGCCTGCGTTGCTCTTGCCAGGCCATCTGCCAACCGCTCTTTGGGGGTACAGGCCAACAGCGCTCCATTCCTCGCTGAGCCAGCCGTTGCAATGAGGTAAGTTGCCTTTCTGCCTCTGCGGTAGACAAAGGGTCCCAGAGTAGATAAGTCTCTGCACCCATGATACCGGTGCTGCGAGCAATCACCGCTGTAGGGGTTGGGGTTGTGGCGCATAGATAGAGATGATGAAGCCAGCCACGCATTACGCCAGCTGTGCTGAGCATTCCCGCTTGCACTACTACCTGAGTTTCCCCCGCGAACAAGAGAGGCCGCAAAGCACCTGCGAAAACAATATTATCGCGATGGCATGAACCAAGAATGTTGAGCTGGTGCATTAAGGCTTGCCAGCGCTTTGCTAGTTCCCTCTGCTCGAGGGCTGCTCCAGCCCCCGCAGGCAAAATACCCTGGCCTGTCAACATAGCTGGCCAGTCTGGAACACCCCCAGCGGCGAGCTGCTGTTCAAAGTTGCGATTCAGCAGCTGGTACCGCTCAAGAGCATTGAGCTCCAGTGGATCAAAATCCTCCACTGCTTCAAATGTTTCACCGGGGTGGAGTCCCCTCGAGCGCAACCAAGCCATCTGTGGCTGACGCATCCAGTAGAGGAGATTTTCGTATACCATGGAATCATTCAATTCCGTGGACTCGTTAGAATCGTCTGTCGGATTAGCCCATTCAAGTGGCCATGACAGAGCAAACTTCGGTTCCGGACGTTTCCGATCTAGCCAACGCCTCACTTCTAATTGACGACGGTCACAACTCAATGGCGCTTCAACACGGAAATTGCTGCGAGCCAAAGGATTCGCCGCTGGGGTAAGCAGTAAACCTTCAGTACTGCTGTTCGACAGCTCCTGTTGCAGTTGCAACAACCATTGTTCTACTGGAGCCGCAGGAGGTTGATTCTCTCCTGTGCGTTCATTGCGGCTACACCAACTAACCAACAGATGACGGCGTGCCGATATCAAGGATTCGAGTAGTACATATCGGTCTTGATCACTCTCACTTGGATCCCCGAGCCGTTGTTCCTGCTCCAGTAGATGAAATCCGGGGCGCTTGGTTGAACGAGGAAATGCTGCATCATCAAGACCCATCAAGACGATCACCTTGTACGGAATAGCCCACATCGGCTCCAACGCACTGATAGTTAGCGAGCTGGTGCAGTGCCCAAAGCGACCGCTATCAACCGACAATGCTTCGTTTAACACTTCAATCACCAAGGTGATATCAAGCTCCAATGAGCAATTAACGGTATGTAACCGCCAATCTTCAAGAGCTGTGATCCAGTGCTGCAATTCATAACTCCAAGCCCAGCCATTTCCAAACAACTCTTGTAAAACCGATCGCAGCAAGTCCACCCAAGCGCTGCATGTTTTTGGCCGCCTGAATTGCTGAATCATTCGTGCCAACCGATCCAAAAACGTCCACCAACGCACCAAACGATCCGGATCAAGTTCCCAATTAAACGGCGCTGTATTCAAAGGCGCCAAACCCTCGTTCGAGGGCAAAACCAGTCCCAACAACCAACGATCTAGACACCAGCTTAAACTGTGGGTTTCGTCACCACCGCGTTCTGTCGCATCCAAACCCCAACGGAAGCCGCTTCTCTGCAGCACCCTGGTCATCAACACGCATTCTTCCGAGGACAGAGCCTGCAATTGCTGAAGAATTGGATGGGTTAAAAATTGTTTTAAACCTGTGGCAGTAAAACGACCAGCCGCCAACTCCAAGAGATTCAGCATCACTCTCGATATCCCTAAACTGCTTTGGCAGCTTTGACTTGTGAGACGCCAAGGAATATGAACACCGGTTGCATCGTAGTCATTAAACACCGAGTTCAACAGGGGAGCGTAACGATCAATTTGCGGAGTCATTATCAGAACATCACGTGGAGCCAGATCGGAATCTGCAGCTAACCACTGGAGAATCCGATCCCGTATCAACTGCACCTCGCGCCATGGTCCAGGCGCGGCTTGAAAAATGACGGACTGGTCGTTCGGCAATCGTTGTAAAACAACTGACTGACCGGGATTAACAAGCTGCTCCTGCAGTTGTTCTAAGAGCGTTGCTGATCGGTTGCTCTGGGTAGCCGTGCGAACGGGTGTCGCAAACAGATCCTTATCCCAATGTTCCTCTAGTTCCACAGCGCCCGAACCCTCTAGCAATTGCTGGAACTCAGCTCCCATTCGACCAAGCTTCGCTTCAAGCCGTGGTGCAGCCTCAAGCCAAGTTCCATCCATCGGTTCTAACCACGCCTTCTGTAGAAGTTTTCGTCGACTACTACATAGTTGCCATAAGTCTGGACATGAAGTGAGAAGATAGATCTCCACATCCGTGACACTTGACAGAGCCTGAATCAATTCAACTTGCACCGGTGCAAGGGCGCTTATGCCAAATAAGCGAAGTCGATCAGGCAGGGACGCGTTTGAAACAGTACCGCTACGCAATCGACCGATGGCTTCACGAACCTGCAGTCCAAAGGGGAGACTGTGCAACCGACCAGCCAGTAGCCGCCAAAACACTGGCTGCCAATCCTGGTACGTGAATGAAGGTGATGCGCTCCACTCAGTCAATACATCAGGGCGATAGAGGGCATAATCGTCAAATGCGTCAGCAATCGCCCGAGCCAGCTGCCAGCGATCCCGGCTAAGCGTTAGTCTCTGTTTGCTTCTCTCACGTCCGTTCAACCAACGCTGTAAAGGCAGCGCCACATCCTGGTCAAGTAGCTCGGGCAGCGTCTTAAGAACAGGCCATATTAAATGTTTAGCCCGCCATGGGTCATTTTCTTTTGAAGGAAGACCCAAGACTTCACGCACCAATTGACGTAGGTAACTGTTTGGATAGGGAAACCTCACCAGCGAAGTGATGCCGTTGGCAACGGCGACTTGTTCACCCAACCAGCTTCCTGTCGGTCGAGTGTTCACCATCACCTCCAGTACTTCTAGGGGGCCGGGTTTTTGCTTAATCAACTGTTGGGCCAGCAACTGAGCAAGCAACTCAGCCCGGTTGCTCCGATAAAGTTTTAACAATGCCCCGAATTGCGAGCCGGTATAACCGGTATAGGCACCCACTTAGGAGTAGCCAGCCTAGGTTCGGGCACGTTCACCACAAACTTACCTTCCCTTGTAGATATAAGACAGCCGCTACCTAAAAACACAGCAATTAAATGAAAGTACGTCTAATATCAGCCGCATATATCACCCGCCTGACACTACTAGCATCCAATATTCTACTCAGCCATGGACAGATTCTGATGCGAGTAAGTGGAGATTTGCCAGGTCACTGAACATCGATGCACGATGTCGACCGCGGCCTTACCATTAGTGTAAATAGCCAAGTCCTACCGGCTTTTCCACGCCATCGACAATTTGAACTGGTAGAGCGATTTGCTTGGAGACTTGGAGAGAGTCGGGGCGCGTTAGACGTTACTAGATGTAGCATCGGGAATAATTGAGGTTGGAGCCTCGAAACGACCAACGACTACATATTCCAGTCGCAATTTTAAAAATGTGATAAAAGTTTTGTCTGTAGATATAATTGCCGCAGCGGGCTGTGGTACTTGACTTGCCAGACTAGATAGCCCTGGAGCTTGAAGAAAAGCCGGACGTCGAATCAACCAGAAATCGATCTCTTTATTCGTTTCGACGTAATTGCGCTGACGCTCCCTTAAGACTTCTTCAAGAGGTTCATCAACAATGAGAAACTGCTCGCTCGCGGCAACGAAGTGATAAATAGTCATCCAATTGTCTGTCCGAATAAAAAACTGGGTCGAGGATTCTGGATCAAAGCTTTCATTTCCCGAACCGCTTGTTGAAGTCCAACGGCAACAGCACGGGCAACAACCGTGTGCCCAATGTTAAGTTCCTCCATCCCAGGGATGGCCGCCACAGGCTCAACATTTTGATAATTAAGGCCGTGACCAGCATTGACTCTCAAACCAAATTGACGGGCGATTGCTGTGCTCTCATTAAGGCGAGCCAACTCATAGGGCTGCTCCTTCCACTCGGCTTCCGCATAGCGGCCGGTATGGAGTTCAACCCAACGTGCTCCAGAATCACGACAAGCCTCTAATTCCGTAGCGTCAGGATCAACAAACAAACTTACTGGGATATTGCTGTTATGAAGTTTTTCTACCATCGCAGCCAGTGTAGATAATTGAGCCACTACGTCTAGCCCCCCCTCCGTCGTCACCTCTTGGCGGTTCTCCGGCACTAACGTGACCATATCTGGTTGGACCCTTAGAGCGACAGCCATCATCTCTTCCGTAGCTGCCATCTCCAGATTTAAGCGAGAACGGACAGTCTGGCGTAGCAACTCCACATCACGATCCTGAACATGACGCCGGTCTTCTCGAAGGTGAACTGTGATTCCATCAGCACCCCCGAGTTCCGCCAGCATTGCCATTGGCACGGGATCCGGTTCTACCGTGTGGCGAGCTTCACGGATGTTGGCGATATGGTCAATATTGACGCCTAGGCTGGCCATAAAGGCTGTTGTTGATGGCCAAATCCTATGCAGAACGACTTCCAGGCTTTAAATTCTTAAAGACTTCCTGACTGATGTTCTCCGTTGGCCGCGGCACAGGCGACCCGTGAAAATGCCCTAAGGGTGGGGGTTGATCAGTTTTGGGCTCCCTTGGCTATGTTGGCAACCCAAAACATTGCGCTGCCACTGCAGTTTCGTGAGCGTCTCGTTCTTCACCCTGAGCGACTGCCTCATTGTGGTTCAGTACTTCTGGCACCAACACATCGTGCCCGTTGGGATGCATTGATGCTAACCATGGCCGCTGGTCGACGTGTAACAGGTCGCGATTGTCGCTTCATGGTCACCACCACAGAAATGCGAGGGTTGCAGGGATGGTTCCTTCAACGTTTGGGCTGCTTCCCCATAAATCAGGGACATCCATCGATGACAACACTAAGGTTGGCTATTGACTTACTTGCCAACAGGCAACAGCTCGTGGTATTCCCAGAGGGACGAATTCAACGCATTGATCGGCCGATTCAGGTGCGGGCCGGGCTCGTGCGCCTAGCCCAGCTTGCACAAAGCCGCGGCGTTCAAGTACCTGTGATTCCAGTCGGCTTAGGCTATAGCCAAGCGTTTCCACAGTCGGCCGGTCGAGCTGCTGTGTGTTTCGGGAAGGCTCTTAAAGTGCCAACAACCACGGGTAAGGAAGCAGCGCAGCAGTTCAACCACAAACTCACAAGAGCGATGCATGTGGCTGAACGATCGGCTCGTAAGGCTGTCGGGCGGCCGCTTCAAACCTTTTGAGTTCAGTCAAAATGCCTTGGATTTGGCCCCATGGGTCGTCACTTCTTCAACTAACAGCCTTCGCTTTAGTAGCCACTTCCACCCTTATCCATTCGAGTTTAATAGTTTTCCAGCAACGGGATCCCAGCTCAAGCGCGACAGTGGCTTTAGTCTGTCGGCCGTTAAAATTGCCGTCTCCTGCGGCGGTGCAGCGGCCTATAGGGGAGACTTCGTTCGCGCCCACAGAAACCACAATAAAAACCAGGCGAGGCATTCAGAACAGCTAGTCTTAATTTTACGAAGATCTCGGCACGGCTTTGATGAATTAGTTCTGCATAGACACAAATAATCCCAAAATAGAAAGCCCCTAGGCTGGGTTACTTATTGAGTCTGATCTGTAGCTAGCTGCATTGTTTGTCCTAGAGGTAGAATCAACCAAAAACTGCCGTTTTTGCTTTGTATCAAAGTTGGCTAAGGCTGGTGACTTGACCTAAAAATCACAGAGTTCGCAGGGGAGTTTATCAAAGTCTCCTAAAATTCAGCTCCGTAAGACTGAATTCAAGGGTGTTTTGCGACCAGGCAGCTGGGTTCATCTGTCAGCATCGTTTGATCGTAATCTATTCCCCATGATACAGCTATCCGCGGTCGAGTCTGCGATTCAACGTGTCATCCCTGATGCCAGGGTGACTGTTGAAGATCTCACCGGTGGTGGTGATCATCTTCAAGTGAGTGTGGTCTCTTCAGCCTTTAGTGGATTGTCGCGGATTCGCCAACACCAAATAGTCTATGGAGCACTGCAGCAGGAGCTGGCCAGCGAGGCAATTCATGCGTTGGCACTCAACACTTCTATCCCTTCCTGATCTTCACGACACCTTCCCTTAATTATGGACACTTCTACTAAATCTCGTATCGAAAGCCTGATCGCTTCGAGCCCAATCTTTGTATTTATGAAGGGCTCCAAATTGATGCCGCAATGCGGCTTCTCGAATAATGTTGTACAGATTCTCCACTCGATCGGCGTCGCATTCGAGACCTTTGATGTTTTGTCGGACGTGGAGATACGACAAGGAATCAAAGAATTCTCTAATTGGCCCACGATTCCCCAAGTTTATGTAAAAGGGGAGTTCATGGGTGGATCTGATATCTTAATTGAGATGTACAACGAGGGTGAGCTTCGCGAAAAGTTAGAAATTGCGCTTGCTAGTTAGGTCGTCATGTTTGGCAACCGTTATGGGTGTTTCGCGTAAAGAGCGCTCACGCTCCCGTCCGGCCCGATAAAGCTCGATGGATCCAAAATCCAGCGATCAATCAATTGCTCTAGCCGGTGCTGTTGACGTAAATCGAGAGAGCCGGATCTGCGCAAAGCGTGGAGGTATCCGTCCGCGTAGAGACGCAGTTCAGAGGCAGTGTGATAACGCGTGGTGAGCTCCTGGCACGCATCACAAATTGATTGAAAATGACGGATGGCCTGTGGGTCATCGAGTGACGTCATTGGTTGATACAGCAGCTCTCGCTACCAGCGCACGATGAAATTGGTATTAGCCTAGTCGTGCCTAGATCGATCCAGTGACCTCAACGCCGCAAGACCTGGTTACCGAGTCGGGTACTCCTTCCGACCAGGCACTCACCATGCCGGTATCCAGAAGTGGTCTTGAGCCCTCGCGGGTTTTGGTCGTCGAGCCACATCCCACGCTGCGCACAGTCCTTGTACAACGCCTTCGACAAGATGGTCATTTGACTGCAGCGGTGGGCCGAGCCGCAGAAGCCCTCGATGTCTGTCAGGAGCAATCTCCCGATCTTTTGGTGAGCGCTGAGATTCTGGAACAAGGTTCTGCCCTGCGCTTGGCTGGACAACTTCGTTGCCCTGTGATTGTTCTTACTGCAAGAAGTGGTGCAGATCCGGTCATTGGCTTACTCGACGATGGTGCCGACGATGTGCTGCGCAAACCCTTTGGTCTCGAAGAGCTTGCGGCTCGCTGCAGGACTCTTTTAAAGCGAGGACGTAGTGGTTTACAGGAACGGGTCACAGTGGGGCCCCTTGAAGTCCATCTGTTAATGCGGCAAGTTACTCTCCGCGATAAGCCGGTGGAATTGAGTCCGCGTGAGTTTGCTCTGCTCTGCGCCTTACTCATGCCTCCAGGACTGGTGCGTAGCCGCCAAGAATTATTGCGAATGGCCTGGCCCCCGTTCAGTGGCGGTCCCCGCTCTGTAGATACGCAAGTGCTGACTCTTCGTCGTAAGTTGGAACAAGCCGGCCTTGGTGAAGGTGGCGGAGTTACTACTGTTCGTCAACGCGGCTATCGCTTCAGTCTGGACAACTTGCCGGCAACTTAAGACCTAATATTAAGTAATAAGTCCTTCCGCAATCGCCACACCTGTAGCAAGCTCTCCCACGATCATTAGGATCGCCAATACTGCAAGTACCTGATACGTCCATGGAGGTGTGAGCCGGCCGATCCCTTTGGTTGAAACCAAGGTACGCTCACGCAACACGTCCAAGAAGCGGTCAAATCGAGCAATGCGTTGAGGTAGTAACTGGTGGCGACAACCAGTCGCCTTCAGATAGTACACAGTTCCCCCTTGGCTTGTGCCAACTGGGACAAGGGCACGAACATCACTCCAGGCCATGAACCAACTCCGACGGAACAGCCAACTAATCCAAGGTGGGTAACGTACCCGTAGACCGTCGGCATCGGTTTCCACCTTCTCACTGAGCAATCCCAGAATCAATAGAAAGCCAAGGAGTAAAATACCGATCGTCAATGGTCTGAGCTCCTGAGGAGCGAAGAAAGGTAATGGCAAAACTAATGCGACGTACAGGCTGAGCAAAGTGAAGAAGATCAGAGGAGAGAGGCCGAAACGTTCCATACCGTTCAGTGATAAGTGATAGCCTGATGTTCTAGCCAACAGTTTGATTTCAGTTGTACAAACGCGTAGGCGTCGCCGGATATTTTAGTTTTCTCATCTTTCCAAAAACCAACGGGTTGCATCAGGCCCGGCATGGGTTTTTGACTATCGGCAATATGTACCTAAGAGGCCATATTGTTTCTAACTTCTCCAAGACTACATTATAAAATACCTGCATTCAGCACCGCTACCCCATTTTAGGGTACTCACATTAGCAGATGCAGACAAAGTGTGAGGCTTTGACATCACTGTAATTCAGAGTCTAGGAGCTTACTAAACAGCCAATCAAGTTGGTAAGTTCCAAGGGTTAAGACCCAAGTCGGCTCCTACCCTGTGTGCGCACGCGAAGCCACTGAAGGCAACGGCGTTCAGGCCCTGCCCAGGAAAACAGGAATCTCCGACACAATACAGGTGTTTCACCCCAGTGCGATTGAAGGGCATCGGTAACAGGCCTGGCAGCGGCATGGCCGGAATCGGACCATAACTACCCTGGAAACGGCCGAGGAAACGTCGGTGACTTCGTGGCGTTCCAATCTCTTGATGAGTAATGGAATCCGATAATCCTGGAAGAATCGCCTCAAGTCGCTGAATTATTCGCGCCGCATCTTTATTTTTTTTGGATTTGTACTGAGAAGGACTTAAATTCTGCCAGGTTTGTATCGACGAGGGCGTGAACGTATGTACAATGTGATGTCCTGTCGGGGCCAAGTCTGGATCTAGCAGAGATGGCATCGACACAAAGATCACACCTTGCTCCTCTTCCATCTGGTTCCAATCCTCCAGAAGTAAGTGATGGCAGTGGGTCCCCATGGGAATAAGATCGCCTCGTACGCCGAGATGCAGCGATAAAAACGACGGCGAGGGTATATAGCGGCGACGCCAGATCCGTTCGTTGGCAGGTGTGTGATCTTCGTCTACTAGCGCTTGGCCAGCGCTTTTGTCAATACCAACATTGCTAGAGAAGGTATCCCAACGGGTAGCGTTAGAAATTACTCGTTTGGCGCGAACAACTTCACCATTAGCCAAAAGCACACCAACAGCCTGGTCATTTTCAATCAATACCTTGGTAACGCGAGTCTTGTATCGGATATGACCACCGTGGCGTCTAAGACCATCGACCAACTTTTTGGCGATCATCCCCACACCACCCTTAGGGTAATTAATCCCACCAGCATGTCGATCGGAAAACACCATGCCCGCATTAATCACCGGAGTGCGATCTGCCGGCATGACCGACCAGCAGAAGCACTCAATATCAATGAACTTCAGTAACTGCTCATCCTTGATGTGCTGTCGGGCTACGGCACCCACGTTGAAAGGCAACCAGCGCGCCAAACCCAAACAAGCTAAAGGAGCTTTAAAAAAGACCTTAGTGAGATAAGCAGGGTCTTCTAGCGACAATAACGGCATCGCATCAAGACAGTTAAAAACCTGCCAGCAGGTACCGTAGAAGCGACGAATGCCTGAGGCTTCGTGGGGAAAGCGGGCTGAGAGATTAGCGATGAATCGCTCGTAGTCGCGGTCTACGGTTATATTTAAACCACCAGGTATGTGGTATTCCAGCTGCGTCCGATCGGGAATAGTTTCGCAGCGTTCCCCAACATCCGCTAAAGCACGTGTAAGCAGATTGGTGTAGCCCTTTTTACCAAACCCAAAGATCATGGAGGCACCCACATCAAATGTATAACCGTTTCGCTGAAATGCGCCTCCACTTCCCCCAGGGACAAGATATTGTTCCAGCACGAGTGTCTTCGCTCCTTTAACCGCCAACTGACTGGCCGTTACCAAACCACCAACCCCGGAGCCGATTACGACAGCGTCCCATTGCCCGCCCATAGCATCTGACTATACTCGAAATAACGCTAAGGAACAGCCTGCAGACTTGGATCTGGACAACGAGCCGAGGTCGGCGCGAAGATGCTAATCTCGGAACGCCAGGATCTATGGAGCGTTTTGCTGCTTGCACTATGCTTGGACTAACAAGCCATCAAATCTTCTCGTATCAACACCGAACTCATCAGCAGAATAAGTAGGGCATTGGCAACTAGGAGGACAAGCCAGGCTCCAGTCTATGGAATTCTCGACAATACCTATTGAGCTTAAAACTAGTGTCCGTAGCCGATTTAGACTAAGATATTACTGCAGGCATTATGTGAATCAACTTATAACAATGACTGGGATAAAACTAGTGGATTGCAGTCCTATTAATAGCACTCAGATTATGATCGGTGGCATTCTGAGCTTTTCAAGTACAAAAGCAAAACTGCGACACTAGGCATTTAGCCTGTTTATAAGACTGCTTACCGAGCATCTAATCAGTACAAGTCACTTAAGCCACTATTGTGCATGATGAGGACTGCCTAACTTTCGTAAGCCGTATACTAGTCCTAGTTTAGAGACCAAGTGGCATTGTGACCAATAAGCTGATAACCGGAAATAATTACCGTGTAGAGACCCCTCTGTTTAGCCATAACGGCTCAAGGCAGTTAGGTTCTTTCAATTCTATTTATTTAGTTACTTAGTCATGGCGGCCTCCGCCATCATGCAATCATACGGTTGAGGAAGAAGGCATCGGATTGGTTCAAGATCAGCCAAAGCACGGTCGCGGTAAGCGCCATAACGGACTTGTTTATCGCGAATACGTCCCGGCAGATCAGGCAGAAGTCCGAAATTGGGGGGCATCGGCTGAAACTTTGCTGTTGGCGCCTCACTCACAAAGTGAGTAAGTGCGCCGCTCATCGTGGTCTCCGGTAAATCAATCGGATTCAATCCATGCGTGAGTCGGGCTGCATTTGTCCCAGCCAGCCAGCCTCCGGCTACCGCTGCCGCATAGCCCTCGGTCCCAGTTATCTGTCCCGCAGCCAACAGATTGTGCCGCATACGAAATTGTAATGTCGGATCAAGCAGCTGAGGCGATTCCAGAAAGGTATTACGATGCATTACACCAAATCGGACAAATTCCGCATTGGACAACCCAGGAATCATCTGCAAAACACGTTCTTGATCGCCCCACTTGAGGTTTGTTTGGAAACCAACCAAATTCCATAAACGTCCGTCTTTATCCTCTTGACGAAGCTGCACAACTGCATAGGCACGCTTTGCTCGCCTGACATCAGGGTCGTTTATATCTCCCCAGCGAGAATCCCAGAGTCCAACTGGCTTAAGGGGACCATAACGCATCGTGTTCTCCCCTCGACGCGCCAATTCTTCGATGGGGAGACATCCCTCAAAAAATTTAGCTCTTTCCCGATCATAACCCTTAAGTTTTACCTGCTCCGCTCCAAGTAGAGCCTCACGAAATGCGAGATACTCCACCTTGTCCATTGGGCAATTTATGTAGTCTGCGCCACCTTTGTCGTACCGGCTAGCCCGGAAAGCCAGATCGAGATTTATGCTCTCTCCATGTACGATTGGGCTTGCCGCATCAAAAAAATGGCAGTCAACACGACCTGTGAAGCAGCGTAAATCCTTTGCTAAGGACTCACTTGTTAGAGGACCTGTGGCTAGAACCGTGATTGCGTCAGCCCTAGGCAAATGCAATTGCTCACGACGTTCGACCGTGATCAGTGGGTGCCGATCAATTACCTCCGTCAAGCTAGCACTATAACGGCCGCGGTCAACAGCGAGAGCACCACCTGCTGGCACTGCGTGTTGATCTGCGGTGCTGATTACAAGAGAGCCAAGTCGCCGTAGCTCTTCCTGCAACAAACCAGCCGCACGATCACTACGCAGAGCACCAAAACTATTACTGCAGACCAGTTCAGCAAAATCACCGCTGTGATGGGCTGGCGAACGACGCATAGGTCTCATCTCAACCAACCTGACGGGAATGCCCGCTCGAGCAATTTGCCAGGCTGCCTCCGTGCCAGAGAGTCCCGCCCCCACTACGGTAACGGTTTTGTTATCAGGCAACATGGCAGCTTGAGCAAGCTTCAATTTGCGAACTCTGAAAACCTGGATTTAGACGCGACTTTGCTTCAGCAACAACTGGACTTGGCCCACAGCAGCACGACCGATGTTAAATGTCGCCCAGCTGAGAGCAGCAAGAATCGGTGCCACTACAAGGAAAACGCGTGCATCGATACCAAGAACCTGACCAGTGGTGATCACACTAAAGGCCGAGTAACCGACGATGGCAAGTATCAGGACCAGGCCAAGAGCAACTCGGGTCATGTTAAGGGCAAGAGAATTTACTTGATGATCTTAAGGACTTCTTACTAAATATCTCGAATCGTTCCCTCATGATACGGAACCTAATTCGACGGACTCCAACCAGGCACTGCATGCTGCGCATGCCGTTGAGCCAAGTCTGCGTAACGGTAGGCATGAGTGTGCTGCTCACTAACAGACTTCAACGAAAGTTCTCAGCAGGCCTTAGCAGGAACTCCCGTACCATCATTCTTGGTGAAACATCCTTAGTTATCGCCGAACCCGCCGCAATGAGCGCCCCCTCTCCAACAGTGACACCATTTAGAACGATCGCATCGATACCCACCAAGCACCCGTCCGCTAACGTAGCCCCGTGGCCAGCAGTTATGCTTTCTCCAATGCAAACCGGCTGCCCAGGACCGCCATACGGTATCACACCATCCTGAATGTCACTAAAAGGCCTAATGTTGATGGGCGATAGGTCACCCCGTGCCACAGCAGTGGGCCAGAGACTACTCCCTTGATCCATGTGGACAGCACCAATCACAACAGTACTGGGGGGCTACCCAAGCAGTCGAAACAATGAAAGGACCGGGCAAAGGGGCCAGCTCTGGTATAGCTGTAATGTCGTTATCCATCGATTTCCTGAATTAGTGACAGACCAAGTGATACTCTCCACTAGTGCCCGAGACAGCATGCTCAAGAGGGAAAGGGTCGCTAGCTCAGCGGTAGAGCATCCGGCTTTTAACCGGCTGGTCCTGAGTTCGAATCTCAGGCGACCCATCCTCGCCGAATGATGTCGTCTCATGACCCATCGTCATTTGGCATTTGCTAGCTGTTATAAAACTAAGAATTCATGGTTCCGGCCGAAAATTGCGAATGGCTTATTTCATTTTTTTCGGGGTCACGATTCTACTTGCATTATTAGGTGGGCTTTTCTCCAGAGTTGCAGCAGAGCGCTACTGGATGTAATTGCAAATCGTGAATAAGTTTGGTCCTGGCAGGGGGCTGGGTTAGAACACTTGGATCCATGTTAGGTAGCGAAGGAATTAGTGATAAGCGGGCAAGCTGCTGGTCTGCTCCCAACGCCTAAAAGCCCTTGACCGGGAAAGAGATGCAGCTTAGTTCGTCAGCGATCAGGTTTTGGTGCGATGCTAACCGCATGCGGACGCCTTGCTGTGAAAGTCCATCTGATTGCCAAAGAGACCCTCGCCATAGATTGATGGTACACAGGTACAGAGCAAAATGGAACAGCCATAAGTCCCAGGAATTAACCCGAACTGTTTTGGTGTGAATTAGACTAATTACATAAACCTTCCTAGACCAAATTCTAGAAAGCGACCTACCGTTGCTAAGGTTTTTAGTGCTACTTGATTTATTTAAGTATAATGCTAAAAAGTAATCTAACCATTAAATAGCTCTTTTAAAATGTTTACAAAACTATATCAGAAACTCTACGAGTTTTATCAGGGCTGGACAAAGGTCTTCGCTTAGCATGCAAGAAGAAACAATTGAAATAGCTTCGTAAACGACGGAATAGTTGACAATTCCTCGCTAGTCTTCACTAGGTACCGGGGAGTGGCGCAGTTTGGTAGCGCGCTTGCTTTGGGAGCAAGATGCCGCAGGTTCAAATCCTGTCTCCCCGATTCAGAAACAAATTAATCCATAGCTCTCATCAGAGCCGCCTGCCTAAAGCAGCTTTTTATCGCTTAAGTAGCTGCATATAGTCACGGTGTAGCTAAAATAGCTTTACACCCTTATTAGTCATATAGTCTTACATCATTCCTAACAACAGCCTTGAGCAACCTGAGTATTTTAATTTAACTCGAAAAACAATGTTCCAAAATTTAAGCAATAATCATATCCTCTTGAGGAACCATAACAAGTAATCATACAGCTAAATCATATTGCTTTGCGAAATATAAGTTGCAACTATTTTTATCGCTATTTACATTACTCTTTAAATAAAGTTGCTTATATTAGTGGTATATCTTCGCTATTTAAAAATATGTTCAAACAACAAAAGTGAGTTACTCAATTTGATTCTTACGATCAATTTTTATGTAGATCATAAAAATTGATCGTAAGAATCTGAACTTGTTACAAATACATAGACAATATTTACAGATAATTACTAGTAGTAAAAAGTAAATTGTAGTTGGTTAGTTATTAGGTGATTTATCAATCACCCCATATAGTTAACTGAAAAGACTATCCTTCAGGTTAATTTTTGTTTTGCCCCTATTAGGATCCTAAAGGTTTTACTTCGTAGGCAACACTAACTCTATAATAACCCTAAAGAATTTTAACTATTCAGCTTTTACTTCATTCATGGACATCAAAAAATATTTTTATGCTAAAGTTAGCAGTTATCTTTTACTGCGTTTACGCTAAGCATTTATAGCTATATCCCAATCAAGCAAAAGATTAGGTTTTATAAATTTGGTTATAAATTAACAGCAAGGAAATAACATCAATTAACGTGTTTTCATCCAGGCTAGATAAAGGCTGGCATTAACGGTAACAGTATAAAGTTATTTGTGTTTAAGATCTTTAATTCTAGTATTAATATGCTTATTAGGGTAAACTGACGGTCTCAGCCAAATCTGGTAAAGACTATGCTCGGCGTCTTCACAATATTTGTTGTGTTTGCCAGGTTTATATAATTTATCATCGTACATAATTTATCCGAAAACTTGCTTTTGCATTAATACCACTTGTATAAAGTGTATCGAGTATTTTTACTGAAACCTCAGTTTATTTATCCATCTATATAATATCAATAGGTTAAAAGAGTCAGTTTAAATTTAGTTACTACAGACTTAAAATAACTATATCACTACCTAGTCGCTTTTTCTATCTACATCAGTCAGACATTCTATCAAAGATTACCCATAACTGTTCATTATAATATTAATAGCTATTTATAAGAATTAGAGTTCTTAGAGTGACTTATTAATATAGTATTCTACTTTTAGTTTGATAATCTGTTTAAATTATTAAATACAAATAGAGTTGTTTATTTTTTAGTAATAATACTAACTGGTATGCATAAAAAATATGAATTTCATATTCTAAATACTAGTGTTCATATTTATAAATCTTTACTTTTTATAGTTGTCAATAAAACTTTCAAAATTTTATTAATTTGATTATTTTTACATGCTGATATTAACTGGCTGCTGAAAATAACACCATCTAAAGTAAAGGTTTCACAAAAATTTACAACAGTAATATTTTACTGTTGATACATAAATTTTTCCCATAAGCTAATCCTATATTTCACGACTAACTTAATACTTATTGGTAATAAATACCATCAGAAGCTAACCTTTTGAATAATAAAAACTATTGCATTTAATCTTGTTTAGAATCAACCAAATGTGCTACTATTCCATCCCCATTTAGAAGCATCCACATCATCAAAACCAATATAAATACGATCTTTTGAAATACCAATAGATTCTTCAATCAGTTTGCAAAATTGACTTGTCATTTTAGAAGGAATTAACGCTCCAATTGATTTAATTTCGACATATGCGCAAGGCTCATCACTACCTGCAAAGGTCATATGAAGACCAGAATTAAAGAGTGTCATTACATATGTTTCTGGTTTCCCAGTCGCCTCTGCAAGAGCTGCTGAGAGCTTTTTAAGCAATCCATCGGGATCAGCGATGTCGGATAGGTTCGTTCGCAGATTGATAAAAGGCAATTTACTAAGGTAGCTAAACAACTGATAATTACAATAATACATTAAAATCAACTTTGCTAAAATCTAAAGAGATCACTTACAAAAAAGTAATGAGAAACTACGTAATACTCTAATTATGCAATTATTAATTGATTAAACTTATGATTTATTAGTTATTTATTATAATTAATGTTATAGACCTTATAGATTCAAAGAAATATATATAGTTAAAGATTACTAGTTAGATATATTATTATATTTTTTGATATGGATAAAAATCATAAACACATTGAAATTTTTCTCAGATTAATTAAAATTAAGTACCTGCATATAGATGCTAAAACTTAGCAAGTATCTTTCTATATTTAGATTAGTTATATAGACTAATCTTTTAGAAACCAGTGAACACAATGTATTTATTTTCAGTTAAGTTCTCTTGACTATTACTAGGTTTTGTATAAATACCATAACAATAAAATATTTGTACATATATAAATATTACTTTTCAAAAAAGTATCTTTTCTAGAAAATGAGATATTAGTGAAAAGTCATCTTTTCATGGCATTTACTTATCAGTAATTTGGTTAGTAGCAACTGAAAAATCTAGAAAGAAATTCTTTAATTGTTACAGACAATAATAATTTCGATTAAAATTTATTAACTAGGATAAAAGAGTAGTTTTAACTTTAAATAGGTATATTTTTATTTCTCTTCTTGACTCAAAAAGAATAGATTTCAGTATCAACGAAGTTTTCGGTTAATAAGATAAAATTATTTAAACGACAACGGCACATTAAAAAATAAATTTTTATAAGAACAAAAGATAACAGTTCTTAGTTTATTTTAAATTTAAAGTCACTGGTTTTAGCAAAATACATTTTTTAAATAAATAATTTTAACCAATCTAGTCTGTTAAATTTTGACTATTTGCCTAGATAAGTATTTTTATATATTTTCTGACCTATAGTAACAAATTAAGTTAGTATTATAGTATCAATTATTCACTGCTTAATATTCATTCTATACAAATAGTAAAGATATAATTAATTATTCATTGATAAGCTTAATTATCCGACACTTGGTATAATAACTTACGCATATTCTTAATAATGTAAACTACCATTTATAAGATTTTTAGCATCAATTATTATCTGTATTTCCTTCGTATTTAAATTTTATTCAAACTAAATATTAATGTACATATTAACCTAGTATTTGTTTACCATAATCCTTATGGCTTTATTAGTAAAAAACTACATCAAAATTTAATTTAGCTAAAAGTTTTTAATTTTTTGATATCACTAATAAAATTGTATGACAATGAATAAACGTGAAAAATATGCTTTTATTTTACGCTTTCTATTTTACTTAACTAACTTTATAAAAAATTATTTAAAATTGCATGCTTTTATTCAATCTTTATATTTAGGTAAATGAATCTTTCAGTATATAAATTACAGGTGATATATAGTTTAATAGTTAACTTTCATAAATCATATAGTTAATTAATTTTTAATTGAATTAAAAAGTAACTAGAAAACTTATCTATTGTTGGAGTAATATTTACTTTATTTAAAGATCTAAAGTACTTAATATTATTACAGATAAAAATTTAGTATTTTTATCTGTAATAATATTAAGTACTTTAGATCTAATATTCATATTCATCTCATTTGTCTAAAAAAATTCTTGTTAGTTAAGTAAATTAATACGGAAATATATATGAGATCTTATAATATCTATTTTAAGTATATTTAAATTTACTCATAAGTCTGACAAAATTTTTACTCAACCGCCCAATTATTCCTAATCTAGATATTACATATATGTAATTTTAAAATTTTTAAATGACTCCAGAATTAAAATATATTTTTATCTTTCTAATTAACACTAACTTTTACTCTCTTACAAAATTTAGTACTATTTTATGGAATAGAATTTAAAGATAAATAAGTATATTGTGAATTAAGATTTCAGCTATTTAATTTATATTTATAGTAAATAATAATTTATACGCAAGAATTTGGTTAATATTTAATTAACTCTACAATTGTTATATTTCAGACAAGATCTACTTAGTTTTTAATTAAATATATTAAAAGTATTTTTAGCTCGAGATTTTTCTAATAAAATGAATATTTTGAACAATAAAAGTTATGATATTAATTTTTAATAAGTATTAAAAACTAGTCAGTTTTTTACTGGATTAGTATAAAGTTAAAGCATTTGACCTTAAAGCAGTAAAAATAATAATTATACATTCAACTTTATCACTATCTGCTTTCAAGCTTAAAAATTTGATATCTATTATTTAACTTCATTAGTCATTAATAACTCTACTTTAAATCCGTGCTTAGCTGTTATTATCTAACCTCTTAACAGTAAGGGCTTACATTAAAGTAGACAAGTATCAAAAACTATATGATAAAAAATCAGCAAAATAATATTATTCTTTTGTGAAATTAACAATATAAGATTGTTTTTACAATAAGGTATTGACTATATAAATTTAAATATTTTATTATCTGTTTTATAAATAAGGTACTAGCTTATTCAAAAATAGTTAAATATACTAAATTTAACTATAAATAAAAAAACAAATTTCTACTAAATTCAGAAAGAATATAGTTTTAAAAAATGGGTAGCTAGTTCTATAGTTATCTCTTATCGTTGTTGCTAATGAGTAACTAATTATCTTTAATACAATAGAAAATGTAAAACTAAATTATTTACCTAAATTCTAATTACTTTGTTAACTATTTTAATATTTATGATTATTTTATTATATGCAGGCATATAGATAAATTGATTTAGAGAAAAATCTGAGACTAAATCCACGCTTTTTCTTTTCTTAGGCTAAGATAAAAAGAAAAGGTGATGAACATGAATCCTGAAAAACAGCATCGAAAGCTAGAGAAACTACAACTAAAGGCGGAACTGTGTTTATCCCGTGAAGATGCACAAAAAATTATTAAGAAGGCTGACAAAGCACAAAACAAACTTAGGCGAGGCTAATTATTATTGTAACAACAAGCACTTATTATTTATACAGTTAAATTAATTTAATTTATTACTTTTAGAATAATTAACTAATAAATATGAATCCATAAAACTATCCATATAAAATCATTCAGTTCTTTAAATATTTATTAAGTATTTAAGTTCTATATTTTATAAATCTCTTTCTCTAACGAAAGATATGGCTGATTTTGTTAAATTAATTTACTCGTATGGAGTGTGTTTGATAAAATTTTTGCGAAAAATTACCTCACTGAAATTATTTCAGTGAATTTAAGTATTTTAAAGCTGATTTAAATTAACCGTAAAATATATTGAATACAGAGAAAAACTACAGAATTAATAAGCAAGAGAATTTTTGCAAAAGTTCTTAAAATAAGATAATCATATTTATTTAACTTACTGTAAATTTAATTATGGAAATACAAATTTTAAATAGGAGTTAATATTAGTCGACAGATAATTAGCTAAATTAATATAGAATAAAATGCAAAGTTAAACTAATTCAAGCTATAATCAGAATTATCATTTAGTCAAAAAATATTATTATTCTTGATAAATTATTGATTTTTTCATATTCTCTTAGTTTATACAAGACTTTTTTGTAAAAGATAAATGTTAAAACTTATTTAAAACAGCAGAAAATAGCAAAATAATATAATTTCTTCATTAATTATATAAATATATCAGTTCAAATATTTTGCTGTTAAATATAATTTTATCTAATTAGTGTTATATAGATAAAAATATATTGCAGTTTTAATGATTGTAATTACAGCTATAAAGTCTGAGATAAGGTAATGGATAGGTCAATAATGTCAGTTTAAGCAAGAGCTTTATTCTTGTAAACATAGAAGTTAATTTCAGTAAGCTAATAACTTAAAAGTTTATAACAACAATCATTATTAAATAAAATACCGTAAAAGCTGTGGTTTCTATTTAATTTATTAAAGTAAGTATTTACGTATCTGTACATCGCTTTTATAAGTTAATGTTAGATAATTAATTTACTTTAGATTTTGTCATAGTTTTCTTTAATTATCTGAGACTACGCTTAGTTCTCACTAATTAAGCTCGAACTTTATTATTATTTTCTGCTGATTAATTGCTTTTAGTTAACTATGCTACATCTATCTACTTATAATCGTTATGTATGATACTTAAATGTTATTAATCTCTTCTTGGCATAGTTATTACTATCCGTATCTCTTGTGAAATCCTTTAAATATTAATAGCATATTACGACTGTAGATAAATAATATTACTAATCGCGTTTATACAACAAACTCTATTATAAACAAGTATGATTAATATTTTCTTTACATAAAGAGTTTTTGTTGAATAAAAGCTTCTAATAATTGGTATTTGTTTGTTTAAAGCTAGTCCAGTTTAGTTTAAAGTCAGAATATTAGCTTAAACCTACTAAAAATCTAAAACTTTCTCAACCTTAAAATTAGTCAATGAATTTGAGTATTTTCCTAAGATGTTTCTTAATTGTTTTAAGTAGTCTTATAGGTCGAAAGAAAACGCTTTTTATCATTTTTATGTTCATGCATCTAAAATATATATAATAAATTATTAGATTCTAATGATTAATCTTAATCACTTATTAAGCATTAAACAGTTAGTTAGTAATTATTACTATTTAACAAGAATTTCTTAAAAAAACTTGATAACTAAGGGTAAAAATATTAACAATTTTGTATGATACCTATATTAGTCTTACAGCTATAAATTAGGTTGCAATAGTTTATATAAATAAAATTTGAATTTTAGCAATTAACATCAACAAAATGAATACTCAAAGTATTTTTGTACCATATATAATTAAAAATGCAAGAATATTTTTAATTATCGATAAAAGTAATCATATACTTAAGCTAACTATAAAAAATACTAATATTAATTACCATTTAATATAGATTTAAATTAGGCTCCAGAAAAATGATTTTAAATTACTATAAAATCTAATCATTATTAACTGTATTTATACTAATAATTAAAGTCCAAGTTAAAGTTCTGTTATCCTAAGGCTTTTCACCAAAATATTATCTGAAAGATAAGCTCTTTAATATAAACTATGTCAGATATTAAGTAAAATATTTAATGTTCTAAATATAAATTTCAATATTAAGAAGCCTCTAATATTTTATAAATTAACTAAAAATATTCAGTATAACTATTTATTTTTTAGTCAATAATATAATGTTATTTATAATTTCCTTTCTTTTTCATAGTCACTAAATAATTTTATTTGTTACTTTGCCTCTGCTATCAAAGTTAATACCAAGGTCAGTAAAAATATAAGCATTGCAAATCAAATTATAACAACATTTAGGCCAACAACTAGCTAATTATTAATATTGTGAGTAATATAATATCTAACACTTAAATTATTATTATCCTGTTAACTATAACATCAATGATGATAATTCATAAAATTTATAAAGTTATTAAGATCTAGATTAGTAAAATGGCTTACATTAAACTAACAAATGTTTAATCTGCTGGTAGAATAAGTACTATTTAAATATTACTTAATATTATTAACAAGAAAATTATAATTGCTAAAAACTAGGCTATTAAGGCTTACTTTTATGTCTAAAATGCTACAAAAATGTAATTTTTTTATTAATAAAATAAACATCATTTAATCTTCTAAAATAACAATCACAGTTAATATTTATTATTTTATCCCAAGTATCTAATAGTAATAATTATTTGGCTAATTAAAAATTAAATCAATTTAGGTTAAAATAATCTAATTTGTTATAGCAATATTATTACCATAATGTTTATACTTGATAAAACTAGGATTTGTAAGAGTATCTAATTTGATGAAAAAATAGCATTTTTATGTAAATGCTGCCCAAAAAACTCTAGCATTGTTTAAGTTTAACATGGTCATATTTTATAGCAATTTTCAAAGATAAAACTTAGTTTAATGACATTTAAAGAATTAACATTCACTGTACTAAAATTATAGATTATTTTTCCTGAAATCTCAAGACTAAAAAGAACAATATTAACGGCAAAAATTAATATATATAAAAGAAATATTGCGATCTAGAACACTAATCAAGCTAAAATAGTAATTTATTATTTTTAAATAATTAATATAAGCTTTAACTTATAATTAAATTTGCTTAATTAAACAATAAGTGATACAATTCTGTAACTTAATACAACAAATATACAAATTTTATCAACGGATAAGTAGTAATAATCACATTTTTCACACTTTCTAAAAATTTTATGTTAGCCCGATAAAAACACTTATCAATATAAAAACTATTTTACAACAAAACAATAATCATATTTTTATTAATGATTTTGAAACTTTTAATAAAGTATACTAATTAAGCCAGAGACTAGTAAAATTATATATATCGAATAGTTTGTACCGCCTTAGTAATTTTTTGTAAATACTAAAGTTAAGCTGATTAAATCCAATTGTTGCATGGTAAATAGGCCCTGGTTTACAGCCAACATTCACTCTCCTCGTATAGGGGTAGCGCTATTGGCGATTGCTATTACACTCATTCCTATTGCTGGTGTGGCATTGGGTCAACTAATATGTTTTTCAAGTTCCCTTAAGGGTGAGATTGGTTCTAAGCCTTGGAGCCAAGAACGTGTTCACTATTGTAATGGTGGCTGATCAAAATGCATTCAGCTAATTTTATAAGCTGATAACTACAGAATATTAATGATCGTAGTACTATATTTGATTGTGGTACTGCTTAAAAACTAAGCTAAATTCTTAGCTCTGATATTATGTATAATAAAATTACTTTGAGCATAGCTAATGCTAGTTGGCAGATATTAAACTCCCTAAAAGTAACTTTCTCAAAATTATGATTATGAACTAATTAATTATTAGTGAGTAATATTTAAATATTCTAGTTGTCTAAATAGCAGTTTCCATGCGATAAAAGTTTAAGTAAGTTAATTTTTAAGGTTTTATCAAAAAATTAGAAGCTATTGTTCAATCTTCAAGAATTAAACATTAAAATGAGGCATTTTTAGTTTTTAAAGACTAACTACTAAACAGGATCTAAAAGTATTAAAAGCTATCACTTGATTGATAGAGTTATGCTTTAGAATTTCATTAAAAAACCATTTCACTTTTCTTAAGCGATATACTCAATACAGGTACTTTACTAATAGAGTATAGATACTAAGCATGATTTGTTTTAATAGGCTCGTGAGCTTGTTTAAACTAACAATATTCGCACCCTCGTCTACTTGCAGTTACCAGGATTTGAGAATTTTAACCAGGAGTAGATAATTGTGATTCTTTTGATTATAGGATGGAAACTAAATCATAATTGAATTAATAGCTATTTCAAACTTGTCATATAAAAAGTGTTGATTTTACATAACTAGGCAGCAGATTAATTTTAACTGGCTAAGACGCTCTTTAACTAAAGAAGGTTAGATTTTAATAATGCTCAGTCTACAAGTTACCAACGACATAGGTTAAACCATTATAATTGCTAAGTGATTTAGATAAGAGCTTTAATTTAATTATACATTTACGTAGACTACGTATCTAATAAAACAATCTTTATAGATTCATTTATTCGTACAGAGTATACTAAGACTTCAATCAATATCTTAATGATTAATAATAGATTTTAGAAAAAGTTTTCATTTTTTAAAGAGATTGCTAAAAGAACCTTGTTTACTTATGTTTCATTGAATGCTTATTTGTTTGCACATAAAATATTTTATTTCGGCTACAACACTTCGACATCAGAACTTTTTGGTTAATCTCACTATAATTTAAGTTATATAAATTTTTAATTATAAAATAGATTATTTTTGTATTTGTAGTTTAAAAAATTTATTAGCTTAAAATGATATGAATAATCAAATTACTAAAATTAACTATACTGTACTATAGTTAATTTTAGTAATTTGAAGTAGCATAGATACCTTGAAGCTTAAGGTATTACCACTAGTGTAGATAATATTAGCAATCTAATAGTTATCCAAGTTAAAAGTTTTATAAACTAAAGTTACTTTTACTTTCATATACCAAACATGAACTGAGATTAGTGAAAGTTCTGAGCAGAATAGCTTTTATGCTATAAAGTTTATTACATTAAATTTAGTTATTTTGATTATCTAATCAAATTACAATATAAAGATTAACCGTTAAAATACTTAAAATGAAAAGCACAAAAGATTACTTTAACTTAGCGGATAAATTCTAAAAGAATAAGAATCTATAAAATGATATTATTATGAAAAGCTTTGTTAGCATAAAAGTTAAAATTTAATCAGCCGAATGCATTTAGGTCACTATTTCTGAGCAAGATGCAGAAGGGTTAGTTAAGTGTGATATTATTATTTTAAATAACTGTTAATTATTACAAGCTAGCGTTACTCTAGTTTTTAGAAGTTTAATTCTTAGTTCTTTCTTCTGACCTAGTTTTTTACTTTAATAACTACAGAATGAGTACTGAGTTATTAACGTTTCTTGTTTATAACAAGATAAATAAACTTAATATCACTTAAGAAGTGCAAACCAACGAAAAAATTACTTCCATCAATTTTTAAGAAATTTAACTCTGAATAAATGTATTTAACTGTTTTATGTCATCTGTTCAATTATCGTAGGAAAATGTATTACTATCACACTATTAAGATCTGGTTTTAGCTCTATATAATTAAATAATAGTACACTTTATTTATTGATTAATAAATTGTATCTTAACAAGATCATAGTATCTTTGTAAAAAGATTTTGCTTTACCTTGACTTTTTAATAAAACAACAAACTTTTTAATTATTTGACTTATAGCATAGATAACGCAAAGTCATTTACTTGCATTCGTAGTCTACCAAGATTGAAAGGTCTTAATATATATAAGAATAGTAGAGGCTAGTAATTTTTTAGATCTAGATTAGCGGTGTGCAGAATAAATTTTGGTGTAGTTTTTCGAGATATTATTTTAACTGACAATATTTTCATCAATTTAGATCGGTTTATATTTTGTATCCATATTTTTGTTTCAACAAATTTTTATTAGACAAAAATAAGTTTATTGCCATTAATAACTATTGCAACAATAATTTTTGTTATTTTGCAATGATAATTTTTGTGCTCATAATTAGCCTATAAAGTTATAGTTAATTAGATAAAAATAACTAAATAGAAAGCTATTACAAAATTTAAAGACTTAACCAGTTCAAATCAATAAATAACAATTAATGGCTGTTAGTTACAAACTATAATACATATAAGAACAAAATTAATTTTAATATAAATAAAAAGTCTGTTCCTTTTCTTACGATTGATTACTTGTTAAGTTTAGGTAAATGACTAGAAAATTGACCAACAATGAATAGAGAATCAGAGTAATTAGGAAATCTATCTATTAGCTTATCGCTCAAAAATAAAAAAATTTACGGGAAAAAGTTCAATATTATTGAGATAAACAAATGACAATGCAAAAGCAAGTCAGAGGCAAAAAGCGATTAGGTTGATTGACAACGTGGGGACTAGTGAGTTATTAATCAAGTATCTGGTTGATACAATCAATGCTGACTGGTTCTGATCTGCTGGCAAAGGTGAAGGAGCTTGGCGATGTGTCCAAATCCGACTTAGTCAAGGCTTGTGGTTACGTTTCTACTAAAAAAGATGGTGGTGATCGTCTAAATTTCACCGCTTTTTACGAAGCGCTTCTGGAAGCCAAGGGTGTTAGTCTAGCGACAGGCGGCGGTGCTGGTATTGGCAAAGGTGGTCGTAAGCTGAGTTACACAGCTAAAGTTCAGGGCAATGGCAATCTTCTTGTTGGTAAAGCTTATACTGCCATGTTAGATTTAGAACCAGGTGCTGAATTCACAATTAAGTTGGGCAAGAAAGCAATTCGTTTGATTCCTGTTGGTGTTGAGGAAGATGAAGACTAAATTAACAGATAATCATGAAAAATGAGAAATTATCACAAATTTGAAACTCTTCTAACATAGTTAGAAGAGTTTTTCAAAAATATTTTTTCCAGTTTTATTAGATTTTGACAAAATATTTCAATAAATCAGTTATTAAGTAAACATAAATTTTGTACTTGCTATATATCTGAGTTAATGAAATAACCAATATAAAGGCTTTACTTAGATGTTCCAGGATTATAAAAATGTTAACTGGATAAACTACTCAATTCAGAGTTAAACTAATTAATTTTATATATTCTATTCACTTTTTATACTAAGTCATGAAAAATTTAGGTAAAATATGCGCATATAAATGCATTTTAAATCTATTTTTGTTGATTTTATTTCAAGTAATTTATCAGATAATTGATGTTACAATTAATAGCTTAGTCTATTTATTATAAAGTAAACAAAAAATATCTAAAAAACATAAATTTAGCTAATGCTCAATAAATTTGATTCATTAGTATATATTGTTTATTACTGCAAACATTAATGTCCAAATAGTAAAATACTAACGGCAGGACAATTAGGAACAATTTACTAAGAATAAAATAACAATCCTTAAAATCTACTACAACAAGATGGCTTTATTAGCTTGCATAAAAAATTAGGTAAAAATATTAGTTTAAGCTGCAAGTACTTAATGTCATATAGCTTAAAATTAAGCGTGTGCTCATTCATCAAAGCTAACCCAATTATAATTGGGTTGTGATAACTTACAATTATTACACTGCATCATCCGAGCGGTACCTGTCTTCCTCAAATTCCAGCTTACACTCGGGATTGCGATTTCCATAGTGCCAGGGCCGTCTTATTGCCCAGTATTCATCCACTAGGCCAAGAAGATGAGTACCAATTTTTTTAAAAAAGGAAGGTTGCTTCATGCTTTCATGTTGACTGCAAATAACAGCATTAGCAACTAAACTTTAGATTTTTTATCCAAAATAATTAGGATGAATAAAGAATTCCTATTTACTATAGTAATATTAAGAGATCTTGGAATTTGAATCACCTCGAAAGCAGACTTTCATCCATGCTAGGCATGGTAACGCCTTATTATCATGTAGTGGTTGATGATAAATAATCTTATCGGGGATAAAATAAATGTAAAGTATAAATTGAACTTTATAATTTAGTTTCTAAAGAAAGAATAAAATGTTGCTTTGATCCTAAGGTTGAGTAACATTACTCTTAATAATAATCTTTAGTCAAAGCAAACCATATAAGTACAAACTTGTCGGAACTAGCGAAGCATAGAATTAGACATTTGTAGAATTTGTAAAGCAAAAACTCAATATATTGTAGACGATATATTGAATTATAATAGAAACAAGCATATGTTTTGAGGATATTTGTTTTATCTGGGGTTAGCTGTGAACACTAATCTAAAAATTTAGAGCTTATTACTTTTGAATTAAATTACTAAGATTTTTATTGCTGTTAGGTGTAAAAATTACTACATACTTAGAATAATTAATAAGGATATTGACTTAATAATAGCTTAAATTTTTATGTAGCAAGTATCTACTAAGTTAGTATAAACGTCTATATTATAATTAATTAATAACAAAACAAAGTATAGAATTACAACATGCTAATTTTGTATATATTTAAAATTCTTGATAGTTCTTAACCCCCCCCCCCTAATTAGGATTTATCAACTCTTTTAGAATTAGAGAGCTTTTAACTGCAGCCTGTCTGCTAATGACAATAGCAACCTAGATAGAAGTTACTATTTTTACAATTAGATTAAACATATGCTTATATTCTAATTTCAGTTTAGCTAAGTAATTCTATTTAGCTCTTCAGAGACTTCTACCTGCATTACTTTTGTTCAATATAAGTAATATTTATATTAGTTAAGATTTATATAAAACCATTAATACAATGATCCTAATATTTTCAAAAACAACCCAGCTATTTACTGGTACTTTTAAATATAAAATTAGTTTAATAATTTTTAGTTAAGATTAGAGAGCTATTTCTTTCTGTTAGAGAATGGTCTAGCAAATCCGATAAGACTGGTTTGACGTGGTTATTATAGTAGTAAATCAAAATTTTTAGAATTCTTATATTATAAGTATAAGGATAAAAACCTTGTGCTCAAGGTTACAATATCGCTATATTTGCCAGATCTTATCGATAACAGTCCTTAATCTCTATAGAGTTTACGATTCTTTCTATATGGGTTGGGGGTTTCTGGTCTCGTTTGCGAACCTTTTTGTGTCAGCCTAAATGATTTAACTCCGATTAGACCGAACGTTAGCGATCATTGGTCTCTGTGAGCTTGAGAGGCAATTGCCGAAGCCGTGAGTTGCCCTGTTGTCTATCACCCTCGTTATTCCGCAGAACTACCAAGTACCCATCGTTTTCCAATGGCTAAGTTCAAGCTATTGCATAACTTTCTGTTGGAGCAAGGGTTGATTGAACCAAAGCAGATTCACCTTCCCATAAGCATAGCCCGTCGTGATCTTGAACGCCTCCATCCCCAAAACTATCACGAAGCGTTCAGTCGTGACCAACTGACACGTCCAGAGCGACGTCGTATTGGGCTACCCACAACATCTGGCCTTATCCAACGTACATGGCTTGCCGTGGGAGGAACTTTATTGACTGCTCGCCTGGCTTTGCAGCATGGTCTGGCATGTCACCTAGCTGGTGGAACACACCATGCTCATCCAGAATTTGGTAGTGGTTTCTGCATCTTCAACGACTGTGCTGTGACAGCCCGCGTCCTTCTTCACAACAAGGAGGTGGAAAGGATCCTGATAGTTGATCTCGATGTCCATCAGGGAGATGGATCCGCAGCTTGTTTTCAGGATGAGGAGCGCGTCACTACCTTTTCAGTTCATGCTACCAACAACTTTCCCTTACAAAAGGTGGGTAGCGATATTGACATTCCCCTACCCGATAGAACCGATGATGCGTTGTATCTCGCTGCTATCGGAGATCGTCTACCCGAGGTGCTGGATGAACGTTGTCCACAGTTAGTGCTTTTCAATGCTGGTGTTGACCCCCATCGGGATGATCGACTTGGCCGCCTCAATCTCAGCAATCACGGGCTACTAATGAGAGACCGCTTAGTTCTTGATGCATGTCTACGACGTCAGATCCCCGTAGCAACTGTTATTGGTGGCGGCTACGATACGTTGGGTCCTTTAGTAAAACGTCACGCCATCATATTTCGCGTTGCAAGAGAGCAGGCGCGCCTCTTCGGTTTGGGTATAACCCCATAGCGGTCTTCATCCTAAATGGCCTAGCAGTGTAGAGAACACTTCTTTCGTAGCCCGATAATTCTAATTCATGTCTTTTGACAAGCAACAGCAAAGTTCTTACTTGTGTCTTAGTGTTTCGCAGCTGGACTAATACTAGTCAATTATGAATATTTAGTGATATTTGCAGATACCTCATAATCAAATCAATAACTGCAGGCTTAAAGCAATCAATATGCTTAGGAGTAGACCAGTACCAGCTTTGCACAAATCACCACCAACAGCCTGAATAAAACAGCCACCCTCAGGGTTTATAAGGTTTGAATCATACTGTTGCTGATTGATTCGTAAAGCAATCTCACGGCCGCCAATTAAGCCTAAGAAAACCCACGTGGTACTAAGGGGAAACGTTGATAAAGACGCCATACATAGCAAACATAACCCGAACAAAAGATCTATCATTATCACTGAACGCACGTCAAAGGTATTGGTCTTTAAACGAAGTAATGCATGAACTGGGCTGCCATCAGTAACGATTAACAAACTAAGTCTTAGGCAAAGCAGTAAGCTGCATGTAACCATAGGAACTAAGTCAAGTTCACGAGGCAGAAAGACAAACACACTGGCCAGGTCTTGTATTAGCCACATACTCCATAGAAATCCAGTACCAAGCCATTGCCAAACAACCCATACAAATCCGACAACTTGGCCATTCTGAGAAGAATAAAATACCCACCATTCCAGCATCCATAGACTAAAACTATATGTCCCAAGGCCAATGCCAAAAGCTAGGATATATCCAGTTAAAGAGATTTGAATCAATTCTAAAATATTACTAAATTGAAAGGTAGATAACATCAAAAACGAAGTACTAACAGGAAATCCCCATTGGGTGAGCACCAGTATCGCTAAGGGCGGCAAGATGTAAACCCAGGTAAAGACTTCGGGCATAGGAAAGTCCTGACCTGGCACACTGAGCCGTCCCCATGCCGGATCACCATCATTCAAGATCCATCCCCCCATTAAGACTAAAATAGTGATACTACAAAGGAAAATTATTTGTGTTATCTTAGGAATACGAGCCTTACAAGAAAAAAGAAAAGGTCCTAGCGTCTGTAAAGAATCGTTTGCAATAACAGAATATATTGCCAAGATAAAACCAATAATCGTCCAGACATTCATCTTAATCAAAGCCATAAAGCATGGGATTATATCTAGTATTTTTAGCATCTAAAACATATAGGAAATTTTAAATCTCTAGATTTTAACACTCACGAACATAGCTATTTAACACGTAACATACATCTAATGAAATAAATTAGTGATCTTTAAATCACTCCTGACCAGCAATAATGCTGGATTAGTTATGATAAATAGCTACTCAATCTCAGACTGAGTAGGTAAAATATTCATTTTCTTATATAGTAATAAACATTAAAAATCTATCTATGCAATGTTTGCAAAGTATTTTTTATTGATCTCAAAACTCGTATCAATAATTCTGTAAAAATAACCTTAAGTATTTCTAACAGCTAAAAGTTGGTGTTTTGAACAACTATTTTTTGTATTACTCATACAATTAAAACAGATTTGATGTTTAAATAAAGTAGATTTTATTTGAGCAAAAATTATCTTCTATATTTTGCTTGTAAAGTATTTCAATTTTTAATATTTTTATTATTAGTATCTCTATAATTAAAACTATTGTGTGTTTAATTATTTAATTTATATAAGTCTAAAGTTGATAAGAATATTTGATAAGGTATAGTTATACTTTAAAAAAAACTTTTTGGAAGAAAAGGTATAGTTAATGCATAGAAATATACTTAACTATTTTAATCACTTAGTATTGTATAATGAGCTTATTTTTTCTTATTATTTAATTTTTATTAGTTGTCTTATTCTACAAATATTGACAAGATAATAGAAGTCAAGATTAAAAATTAATCAACAAAGTTAGAGGTTTATTTCTTTATTTAAGTACTTAGAATTAGCTACTAAAACCTAATTAGTTTAAACTAGCTTAAGGTAAGTTATATATCTTAATAAAGTGAATAATTCTATAAGAAAAATTACTTCGTCTTATATAAGAGCATTCTAAGGCGCTTGATTGACAACAATTAACTCATTGACTCCAGGCAACTTAACTTAATAAGCAAGGTCCTTAATATCGGAACGATTAGGTATACAAATACAACCGGTGCTTGGGTAATATCGATGAATGTCTAGAACGCTGCGAGTATCCTCAAAATAAGGCTAAAGATCGAATCATAGGTCACTGCCCCAGATTTCTGGCGGTCCGAGGCGATAGATTCCAGCGGGTAACGGAACAGCATTGCCCGGGCTCCACATGAGATCAACCTCTTACTGCTGAGCGGTCCCGTTCGCGGTATTCCAGCTAACAAGCTGAGTTCCGTTGCGGTGCAACTCCACGGCCCAAATGCTGTTCCCATCTGGAAGATGCAAGCCTCTGCCTCCCTGCTTAAGAACATCTACTGTCGATATGCCTTGTTACTTAGGGAGAACGACAAAAGTAACCATTGGAACCTGTCGAATCCTCCTCTGTTGTTGCGAAAGCGTTCTTCCTCCTGGCTGCGTATAACCGATAACACAGAAGACCAGTACCCATTGCACAGTCTGAATTGATAGGGATGTCATATTTCTTTCAAAATCGGTACAACGATTTGCAGAAATGCACAGAGTCGTTGGAGCTTGTTTCTGTGTCTGGTCTAATCCCCATGCACGAATCACTGACCTCCCTCTGACTGAGCTAGTCACTTTTGGTATAGTTGCAACGAAGGATAAAGAAAGTCTCCTGGCCAACCAGCACACTATGAAGCCGGTCGAGCAAACGCGCCGGTAGCAGGAGCTGAAGCCTAATCTGTTCGGGGCGGGTCCTTATTGTCTAGCTATGGCTATAAATACTAAGCAAGAAACGTAGTACTGATTGCGACTAATTGATCTCCAATCGAAAGTTTGATAGTTGTAACTTCATCCATGGCTGCATCTTTTCAGAAATAGCCTTTTTTGGGGGTGTTATTTCCCCACCTTTAAGTTTGGATAAACGACTATGGCTTCCATAACATAGAAAAATGGCATTTGCAGTCGTTCCATGTAGGTCAGCTAACTACCTTGCTTCCAATATCCAATAGATTTTACTGGCCTGGTAGCTTGAAAGCTCCATTAAGCGATGTCTCTCTGTAAAATAAGAAAATAGGTTGCTCCTGACTTTACTTTCAACGCCATAGTAATTATTAGTTTTCACATGAGACACCATCTCTCTTCTGCAACATCTAACTCGCCAAGCAACGACCAAATGCCCAAGGATTGGAAAAACCTGTAAAGATAAGATTGCTTATACGGCTCAGATCAATGAATAAAAACAGCTACCTTATTGAAGCTGGTTTAATTGCCGAAGCAATCGAACTCCTGGCTGATCGACTACAACCAGATGTGATTAGGGCGGCGCGAAGAGATGATGTAGGTCAGCGCCATTTGGATCGCATCGAATACGCCCTTGGTACAATTGGTAAAGCATTAATTCTTACCGACTATACTATCGATCAGGACAAAGATATGGACAAGCTCAAAGCATTCCGAGAGTCACAGCAGGTCATGGAATAAGGCTTAATCAAGCTTTAGATCAACACGAATAGCCTCGATAAGCTCAGATTAATCAGCGGCGTCATCTTTTTTATCTAATTATTCATGACCAATTAATGAACCAATAATTAAGAATATTCAATTCATGCGGTAATAGTCGTTTTCGACAGTTCCGATTAGGAATTATCGGTCAGTTTAGTCCAAAGCTGGTTGCTGCATTTTCCTAAAACCATTAGCTAAAAAAGCAATGTGTCCCAATGAGCGCCTAACTTAATCTAGATTTTCACTGGAGGCTAAGACATCAAACGTCTACCAAGGATCATAATGAATTACCGTAGTTTTCAACGTATGACTTAAGGTCTCTCAAGGGAGAGTATAGCCAATGATGAGACGCCTCTTCAATGTCCTCTTTAAACAGGTTCAGCGCGTCAAAAAGGGTAAACGTTGAATTTTGGACGCAAATATGATTTTTCCTCTCATTAGTGATTACTATTGAGAACAGCTGTTCAAACCCGGGTGTCGCTGTCCTCAGCGCCTACTACTGACGACGGATCTTTGGAGAATGGGTTGCATCAAGACGGTCGGCGTTTAACTCTCCAACGCAAACGTGTACTCGAATTATTCGAGCGGCGTGGTTCTGGCTGTCACCTCAGTGCTGAAGAAGTGCATCAGCAACTCGTTGATCTAAAACTCAAGGTTTCTCTCGCCACGGTTTACCGTACCTTGCGACTTCTTGCCGATATGGATTTCCTGCAGGAACTGGAACTGAGTGAAGGGGGACGCCGCTTTGAGTTGTCTGTTGATGACCACAGGAAACACCATCATGTAGTTTGCATTCGCTGTGGACTTACTGAAGAATTCGAAAATGATCGTGTGCTCGAAGCAGGAGCCGAGGCTGCTCGCGAATTCGGCTTTAAGTTAATCGAATCAAGCCTGAACGTCCGGGCGATCTGCAGTGATTGTCAAACCTGAATCCTCAGAGCTTATTGCGTATGTTCATTGCAAGGCATCCAATAGTCGTGTCCCATACGATGGACGCCTTGGCAGCCAAGTTTGCGAGCTTGTTCCTCAGCTTGATCCCGCGATGGATACGCGAGAGAGCGGGGGTTTGTGGTGGAGTGGATTTGGATCAAACCCATGCTCATCGGTCCGGCAGTGAAAACCCCCATTGTGTTCACACCCACTGCAATTAATCCCATCCCCACAATCGCAGCATTAAACACACCCATGGCAACGACACCAACAGAAACAACGCCCATCGGCACAACACCAATAGAAATTACTCCCATCGGCACAATACCAATGGCGATGGTTCCCATCGGAGCTACGCCGATGGCAATTCGCTTTAGACGACTGTCGCAATCACGACCCACAGCCATAGATCAACGTTCCTGACCATGAGTGACATCGTGCCTTCTGCAAACCATCCATATGTCACTCATGCGGTAAGCACCTTGAGTACCCCCGCAGCCAAAGTCGGGAATAGCGGTTCTGGCCTCCGCTTCAGCTCTAAACATGGCTCACTCGGACTAGCGTGACCCACTTGGGCTGATCTTGTGTTGAGGGTTAGTAGTGGCTCTCAAGAGTATTAGATCCACTGCGCCAATCATTAGTCGAACAAAAATCATGAGTACACTTGACATCAAAGCCCCCTCTATCATGCCCGAGCAGATCTGAATCAAACCTGAAGAGCTCCCCCGCAGCTTGAGCCAGAGCCGGCCGTGCATCCAAAACAATGGCGGCCCGTATGAATCGGGTCATCGCTAAAATCGGCGTCGGAATTGACGAGGTCACGGAGGTGACGAATCAAGCCTGGCCGAGGCAAACTTAGTTGCTGGTTAAAATCGCAGTCGTATAGCCAACCTTCCCAGTCGATACTGAGGAGATGTCGACACATGACAGCTTCAAGGTTGGCTGGGTTGTAAGCCTTTTCGAGCACGCGCCAGTACTCCTCCAGACTATCGCTAAGTTCCAGCTGGCGAGCAAACCGCTGGATAGGCATATTGACCAGGGTGAGCAATCGATCAAACCGAATACCAAATCGAGCCAACTCTCTTTTGTAATCAGCCTCTAGGGCTGCTTGCGGGGCAGGAAGCGTCGCACCCGGCGGGTTATATACGAGATTGAGAGATCGCAACGGATCACCGTCCCCATAGCCGAGGGAATTGAGCTGACGCAGGCCGCTAATGCTCCGCTCAAACACGCCGCTGCCACGTTGGCGGTCAACGTTGCCGGCAGTGTGACAGGGCAGTGAGGCCATAATGGTTACATTGTGTTCTGCTAGAAAATCGGCGAGGTTTTCTTGACCCGGTTCACTCAGAATGGTGAGGTTGCATCGATCAATTACCGCCACCCCTGCGGTGCGAGCCTGAAGTACAAGCTGGCGGAATCCAGGATGTAGTTCTGGCGCACCTCCGGTGAGGTCCAAATATTTGATTTGGTGCCGCTTCAACGCTAAAGGGATGAGTTCCAACAGTTCTATAGCCATCATTTCAGTCCGAGTCGGGCCTGCGTTGACGTGACAATGAGCGCAGCTCTGGTTGCAGCGATAGCCCAAGTTGACCTGAAGCGTGGTTAATCTGCTTCGTCGCAGTGCGGGAAACAGTACAGAGTTGAGGGTCAATGTGACACACTCCAACGGGATCTTCTGATCTTTTCAGACCGAGTTGATAATCGAAACCTTAGATCATTCCAGTTGCAAGCAGCATTAACAATCAATCGCTTGAGTTATCTTGGTGTGGACGAAGTTACCGGATACAAAACAGGTTTAAGGAAATCCTCGTAATAAAGCCATCTTGATCTTGTTTCGGGTTTGAGTAGTCCCCCATACTGGATGCATTAGGATACCTTGTCTGACTTGCGCCGATTTCCTCCATCGATTCTAAGTCTGATATCTGAACTGATGGGTGATGAGTTGCACCTAATGGACACGCGTAAATCTAGCTAGATAATGCTGAGCCGTTTCAGACAATTTCGCCGATGTCGCAGTCAAAGAGTGCACTATTGTGGCCTCAATAAAGTTTTTATACGATCGCTAAAAAACAAAATCTTGGGCGCGCTAAGTTTCCGGTGGCACACTTATAATAGCGTCATTGTAAACCTGCGATAGTTTATAGGCAGAGTTTTACAGAAATTAAAGGAAATGGAAGCCTCGATTGCTCCATCCTATTCCCTTAGATATGATGATAGTGCAATAACCTCCCTTAATTTTCAATGCAGTTTAGAGGAGAAACAACTGCGTTCTAGTAGCAGGACGAGCCCGGTTAAGATCTGACCAGGGAGATGCTTTAGGTCGTAGATACAGTGATCTAGTCTTTGCCTGCATCGAGGATTTCGGAGTGATACGAACCGCTGTCTAGATTAGTTAAGCAAAGGTTGGAGTACTTACAGACGCCGTGTCCATAGCGAATCAATTGTCCCTAGTGAGCAAAATTAGCCAGGTTAACTGACTAAAGAGGGTGATTTCGCCCTAACTCAGACTGAAATGTAAGTCTGCGAATAAAGATTGTGTCAGAATTACTTGATGTGATAGTAAATAATTTAGCGTCAGTAATCAATTCAATCCAGACTGTGATTTATTCGCAATAGTAGAGGAATGCACCTTCGCCAGTTGCTGGAACCAGGTGATGTATTGATCTGGGCCACCAAGCATTAACACATTCAATTGTAAGGGGTCGTTCGCATCGGTTATTCCAGCTAGGAATGGATGACTGAGGCTGGGGCGATCCACTTCACCATGGCTGCTATCCACAAGCACCACCCGGTTGGCTCGTCCACTCCAAGTCCCCAATGTTTGAAGCAGGGTAAGAAAGCCACGATCACTTCCTCCACGCAACCAACCAGAATCATCGTCAGCACGGTTAGAGGTGACGGTGTCACCAACCCCTACCAGCAAAGGCATCCGTTCTGCTGGGATCCGATCTTGCACAAGCTTTAGCAAATCGGTTTGGTTATTTGGCGCAATGCGCACATTGAATTCCTCACCAAAAGGAACCTCCCCATAGTGACAGGCCATGTATTGATTGAGCAGAACCAGCAAACCAGCCTCTTTGAGTGAACCGCTAAGCATGAATTGGATATCCGTGGTTCCTACATCACCGGCAACCGCTGGCTTTAGTCGTTCCAAGCCATCGGCATCACATCCAAGGTTAGGGGCCACATGCAAAAAGAATGAGCCCGCCAGACCTTGCTGTACCGCTTCTGTCAATAGCTCTCCCATCAATTGCTGAAGCAAACCCTGTAATGCTTGCTGCCGTACTACATCATCAGGGATCTGTGCAAACACACCGTTGAGGTTCACGGTAGGGGACATCTGAGTATCGAGCACAGCGGTATGGGCCAATTGGGTCAACTGATCCGGTGAAAATTCAGGGAGAAGGTAAGATAAACCTCTCCTCAGCAGCTCCTCCATACGATGTGGAGCTGCTGTTAAAAATGCTATCTCGGCTTCACTCACGCCCGGATTGCTCACTTGTCCATAACGATTTTGCAGTTGAACACCACCGGCTGCCAGTCCGGGTAAGTACAAACCATTACGCGCTGGGTGCAAATCGTTACCAAGCGCTTGTTCCACAACTCGATTAACGCCCCGGCGCCCCTCATGTTCGCCATTGGTCAGTACTGCGAAACTATCCCCGAATTGAGCCGCCGCAGTCACATAAGATGCGTCTATACGCCGGTTGAGCGGATCCTGAACCAGCTGCATACAAACCCCATCAAGGTCTTGTACAATCAACAGATCTTTGACACCGCGGAGCTCCTGAAGCAGTTGATGAGAGCTGAGGCGTTGCATGATCATGGCTTCATCGAGGCGCCACCCTCTCATGCTTGACGCATCGAACCAAAGAGAACGCGGTCATGACTGACTTGAAATGTTGGTGAATGCAAATGCACCCCACCTGGACTGAACAGTGGTGGCCGATCGCCTATCTCCAGGATCTGAATCGTTCAAAACCCAACCGATTCACGCTGCTGGAACGAGACTTAGTAATCTGGTGGGATACTTCGGGTGAGGTAAGCCGTTGGCGGGTATTCCCTGATATCTGCCCACACAGACTGGTACCCCTCAGCGAAGGGAGAATTAATAGCAACGGATTCCTGGAATGCCCTTATCACGGCTGGAGCTTTGACGGGCAAGGTCATTGTCGTTCGATCCCGCAAGCTGCGAAAAACACTAAATCAGAATCACGTCGCTCACGCTGCACCAGCCTTCCTGCCGCTACGGGGCAGGGGCTGTTATTTGTCTGGATGGGAGCTCCTGAGACTGCTAATCCACAACGGTTACCCCTAGTGCCAATTTTAAAGGAGGATCCAAACAGCTGGACAGTGCAAGATACGTTTCGCGATTTACCTATGGATGCGGTAACGCTACTTGAGAATGTGCTGGATGTGAGCCATATTCCGTTTACCCATCACAAAACTGTCGGTAAACGAGAGAATGCCGCCCCGGTAGAAGCAACGATCACTAGCGAAGACAAGGACGGTTTCGATATCTTTTGGGAGGAGGGTCCTCGTAGGGGCAAACTTGGTTCCCAATCCACCCGATTCCAAGCTCCACAACTGATGTGGCATGACCTTACAGCGAAAGGCTTCGGTCGCATCCTCACGATTGTCTACGCGGTACCAATACGGAGGGGCCAATGCCGTTTATTTGCTCGCTTTCCCTTCCAGTTCCAATCTGCTGCGCTAAGAGTGTTGATTGGTTTACGACCTCGATGGCTCCAGCATATTGGTAACCACAAAGTAATCGAGGATGATCAAGTATTTTTGCACTGGCAAGAACGAGCTTTGGAAAATGCTGGAGGCAGTCCAGCCGCAGAACGAGCTTTCTATATGCCCAATACGGCTGACGTCTATGTCACAGCACTACACCGCTGGCTCGATAGTCACGGCGGAGAACCATTTGCTGGAAAACCGTTACCCGAACGCCAACAAACAACTGCTCTAATGGATCGATTTCATAGTCATACCAAAATCTGTATCAGCTGTTCGTCCGCTTTGAGGCGAATCCGCACTACTCGCCCGTGGGTCTGGGGATTTCTCTGGGGTTCTTCGGCTCTCATAGGACTCGGTCAGGGAAATCAATGGAGTGCAATTGGCCTTGTTGTAGCAGTAACAGCAGGGATTACACTGCGTCAACTCTTTAAATGGGAGCTGGGGTTAACAACAGGAAGTGGGAAAGCTCCCCGCAACCATTAGCCGCCGATTAAGAGTAATGACATGGCTCCGCCATAAGCGCTTACCTTGATAGCCATGTTCACCGTCACTGTATTACGGGCTGCGATAGCCGATGACTTTCACGATCCTTCAGATCTTAACAAAGTCATTACAAAATTTGGTCTCTTTATTAGCATTTATTATACTCGACACAAACGCACCCGTCCTTGAATAATCAAATTATTAGAGTCCTTACCAAGGATGTACATGTGCAAACCACGGAAACCGACCAAGAAGCTTCTAGTACGACTGTTGCATTCGCTATAAGAATTAAGTCTCGATCAATCTCAAAATTGGCATCGACTTTCAACTGGCTTGTTTAGGCAAGTGCAGCCCCCTCCTAATTAGGAGGGGGCTCGACGCACGAAACTACAACAAGTTAGCAGTAAGCCAACAGTAGATTTCAAACAAATCGATAACATCGAATCCAAAATTTTGAAAATCACTACAACACTTTTAACTCAATCCATACCGCCCGCCTTACCGCAGGGCGAGCGCCAGTAAATTGTGGAAATCAAGACCTGTGAACAGTGATATAGGCAAGCGAGGGGAATGGTGCAACCCGCCTCTTTCTACTGACAACTGACATCGGGGATGGTCGGGTATCAGCTGAAAACCAATAATTGAGCTCTCCCATTAGCCGTATAAATTTGCGTTTATCAATTGCTGATCGCTAACAAAACGATAGCCAACATCACGCCCGGGGAGAACAATCATTGAGATGCCAGTGATTGCCAGACAAGCGTGCTGGTCTCATTAAGATGGCGTTCAGTTAGATTAGGTTGATCCGCTCCGAATTCGAACAGTGCCAATGGCTGTTTACCGAGCTCCTAAAGGGTGCCGTCTACTAGCATGGATAGCCTTTTAGTAAGGACTCTGCAGACAGGTAGTTGGACTCATGGTACCGATTCCCCCTTGAATCGGGATCACTAACCTCCTGCTAATACTTTTCTCATTGAGGTCTAGCAGTACATAGAGACCCGCGTGCGGGTGCCGATACACAACATGAACGTCGTCGAAATGGTTCAGGAGCTGATCAGTTTTACGAACGGCACTGCTTAGGCTGAATGCCATGCGCAATTCCTTCTTCGACCAGAGCCTAGACGCAGAGTCCATCCGACATCGGGTTCAGGAGTTAGTGGCAGGAAAGGTGGGCTTCTATAGCGTTGGCTTGTATCCCGCTTCGCTTGCTTACAACTGCGCTATGCAGAACGAAGCAGGTCGGTTGCTTTTGGCTCCGCGCCCAGGCCGTGAGTTACTTGGGGCTTTCCCGAAGGAATCGATCAAAAACATGGATCCTGGTCATGTGGAGACCATGCTTGACATGAGTACTCATCGCATAGGCAGCGATCGAATCCCCAACACACTGGAAGACCTGATTCGACGTTGTGATCTGTTAGTGCTTAGTGCCAATAGCAATCATGTAGAGGAAGACCTGTTTGAAGCCTGTCAGTTGCGAGAGGAACTGAATCGACAACAAGTTGTGTTGGCATGCTTGGCTGGCTCTTTCAATCACGATCCCATTAGCAATAGCGCTTATGTGTTGTGTGAGAAGCAGCCCAATCTGGCTTTCTTTTCAGGTTTCCATCGCCATGGTGCCCTTAGAAATCCTTTCGACAGCTTTACTGCCAACTTTTGTCACCCCAACGCTCTTACAGCGATGTTCGGCGCACAGCTGCTAGATCAACTTTCACCTAATATCCAAGTTGCTGCCGGAGTCCACAACGTCGAAGGGCAATACATTAAAGCTGCTAAAAACATGGCCTCAGTCTTTGCCGGTTTTGGTTACACCTTCCATCAAGACAATCCAGGCATGCTTCCCACGTTGTTAACTCTGCTTTTAGATCAATGTTTGGATCAAGCCGCGACTGTTTCAATGGTGCGTCCGGACCGACAAAAGCTTTACCATCGACAACCAATTCCCCTAACCGAGCTTGGCTATGCTGTGCCCCGAATTGAGGCTACATTGGCGCGCGATGGTTATTTCGAGGAGGTGCGCGATCATACATTCAGCCAACTGACGGCGATGGTGGCTGATGTTCGCGGCAGCATGATGCTGCCAGCCTCTGGAAGCCCCACACGAAACTTTCAAGCAGGTCAGGTACTTGCTAGACATATGCGTAAAGAGGGACGTTGTCCCAATTCCATGACAGAGTTGAAGCAGTGGTGTGAGGCAGCTGGCATGCGCAAAGGTGGCCTCGAGGGATTGAAGTCATTGCGTTACTGGCCACAAATCGCGCGTAAATATGCCATCCCAGTGCACGATGCATCTATGGTGAATTTGCTGTATATGGCCATCTACGGTCGTCCCGGAGTTAAGGAAACAGCTTTCCACGTCATGACAGAGAGCCGAGAACTTTCTAGTTACTGCCAGGAGTCAGTACGGCCTAGCCACAGTCGACGCTACGGGGAAGCACTACAAAACTTAGAGGTACCTGAAGCACTCGACCTGGTTGTGAATGCTGTGATCGCTGACCAAGCCCGCCAAGCCATGGGTAGCGAGGTCACACTGGATGAAGTTAACGAAGCTGGTGTGCCTGCCTATTTGCAGCTGATGGATGTCATTGAAAGTCAGATGGACAGTTAGTGACGCCTGCATCCATTCATCAGAAGGAATCTTGATGAATGGATGCAGGCGGGGTTACTGAATTGAGGCCCTTGCAACTACCAATGATCGACGGTCTCAAAACCATCGCCGATCACCTTCATCCTAGCTAAGAGCCTCAGCACAACAATCTTTAATCAATCCTGATCTACGTAATGCTTAGTTCCTAGGTTTTGGCAGAGTGGACTGGCGAATGAAACAGCGTCTGGCATCACTGCTATCAAAGCTCAGATGTGCGGCAACTTGCAACCATACGCCTAAAATAAATTGATTCGTACATACAATCACCTTCTTGCTCTGGAGCTGCAAACAACGACCTACACCTTTTCTTATGGGGTAGCGTACAGCTTCCTCAAGTTTATCGTTCTTTCAAATCTCTGTAAAAATAAGTTTAGCTATTCACCGATCAACGCATTGGGCGCCGACGTCTAACCTGGGTTTAGGCTCGACACTTTCAGCAAGTGCCCAAGGAAACTTCCCACCGCGGTGATGAACTGAAAAGTCTCGGCTGGACTAAGCTTGACGTTGCACGATACATCGAACTCTGGGAATATCGGCAGCGCTGGGGAGCAATGAATCTTGAGCGGGAAGACCGCTTGTTTTTACGCAAAGCAGAGAACGCTCTGCCCAAAATCTTGTCCGGGCGATCTGCCGCTAGAAAGCTGCTCAAAGACAAGAGCTATTACGGCTGGCTACGTTTCCAATGCGGTGCCATGATGACTGCTGAAATTGAAATGCGGTTAAAGGCCGGCGAGAGAGGTGCTTGGCCTGTACTGCTGGAGTCCGAGCTACGCATCCTCGACTACTACGAGCCGGTACTGGGACTGCCAGACACTCTTAAGGCAAGAGCCCTCTGTCCAATCCGTGAAGCCTTGGCTACTCAAGCAGCTGCCTTTGGCAAAGTCAGAATCTATGACTTTCAAGCTGCACTCAATGAGCTAAAAGCAAAAGAAAACAATCGATGGAAGCACTTACGCGATGTAGACGCCAATGATCACACGTATCCTGTGCTGAACATTGATAACGTCGAGGTCTTCCGTCATAAAGCGCACCACGAGATCCACAGTCTGATTCGCGATACCTTTCCTTCCCTAGCAGGAACCGATAAACCTGCGATGTCAGACTTCTAGGGACGACTAGAACTAGATCATTGCTCATCGATCTGGTCTGATGTCCCAGCGTTTCGAGACCCTTCAGCTCCACGCAGGTCATTCACCTGATATTGCCACCAACTCCAGAGCAGTTCCTATTTACCAAACCAGCTCTTATGTCTTCAATGATGCTGAGCACGGGGCTGATTTGTTTGGGCTTAAGGAGTTTGGGAATATTTACACCCGTTTAATGAACCCTACAACGGATGTTTTGGAAAAAAGAGTTGCAGCCCTGGAAGGGGGCGTAGCCGCAGTGGCGACCGCTTCAGGCCAATCGGCTCAGCTCTTAGCCATTACTAATTGTATGCAAGCAGGAGACAACTTTGTTTCCACATCCTACTTATATGGCGGTACTTACAACCAGTTCAAAGTCCAGTTTCCCCGATTCGGCATCGACGTTCGTTTCGCTGATGGCGATGAAATTGATAGCTTCGCCTCGCAAATCGACGACAAAACCAAGGCTATTTATGTCGAAGCGATGGGAAATCCCCGTTTCAACATTCCTGATTTCGAAGGCTTGTCTGCCCTTGCCAAAGCATGTGGGATTCCGTTAATTGTAGATAACACCCTTGGTGCCGCAGGTGCCCTCCTACGACCAATTGAACATGGTGCTAATGTGGTGGTGGAAAGTGCAACCAAATGGATTGGTGGCCACGGCACTAGCCTGGGTGGAGTGATTGTGGATGCGGGAACCTTTAATTGGGGCAACGGCAAATTTCCCTTAATGAGTCAGCCGAGTGCGGCGTATCATGGTTTCGTGCATTGGGATTCCTTTGGCTTCGGCAGCAACATCTGCCAGATGCTTGGGCTGCCCGCCGACCGCAACGTGGCTTTCGCCTTGCGAGCACGCGTGGAGTGCCTCCGTGACTGGGGGCCAGCGATTAGTCCCTTCAACAGTTTCATGCTTCTTCAGGGGCTTGAAACCCTCAGCCTTCGTGTTGAGCGCCACACCGAGAACGCCATGTCTATGGCTAACTGGTTGAACGAGCATCCCAAAGTTGCTCACGTCAGCTATCCCGGTCTCCCAAGTGACCCATATCACGAGGCCGCTAAAAAGTACCTCACCGGTCGCGGTATGGGCTGCATGTTGATGTTCTCTTTGAAGGGTGGCTTTGACGACGCTGTGCAATTCATTAACAGCCTAAAGCTCGCCAGCCATCTGGCCAATGTTGGAGACGCTAAAACCCTCGTTATTCATCCAGCTTCTACCACTCACCAACAGTTGAGCAAAGAGGAGCAAGCCTCAGCAGGCGTAACTCCCACCATGGTCCGGGTGTCGGTTGGTATCGAACACATCGATGATATCAAGGCCGACTTCAAACAGGCCTTCGCGAACCTCAGCTGACTTATTGACATCGATTAGAGATCCATGGCGCTCATTCTTCCTCGGGGTTATCACAAAATCCCAGCGGTCGAACATAACAGGATCTCCTGGATCGAAGCCAAACAGGCTGAGCTCCAAGACATCCGCCCGCTTCGTATTGGCATACTCAACATTATGCCTCTGGGAAAGCAGTATGAATTCAACCTATTGCACCCCCTGGGGTTATCTGTGCTGCAGATAGAACCGATATGGATCCGTTTGACTTCTCATGCTTATAAAAGTTGGGACCAGGATCACTTAAATCAGCTCTATGTCTCATGGGACGAAGCATTATCCCAAGGGCCTCTAGATGGCTTGATAATCACCGGCGCACCTGTAGAACATCTACCGTTTGAACAAGTGAGCTATTGGAAGGAGCTCACCAAGCTCATTGGGGAAGCTCGACATAGCTGCGCCAGCACACTGGGTCTTTGCTGGGCAGGTTTTGCCTTGGCCTGCCTGGCAGGTGTAGACAAAGTCTCATTTGACAACAAACTATTCGGGATCTACCCAATGCGGAGTTTGGTGCCTGGCCACCCCTTGATGGGAACCCAGGACGATAAGTTTGTTTGCCCGCAAAGTCGCCATGCAGGTTTATTGGATTCAGCCATGGAATCAGCCCAGCGCCAAGGTCGCTTACGCCTTTTAGCTCATGGCGAAAAAGTGGGCTACACGATCTTCGAAACGCCCGACCAGCGGCAACTGATGCACCTTGGTCATCCCGAGTACAACGTTGGGCGGATTATTAGCGAAATGGAGCGGGATCAGGCTAGGGGTGATGTCTCACTTCCTGAGAATTTTGATCCGGACCACACTCAAACTCTTTGGCGTTCTCACCGTAATCTTTTGTTCCAACAATGGTTGTGGTTCTGCTACCAGCGCGTATCCTTAATCTATTAGTGAGATTAACGAGTCCTAATCTGATGCTCAAAGTTATCTATTGAACCGACTCAGCAATCACAACTAGTAGGAGAGAATGAAGCTTTGTCTACCGAACGGGTTTGTGAAACTAATTTTGAGGCGGGCCGATCAGCGGATTTGCGATCTAATTCACGCTCCAAAGACATCACCCGTCTTGCTTTAAGGCAATGACGGCAACCACCAAGAGTCTGAAGATGCTTTTCAGGTGTGATGTTGATTTCCTCTACTGGATGATGTCTGCAATAGATCTTGACAGGACTCTTGTAACTCCGCCAAATTACAGAGTCATAACTGTACTGATTTCCAAAACGCTGCTGAGCACGTTTTAGAAACTCATCCCGACTAACGCGTGTTCCCATATAGATGAATGTATAAGAGTGTTTGACTCAAAGGCCAACCTTGTCATCCGAAGTTATGAATGGACTCAGCCAGCATCCTTGCTCCTAGGCCAGATTGGTCACTTCTTCCGGGTTGGCTTTCAGTAAACGAAGCAAGAAAATGGCAACAGCTTCTACGCTACAACATTTGTTGGCAACAACCGATCGTGCAGGTGTATGGCAAATATCATATCGTGCCACGTCAAACAGTTTTTCTCGCGCAGTTAGGATTACGCTATCGCTACAGTGGCTTAGTTCATATTGGCGAAGGATGGCCTGATTGGTGTATACCACTAGTAGAGCAGGTAAGCTATGTTTGCCGGACCTCATTTAACGGCTGTCTGCTGAATCTTTATCGCCACGGCAATGATCATATGGGCTGGCACACCGATAACGAAACTGAGATTGACCAGACTCAACCTATCGCCTCACTTTCCTTAGGATCCACCCGAGACTTTCGACTCAAATATCGGGCCGATCCAACTCAGCAGAAAAGCATTCCGCTCGCGAACGGTGACTTGTTAATCATGCATCCTGGTTGCCAGCAAAGGTGGATACATAGTGTGCCCCAACGCCGAAAAGTAAAAACAGCCCGAATCAATCTTACTTTCCGCCGTTACTTTCAAAAGCGTTGAACTCAAAAGATCACCTAAGGCACGAAACCTCAAAATAATATTGTCAGTGATTATGAGCGCCTCAGAGCAGTAAGGTAAAAAGCAGGAGCTATTGGTACTTCTAAGTAAGCGGTTGTCAGCAATACAGTTACCCAGCCACGAAAAGAGGGAAGAGAACCAAAAACAATCAGATTGCCAACTACTAGGCAACAATCTCTGAACACAACCAATGCTGCAATGCTAGCGGGCTTAATATACTTCCGCATTGAGGCCACTTCTCGACAAAAGCCTCATCACGCTGATAGGTACACTAGAACGCACTAAAGGGATAATCAAATCTCCCACTAGGCTTAGATTATGTTCTACTTTAACCAAAAAATTGATCAGTAAATAGAGAAACAATTTAGGTGGAAAGTGTAGAACAAACACTGTATACGGTACATTGATAGTCTGTGAATGCTTCTGATGTTCCGAAACAGCAATGGTTTACGTAAGCGTGCATACCTTATACAATTCTTCGAAAGTTTCGAATATCTCCATAGCTGCGCCAAGCAAGCTAATGTTTCGACTTTTGGTGCAGAACAAAGTCGACTCGAAATCAAACGCAAGATTAGTTGGTCTTCGATAGATCCAGAGTTCTAGTTTCCTATAATGCACAAAGCTTTGCAAGCACTTCTATTATTCTGAAATAATTGAGAAAATTAAGCGTACAAATCATGCTATCTGACTGAGAAAACGTCGGCTGCGCTCTTCTTTAGCATGATTGAAGAATGTGTCTGGATCTGATGTCTCCACTACTTGGCCCTGGTCTATAAATATCACCCGATCTGCTACCTCTCGGGCAAAGCCAAGTTCGTGAGTCACCACCACCATGGTCATGCTACGGCCGGCCAATCGTCGCATCGCATCCAGCACCTCTTTTACCCACTCAGGGTCTAAAGCACTGGTGGGCTCATCAAAAAGCATTACTTCCGGATTAAGAGCCAAAGCCCGGGCAATGGCGACCCGCTGTTGTTGACCACCACTTAACTGCACTGGATATTTATGAGCTTGCTCGCGGATACCCATTTGATCCAGTAGCTCGATGGCCTGATACTCGGCTTCGAGCTTTGGGCGGTTCTGCACCTTCATAGGCGCCAAGGTGATATTGTCAAGAATCGACAGATGCGGAAAGAGGTTAAATTGTTGAAACACCATTCCCACTCGTCGACGGATCGCACGGACTTGGCGCTCTTCGTGAGCTGCATCTAAGCGAACCCCCAACACATCTAAATCTCCACCATCTAGGGTTTCTAGCCCATTGAATGTGCGAATTAGCGTGCTTTTACCCGAGCCCGAGGGGCCCATCACTACCAGCACTTCCCCTACGCTAACCTCTAGGCTGACGCCATCTAAGACATTTTGACCAGGCAAATAGCTTTTAACTAGGTTGGTAGCACGGATAGCGGTCTTCATTGGATAGAACGGACCGGGTGAAGCTGGATCTCCAGATGACGGGCCAACAAAGCCATTGCCGTACAAGCTAGCCAATAAAATGCAGCTAGCCAAACGTATACTTCGAGGTAACGGCCAATAAAGGCGGGATTCGCTAATAGGCTACGACTGATGCCTAGCAACTCCGCAAGTCCTAAAATTGCTACCAGGCTGGTGTTTTGAAGCAGTCCTACCGCCTGGTTGGTGAGAGCGGGTAGAGCTGCACGTAAGGCTTGAGGCAACACGATAAGTTGCAGAGATTGGCAGGGCGACAAGCCGAGGACCACGGCTGCCTCAAGTTGAGTAGGTGGGATCGACTGAAGACCGCTGCGCACGTCTTCAGCTATGTAAGCCGCCGCAAAAAGGGCGAACGCTAGCACAGCTCGCAGCACCCGATTGATTTCTAATCCCGGGGGAAGAAACAAAGGAATCAATAATTGGCCAAAAAATAACACTGCAATCAACGGAATTGCACGCATCAGCTCGATGTAGACCGTGCTGCTAACGCGCAGTACAGGTAAATCACTGCAACGTCCCAGAGCCAATAGCACCCCAAGCGGCAGAGCCAATAAACCACTGCCAATGGTGAGCAGCAAAGTAAGAGTGAATCCACCCCAGCGCTGAGTCTCCACGGGGAGTAAACCTAATCCCCCGGCAAGCAACCAGATGCCCGCGGGTGCCATTACTATCCAAAGCAACGGCAACGCTTGACGCCAGCCGCCGTGCCGAGGACCCAATAGGGTTATCGCAATTAGAGCAATCACACCAGCAATCCAACACAAAGGACGCCAGCGTTGGTCCTCGGGGTAACTACCCATCGCATAGAGCGGGAGATTTGTAGTCACCACTGTCCAATCAGCCTCATGCAGCAACCAATGCAAGCAAGACCGAGCTGCCCAGCCGATCAGTACCAGTAGCAACAAAGTGAGCGAACGATCAAGCCAACGATTCATTAACGACTTCTCCGCAACTTGGCCAACACGATTCCATTAAGGAACGCCATGCCACTACTAATCAGCAGATTCAACAACAAAAAACTAAGCAGTAACAACAAAAATCCTTCAATGGCGCGGCCTGTCTGAGTGATTGTGGTATCGCTTACGGCATATAAATCGGCGTAGCCGACGGCAATCGCGAGTGTACTGTTCTTTGCTAGATTTAAATATTGGCTGGTAAGTGCAGGCAGTATCGTCGGCAGGGCTTGAGGCAAGACGATCCGACGCAAGCCCAAGCCCTCTGATAAACCAAGGCTTCGAAAGGCTTCCCACTGTCCTTGCGACACAGCGTTAATCCCGCCACGGACGATCTCAGCAATCGACGCTCCCGTAAACACCACTAAACTGATGAGAACAGCACAAAACTCAACACTGAGGTTGAGTCCCAACAGGCGAATACCCTGATTGGAGAAATGGATCAATCCGCCCACCGGAGTGTCTGGCAAACTCAGAAAAGCCACGAAGTACCAAAAGAGCAACTGCAGCAGTAGAGGCACTTGGCGAATCAAGGCCACATAGCCACCTGAGAAACTGCGCAATAGGCGATTCTTGCTGCTGCGAGCCGCACCAGCTGTAACCCCAAGCAGAGTGGCTAGCAACAAGCCAATTGAGATAACCTTGAGGCTGTTGAGCCAGCCGGCTACTAGGGCCCGTGCGTAGCTATTTGTAGGAGAGTAAGGCAACGCGGCTTCACCGAGAGCGAAACCGGCCGGCCGGCCCAACCAGCTGAAATCTAGCCCCAATCCTGTGCGAATCAGATTCACTGTGAGATTGTTTAATAACAATCCGCCCACGATCAGTAACACGACGACGACGTATAGTTGGATAAATAGCCGTCGTTTGCTAGCAATCCGTCGCATCAGGTGAAGGGCGGAGCTATCATCAAACCGCCTTGCGCACTAAGACGATTGGGGCCCCGGGGGATATGTACAGCACTATTAGGGCCGAGATGGCGACTGTAGATCTCACCATAGTTTCCTGTGGCACGAATTACGCGCACAACGAAATCGTTGGGGAGGCTTAACTTGGCTCCTAGTCCGCCTTCGACACCGAGAAAACGACGTAAAGATGCTTGGGATGGGTCTGCTACGGCCTGGTCGAGGACATCTTTGAGGTTCGCCTGAGAAATGCCCCGCTCTTCCGCTTCGATCAGGGCATAAACCACCCAGCTCATCGCATCTACCATACGTTGATCGCCCCCCACAACAGCAGGAGCTAGAGGTTCTTTGCTTAATCGAGTCCTCAGAATTGTGTGTTGTTGTGGATTACTAAATCCAGAACGAACGGATGCCAACTGGGAACGATCTGAGGTCATTGCAGCACACCGACCTTGCAGATAACCACCTACTACCTGATTTAGATCTTGATATTTGATTGGAGTGTAGGGGAGAGACTTGGACGCAAAGGCATCATTCAGATTCTGTTCAGTAGTCGTACCAGACCCCACACAAATCGCTCTTCCTCGTAAATCGCTAATTGAGCGAATACCGCTGGCCGTAGGAACCATTAAACCCTGGCCATCATGAAACACTGTCGGGGCAAAGCTCAAACCGTTGCCACCCTCAGCGTCACGACTGAGGGTGTGCGTGGTATTACGCGATAGCAGATCGATCTCACCAGATCGCAGTGCTGTGAACCGCTCTGGTGCCGTAAGAGGTCGGTACTGCACCTTGGTGCTATCGCCTACAAAGGCCGCTGCTATGGCTTTGCAGATATCCACATCCAAACCGCTGTAGCGACCATCAGGACTGAGAAAACTGAAACCAGGGATTTTTCCGCTAATCCCGCATAGAAGCTTGCCCCTCTGTTGCACTAATTCCAACCTAGAGCCGCTGCCATCACCGAGAGTGGCGCAGCCACTAAGCAAGCCAACTGAACTGGCTAGGACACCGATCAAAATACGAGAAATAGATCGAGTCACCAAGGACAGGACAAATCGGTTCGGAAAGTATCCTGATACCTTTTGGAGATGATCGATGCCGATCATAGAACTCCATAACCAACCATACACTGATCTTGTCGGGCTGAATTTGACAGCAATAGCTAGCACTTGGTAATTAAGATATCGAATATAGCGACAGTGAAAATATGGTCTCTTTCTTAGCGCGCTCTGCAGGAGAAGGTAAAAGTCTTACTCACACTCGTGGCGACATTCGAGCGCTTTGCTTGCTTCTGAGTACCGTTCAAGTGTCATACCCAAATCGTACTCAGACCAATCTGGACAATAAGCGGTTTCGCAAAATGCTTGCCACCCCATCCATGAACCATGGCCTTCAGCCTCTCACCTGAGCATATTAAATCCAGGCAATCGCGGGATTTAGATATTAGGCAGACTCTTGACCTCCAATCCGTTCAAATAAGTCAAGAGTTTCTTTATTCATACCGATTACGTTAACTTCTGAACCACTGAGACGCAGTTTGCGTACTACCCCGTCAAGTGCTGCTACCCCGCTTTGATCCCAAATGTGAGCCTGAGACAGATCTATACTGATCTGCTCAGGATGGTCGTAAATATCAAAACCCTGAGTGAAATAAATGGTGCTCACGAAAAACAGCTGACCGATTACGTGGTAGTGCCATTCTTGATCACTGACCTTTTCTAGTTTTACTTGGATCACCTTGGCAACTTTGCGGCTGAACAAAATACCAGCAAGAGCAACGCCAGCCAAAACGCCAAGCGCAAGATTGTGGGGAGTAGTAAGCATGGTGACTGCGAAGGTCATCACCATCACAGAAGTATCACTCTTGGGGATTCGATGTAGTTTGCGGAGACCGCTGATATCCGCTGTACTCACGGCAATACTGATCATTACAGCCACCAGAGCTGCCATTGGGATCTGTTTCAGCCAAGGTCCCGCACGCAAAATCATGACAAGCAAGCTGACGCCAGAGAAAAAAGTCGAGAGGCGAGTTCGGCCACCATTAACAACATTCATGACCGATTGACCGACTAGCGCACAACCGGCCATGCCGCCAAAGAGAGATGACACGATATTGGCAATACCCTGACCGCGAGCCTCAACGTTTTTATTAGAAGTCGTACCGGTTTTGTTATCAAGGATATCCTGGGTGAGGAAACTCTCCATTAAGCCCACGAGGGAGATAGACAGTGCGGTGGGTAGCACTAGACCAAGGGTTTTGAAGTTGAAGGGAACCCCACTACTTTCGGCGCCAAAAGGAACTCTAAAGACCGGTAAGCCATCCGGAAGGTTGCCCAGACTGCTAACAGTAGGAATGTCAAAGTGGAACCCGATACTGATAGCGGTCAAAACAATGATCGCTATCAGCTGAGAGGGAACTACACGTGTCAGCCGTGGCAATCCATAGATGATCACCAAACCCAGCAATACCAAAGCCCACACCGTCAGCACCTGACCACCGTGAGGCAACAAAAGGTCGGCAACTTGATCTTTCTTCCCTACGTAATTGACCCCAAAACCAAGTTGAGGCAACTGGGCCTGGAAAATTAGCAGAGCTAAAGCATTTACAAATCCACTGAGCACTCCTTGGGGGACAAAACGCATCTGATCTGCGAGGCGCATGTAACCCCAAAGAATTTGAAGTGCCCCTGTTACAAGGCCCGCTACTAACAGGTACTGCACACCCAGGCCTGGTCCGATAGCCTCACCATTGCTTACCAAACCGGTCATCAGGAGCGCTGTAGAGCCGGTTGCGGAGGTGATCATCGCCATCCTTCCACCTACCACTGCAATGGTGAGAGATAGGCAGAATGCGCCGAAGAGACCTACTTCAGGATCAACTCCTGCAATACCGGAAAAAGCAATTGCCTCCGGAATCATGGCGAAGGCTACGACCAACCCTGACAGTAAATCCCTACTGGGATTAGCCAACCACTGATTCACCAGAGTGGAACTGAATCGCTTGGCCATGACCAATGCCGCAGGCTGCCGTGAACGTAAGTCAGAGCGGCGGCAAGTTGCCAGCAGGATCGAACTGTTGCTTTAATGCTTGCAGCCCTGGCAGCCAATACCCAAAGGCCTGTTTGAGCTCGCGTTGATGAAAGGGAAGATGATCATGAAGCTGAGCAAGATGTACGCCCGGACACAGCGGATGCAACACGGACCAAATTGTCTCTAACCACTGCAAACTGCGTTGTCGCATAGCCAAATCCCCGGCAATCCAACTAGCTGTAATCCAGGGTTTCCAAACAGCATCGCGGTGGTGAAACGAGGTAGCATCCTTGGCAGCTAGGGTTGTGGCCCCCCCCAGTTGCTGGCAAGAGAGGCTGCAAGCGGGATGGGGACGCCGCAACATGCAATCTTCCAACAGGGGTATGCAATCTCTCCACCCTTCAGACCGAGCAGGCCCCAGTAAACCCACAACCTCACTATGCAGTCGATCCTTCTCATTCCCTGGTGGAACAAGTGTAGGCAACTGATGCAAGCCACTAATTCCGTAGCACCTGTCAGTACCCGGGTCCTTGCTATGCACCTTCATTAATTCTAACCGATCGTTCGCTCCCCAATGCCACTGCAACGTAGTCGATACATCGGATGCCTCGGCGACTGACATCCAGTCAGGAAGAGCTCTTGGTGGAGCACTGCTTTGTTCAACCCAAAGCGGTGCAAGAGTATGAGTCATAAGACGAACTTCGCTCACTACAGCCAGAAAGGGAGCAGCTCCGCATAAACCACGCCATAGTTCCGATCCCCCATGAAACTCTCGTTGGAGCCAAAATGACTCACCACTACCCCACACTCCGCGAATATCGAGTAGGTGATCAACAGCTAGACCTAACTCGCGACTCCTTGGCCCCATTCCACCGGTCAGAATATAACCAAGTCCGGGCAAACCCGACAATCCTGTAGCAATGGTTTGCTGATAAGGGAGCAAAGCCTGAAGCACCTCTCCCATGCGACACCCACCACCAATCCAGACAGACAGATCAGTATTTTGCCAGGTGATCTGATTCAACTCGGGGCGCAGATTTAACGTCCATTGACCAGCAGCAGCTGATCTTGAACTGGTTCCACCACTACAGATTCGAAATGGCCGTGGCCCGCTCCAATTACTTAGTAAATCCGATAGATCGGAGATCCTTGGATTTAGCAAACCGAGACGGTTGGCATCAGCAGCTTGCGGATTCAGCAGATTAAGAGAGGCCTGATTCATGTCTACATGCCAAATAGGGTCAAACGATTCGTACAGAGAAACAAGCGCCTTGATCGACATCCAAGCTGAATCGGCAAGTGAACGCCTCGGGGTTTTAATCTGCGGCCATGGCAGTCGAAATCATCTTGCTGTTAAAGAATTCGCCCAGATGGTTGAGCAACTGCGACCGCAGCTAGCCCCTATGCCTGTGGAGTACGGCTACCTCGAGTTTGCACAGCCAACCCTAAAAGGGGGTTTGGATTTGCTTCGACAACAGAAGATCAACAAAGTCTTAGCCATTCCCGCAATGTTATTCGCTGCGGGCCACGCCAAGAACGACATCCCCTCGGTATTGAATGACTATTCAGCTAAGACAGGGCTGACTATCAACTATGGCAGCGAATTAGGAGTGGACCGTTTAATGGTTGCTGCCGCGGGTGCACGCGTAAAAGAGGCCTTGCGACGAGTGTCTAACGACATCCCGGTTTCAGAAACGCTCCTGGTTGTGGTTGGACGCGGTTCTTCTGACCCAGATGCTAACTCCAATGTGGTCAAAGTGATGCGAATGCTAGTGGAAGGTTTCGGATTCGGTTGGGGTGAAACCGTCTATTCTGGCGTGACCTTCCCACTTGTAGATCCTGGACTGCGACATGCCGTGCGCTTGGGGTTCCGTCGCATTGTTGTCGTCCCATATTTCCTGTTTTCAGGGGTTCTGATAAGTCGAATTCGCCGGCACACAAACCTGGTTGCTGCAGATCATCCTGAGGTCGAGTTCCTATCGGCCGGCTATCTAGGCAATCACCCAATGGTGCTGAATACCTTTCGCGAGCGCGTGGCAGAGGCGCTTCGTGGAGATACAGCGATGAATTGCTCTTTATGTAAATACCGAGCTCAGGTGCTCGGCTTTGAACATGATGTAGGACGTGCTCAAGAGAGCAATCACTGCCATGTGGAGGGACTGGCAGAGAGCTGCACGCTGTGCGAATGGGAATGCACAGGAGCTTGTCAGCTTGATGATCTATCTACTCGAACCCACAGCCACACCCACCACTGTAGTGATGAGCATAGTGAAGCTCATATCCACCGTGCTTCTTATCCCCATGCTAACCATCCACTCGGTCCTTCAACATTGAGTCAAATCCCATCGACCCTCAGAGATTACCCATAAAAATCTTAAGAAAAAACCAAAAATTTCTTAATATCTACCGTTGCTAACTCTAGTAGAGACAACCGAAATTTCAGGTGAATCATTTGTCATAAGTTTTGAAAAAAAAGAACATAATTTTGTTATTTCTTCCAAAGTTCTACAAAAAAGTGTTACAAGTATTCCTGCAGAAAGCCTCATAGTAATTAGGATTTGTGGAAACAAGTTCAAAACGATGCCTGACTTGGCAGGCACATCAGGTCGTAAATAATGGAGATAGCCATCCCAGTTTAATCAGCATAATCCATTAGAAATAATGGATTCCTTACGAACCTCTCATCCACTTACCTTGCAAAAGTATTTCTTTTGATGAATACCATTCCTGTGCGGCTTTCTTATTGACATCAACGAGTCAAAGTAGATTCCAATGGATCGCAATTATCTACAAGAGTGCTACGAACCTAGTGTAATAGAGTCTAATGTTCAGCCAGATACTGCAGTTGCTTCAGTTTCGGCTTGTATCAGGCTTGAGGCTGAAATTGCCGAAGTACTGTACAGAGCTATGAAGGATTTAATTTGCTCTCACCTTAAATGAAACTAGTACCAGGCAACGAGTTCGGCCTTGGCTTACTTTCTTTTCCGAAACGACAATGATAACAGGGTAGTAAGTGAGGACTATCTTGACGATCTCTTTATTCGGCTTGATTACTGAGTGCCAAAAGACAGGCGCGGCGGCTGATAGCCATCATTGTTAACGTAGGGGATTGCCAAGCAGAGGTGGGCCAGCAAGCTCCATCGACGACAAGCAAGTTAGGAACTTTCCATAAACGATTGCTAGGATCCAAGACGCTGGTGCGCTCATCAGATCCCAGCGGTGCTCCCCCGACTTCGTGAATGTAATAACCAGGAGGTGCAGGGCCTTCAGTTAAAGCTACGGCACCGTTTAAAAAAGCTTCAAGGATAGGGAGATGAAAAAGATCCTTGATTGGTAAGGCTTCACCACCGGCAGCAAAAATGCAGGCCTTAATGGATTTACGCATATGCGTTACCATCGACAATTCGTTGACACTCCATCTGCAGTTGATGTGGGGTGATGCGACGCCCCAGCGATCTGCTTGCCCCTGCAAAGTCACCCGATTCTCCGCGCGAGGAAGTACTTCACCGTGACCAATCAAGAATCCAGTGGTTGTGTTAGGTTTTCGCTTAAGTAACGGTGGAGGATCAAACCGCCCGATGCCACCCCACAAACCATAGCCGCCTTGGAAGTTTGCCTGATTAAGGTGGCGTCCAAACGGAACAAAAAAACTGCCAGCCCCTGTTAAATCCGGCTGAGGGTATGAACTTGGGCCTGGCATCGCAAAGAACTGACTAGTGGCAACATGGTCCATTAGTCGTGTTCCAAGACGACCAGACGGGTCCACAAGCCCACCAGGCTGTTGGTATTCACTCGAGCGAAGTAAAATCGATACAGTATTGATGGTGGAAGCAGCCAACACAATTAAATCTGCATGGAGCGAGTGACGGGTGCCGTCCCTTTGGTTGACTACTATGACTCCTGTGGCTTTCGATCCTGAAGCGCTCATTGTCACACGCTCCACCAAGTGATTGGGCAGGAGCTGGGCTCGGCCAGTTGCCATCGCACGGGGCAGGGTGCTACCACAACTGCTAGAGCGTGGCCAAGGACCGTCCCGATTCGGATCGTGAGGTCCAAATCCCCTGGAAGGAATCGCGTTATATCCCAGTTGATTAGAAATAGCGTTCACAAAGCGTTGCTCTGCCTCTGTGCTGGGGAGACAAGCTTCAATATCGCCGTCTGGGAGACTACCTGGTCTATTATGTGCTCCGTGAATTTTGAAAAATTTCTCCAGTACTGAATAGTGTGGAGTTAGGTCACGGCTGCTGATGGGCCAGGACACCCTTTCGCCATCAACCTGCACACCAGCGAAATCCTCATCGGAAAGTCGAAGCGTGATCCCTCCCCAGGTAAGGCTGCGACCACCCACTTGCAAGCCGCGCGTCCAAAGAAACGGGCGATCCGGCGGATGTTGATAGGGATATAACCGCTCATCAGCGTATAAACGCGGATTTGCCTTCCAGTAACCGGGGTGCTGGGCTTGGCACCGATGGCGACCGCTTATCAGGCCGGCCAAACGACGCACTAAATTGCCTGGCCCAGCAGCAAATGCTTCGTCACTAGTAAGGTCAGGGCCCGCATCAACGACCAAGACTCTGACACCTTTCCCAGCCAGCGTCATGGCTGCTACGCCGCCGCTAGCTCCAGATCCGACGACAATGGCGTCCCAAAGATGGCCCGCCGCCTGGCGAGAACTGTTCATAATCGGCCTGGCGATAAGAGAAAGTCCCCGACGGGGAACCCTGGGCCTGACCAGATTTTAGTGGCGGGGGGGAGATTTGAACTCCCGACCTTCGGGTTATGAGCCCGACGAGCTACCAGACTGCTCTACCCCGCGGTAATGGGTAAACTATACAGGGATATATGGAAAGCGCCAACCAAGGTAACTGTTTGGTGTTAAGCATTTTTGTGGGATTGCAAAGCACCGCTGACTGTGAGACTAACCCCAGTAGTAAGGACTAAAACCTGTTCTTCAAGCTTTTGCAAACTGCTAGGGGTCAGCCATGCCATTTTGCGCAGCACATACAAAGCTGCAGCCTGTTTTGCACGACGAGAGCCGTCTTCTGCTTTAATTGCTACTCCCAAACCCTCACCAATTCGACTAAGGCATTGAATCCCCTCGGACCCGCCTTTGCTTAACACTTGACCGTGGCTGAGACGCATTAACTCGGTGTCAAAGCGTCCTGCCCCCGCCACGAGTTCAGGATATGCAAGCATGGCCCGACTGATCTGTCCCAATTCGGCGTGCTGCGAAGCGCCAAGATTGGCATACAGCAACGCCATTTGAACTAATCGCAAGCGAAGCGTTGGCGCTCCGCAATTATCCCGCACTACCACAAACCTATCTGCGGACAATCCCAACAATTCCGCAACCTGACGAACTACCTCTACTTGTACTGGATGATTGCTCTGGAGATAGTTATATGTGGGCCAGGACATCTTGTGACTTGTAGCTAAGAAAGCAGCATGTTTACCAGAACAGTTGTGCTGTAGTGGGCTATTACCGTAAACTGGTACAGGGCATTGCAACTGACTGGGGTCTAATTCAGCTTTCCACAAAAGTTTGAACACCTCGCGGGCATGGTAATTAGTCCCGGCATGCGATGCGCAACTAATCGCAATCCCCCGATCACCAACATCCATCTGGTTAGCCGCACCACTGCTGAGAAAGGGGAGAGCCTGAAAGGGTTTTAGAGCAGATCGAATAAACGTCTTAAACCCTGTATCGCCTGCAGACATCAACACACGACCCTGGCCATCGGACACAACGACATACACACGATGGATAGATTCGGCGATGCCCCCCCGACGTAGGATGACTTGAAGCTGTGTAGGTTCGGATCGGGAAATAACGCTGAAACCCGATGAGAAGGTCATTGCTTAGAGGCGATTCAATTAGAGAACCTGACAAAGGCTTGCGCCGCCAAGCATCAAACTCGCTGCTGTAGCCATCACACGGCCGAGACGCCCAAGAATAGGACGAACCTCATGGCGCGCCACCAAGAGATCTCGATCGCGCCAAGACGAAGGTTTCTTCCAAGTTTGGCCGTCGTACCAACCTGATTCCTCGTAGTCAACAGATTCATCTAATAGTCGTTTCATCACATAGCTCCAACCAAGCCATTGCCGCACCAGCAATAACAAGGGAAAAACAAGAGCAGCGACTGCGCCAGCGGCGATTAATCGTGGAGGGTCTTGTTTCAATGTCCAACTCCCACTTGCTACCAGAGTGCAGACGGGAAAGGTCAACATCCAACTCACAACAAGATTCCTAACCAAGCCCAAACCCTCGCCTACCGGCCAGGAAAAGAACCAGGACGACGATAGTTGCTGAAACTCTTCGAGAGGACGCTGCTCAGCAGGTACAGGGCAGGGTGCTGCCTCAGTCATGTTGTCAGCCTTCTAATAGTGATGAAGCTAGGAACGTACGGCTTTCACCGTGGCTCCAAAAAGCTTCCAGGTCGTAATAGCGACGTTGATCAGGCATAAGCACATGAACAATGAGCTCCCCATAATCCAAAAGTGCCCAGCATCCTTCGTTTAAGCCTTCCTTACGCAGTGGTAGACGTGCTGCTTCGTGTTCCAAGCGATCTTCGACGGATCGGGCGATTGCCCGGACTTGAACATCTGACCGACCACCAGCAATCACCATCCAGTCGGCCAAGCTCGATACTTCATCAATCCTGATCAAGCGAATATCCGCAGCTTTGCGATCATCACACGCATCAGCTGCAAGTTCGGCCAACTGTTCACTATCCATAAACGTTCTCACTGGTGACCGAATTACGCGAACCTTCTTGTTGTGCCATCTCAGCACGTGCTCTACTTGCGCTCTTGCGTAAAGCTTCTAAACGCTCTTCATAAAAACTGCGATGGCGCTTTTTACGGGTTTTGCTCGCAAGCTCCTTTAGAGCACCGGCTAGACTGCGATAGGCGTTAGGAACACTGTATTCAAACTGACATGCCAGGCTAATCGCACGCTCATCAGCAGCAATAGCGTCTTGTAAACGCTTTTCGGAATTGTTCTTCAAGTACAGGCGATACCCTGCAAAACCAGAAAGTCCTAAGGCCATCATTAGCAGGAGTCCATCTTGCACCCAGAGCTCGCCAATAGCACCGCCAAGACCGATAGCCAAAGCAGCCATCTCCCAACCATCACGAGGAATCGTGTCATTCTGAATACGACCAACCTCATGCCAAAACAGCAGGTTGCGATGGTCCAGGGCTAGGCTGTCCCATTGATCGATATCCACCTGGACTTCGATCTCATCAACGCCAATCTCTTCGAGGGTGATCAGCGGAGGACTAATGGCCGTTGCCGACTCCACAAACACCCAGCTCTGCATCTCCGGCGGCAGCAACCCCTTGAGGCGCTGAAGCTCACTCATTGCGTCAGTAAAATCTTTGTCTCGTTACCGTAGCGAGGTCAAGGCCGAGGGCAGAAAATAGGTTATTGGCCTTGGCTATAGCTGCGTGAGAGGCTGGCTGTATTCAGCTTAGTGCGTTAACTCATGCCCCGGCGGACCGATCTGCGTCGCATCCTCCTGGTAGGTTCCGGTCCGATTGTGATTGGACAGGCCTGTGAGTTTGATTACTCCGGGACCCAAGCTTGCAAAGCCTTGAGAGCAGAAGGTTTCGAAGTGGTGTTGGTGAATTCCAACCCAGCGTCGATCATGACCGACCCCAGCATGGCCAATCGCACCTATATCGAGCCGCTCACTTTGGAGGTGGTGACGCAGATCATCGAGAAAGAGCGTCCCGATGCTCTACTTCCCACAATGGGCGGCCAAACAGCCTTGAATCTCGCTGTCACTTTAGCCAAGAACGGAACACTGGATCGTTGCGGTGTGGAGCTCATCGGTGCTGACTTACAAGCAATCCAAAAAGCCGAGGACCGTTTTTTATTCAAGCAATCGATGGAGCGGATTGGAGTGAATGTGTGCCCATCCGGCATCGCTTCGACTTTGGATGAAGCGGAAGTGGTGGGAGCTGACATCGGTGGCTTTCCGCGGATAATTAGACCCGCTTTCACCTTGGGAGGAAGTGGTGGAGGAATTGCGTATAACCCTGAAGAGTATGCCGCTATCTGCAAAAGCGGCTTAAAAGCAAGCCCGGTGTCTCAGATCCTAATTGAGCAGTCTCTACTCGGTTGGAAGGAATTCGAATTGGAAGTGATGCGCGATTTAGCGGATAACGTCGTGATCGTGTGCAGCATCGAAAATCTCGACCCAGTGGGAGTTCATACCGGGGATTCGATCACCGTGGCTCCTGCACAAACCCTGACAGACCGAGAATATCAGCGACTACGCGACCAATCGATTGCTATTATCCGCGAAATCGGTGTGACTACGGGCGGCAGCAATATTCAGTTCGCTATCAACCCAGCCAATGGTGATGTGGCGGTTATCGAAATGAATCCCAGGGTGAGTAGATCTTCAGCTCTTGCTAGCAAGGCGACTGGTTTTCCGATAGCCAAGATTGCTGCGCGTCTCGCTGTCGGCTATACACTCGACGAGATCGTAAATGACATTACAGGCAAAACGCCAGCCTGCTTCGAACCTACTATTGATTATTTGGTAACGAAGATTCCTCGATTTGCATTTGAGAAATTTAGGGGAAGTCCTGCTGTCCTCACTACATCGATGAAATCGGTTGGGGAGTCAATGGCCATCGGTCGGTGTTTCGAAGAGTCTTTCCAAAAGGCGATGCGTTCGTTAGAAATCGGCTTTTCAGGATGGGGAGGCGATAGGGAGGAACCAAATCTCAGCGATAGCGAAATCGATCGCCTCCTGCGAACTCCTTCCCCAGAACGTATCCTCACAGTGCGCACAGCGATGATGCGCGGCCGTAGCGACGCGGAGATTAACCGTATCAGTGGCATTGATCACTGGTTCCTGGCAAAGCTTCGTTGCATCGTCGATGCGGAATCTTCCCTGATAAGGGGGCGACAACTGGATGACCTGGACGCCCCAACACTACTTAAAATTAAACAGCTCGGTTTCTCTGATCGTCAGATCGCCTGGTGCACAGGGTCCGATGAGCTCAGCGTACGTAGTCATCGTAAAAAACTCGGTATCCAGGCTGTGTTTAAAACAGTGGATACTTGTGCAGCAGAATTTGCATCCACAACGCCTTATCACTACTCCACGTACGAGCGACCACTCCAGAAGCTTGATTCTGGAGGAAAGCTAATCACCCTGTCGGGTATCACTGAGGTGAGCCGCAGTACCAATAGGCGTAAGATGATGATTCTGGGGGGCGGTCCGAACCGAATCGGCCAGGGCATCGAGTTCGATTATTGCTGCTGCCACGCCTCCTTCTCTGCACGGGAGCAAGGCATTACCACCGTGATGGTGAACAGTAATCCTGAAACCGTCTCGACCGACTACGACACTAGCGATAGCTTGTACTTTGAACCTCTTACGCTCGAGGATGTCCTTAATGTCATCGAGGAGGAGTCTCCTGACGGTGTTGTGATTCAATTCGGGGGACAAACGCCCCTTAAGCTTGCTGTTCCGCTCATGCGCTGGCTAAATAGCGAAGACGGACAGGCCACTGGGACACAGATTTGGGGAACATCGCCCGAATCTATCGACCGCGCCGAGGATCGAGAACAATTTGGATCGATTCTTCGGGGTCTATCAATTCGCCAACCGCGGAATGGTTTAGCCCGAACCGAAGACGAAGCCCGATCAATCGCCATTGTTGTGGGCTATCCAGTCGTGGTGAGACCTTCTTACGTGCTCGGCGGACGTGCAATGGCGGTGGTGTTCGATGAAGAAGAACTAAACCATTATATGCAGGAAGCGGTTCAAGTGGAATTAGACCATCCGGTGTTGATAGATCAATACTTAGAGAACGCTGTCGAATTGGACGTTGACGCATTGTGTGATCGGGATGGTAACGCTGTCATCGGAGGTTTAATGGAGCATATCGAACCGGCAGGGATTCATTCTGGAGACTCGGCTTGCTGCCTGCCAACGGTCTCACTCGGTGACTCTGCACTTCACACAATCAGAGAGTGGAGTAAGGCTCTAGCTGTCGCCTTAAAGGTGCAGGGATTGATTAATCTTCAGTTCGCGGTGCAGCGTGATATCCATAACCAAGAGACGGTATACGTAATTGAGGCCAATCCTCGTGCATCCCGCACGGTTCCCTTTGTTGCCAAGGCGACCGGCCAACCTCTAGCTCGTATTGCGACAAGACTGATGGCAGGAGAAAGACTAGCTGATATAGGACTCATGGAGGAGCCGCAACCCCCCTTGCAATCCATCAAAGAAGCCGTTCTTCCTTTCCGACGTTTCCCTGGCGCTGACACTGTATTGGGGCCTGAGATGCGTTCTACAGGTGAGGTTATGGGCTCGGCCACAAGCTTCGGGATAGCCTATGCCAAGGCTGAGATTAGCGCAGGAGAAGCCCTTCCCACCGCGGGAACCGCTTTTCTATCGACACACGATCGAGACAAACCAGCACTCGTACTTGTAGCGGCTCGCTTGATTGATATTGGTTTCGAGCTAATAGCTACTGCTGGAACAGCTAAAGCTCTCGAACAAGCTGCGCTAAAGGTGCAACCAGTCCTCAAGGTACACGAAGGACGTCCTAACATTGAGGATATGATCCGTTCCAACCAGGTACAACTGGTGATCAACACGCCGATAGGTCGCCAAGCGGCCTATGACGATAAATACCTGCGTCGCGCTGCCCTCGACTATGCTGTGCCAACGGTGACTACTCTCGCTGGGGCACGCGCCGCGGTAGAAGCTATAGTAGCGATGCAGGCAGAGCCAACCCTTAGCATCTACGCCTTGCAAGACATCCATTCTGGCTTATAACTGCATACTATGTGAATTCAGCGGTTGGACCCAGCTAAAAAATATGACGACCACGTTCACACCCATCAGGCCTGGTTGCGACCTACGCGAGGCTTTTCAGCGGGCATACGAAAATCGATACACTTGGGATCCTGACTTTTCTGGTTACCAAGGACATTGCTTCTGGGCACAAGGTGATCGTTGCTTCAAAGGGACATTTGAGCTCAATGCTGGCCTCAAGTCTAAAGTTCAGGGGATTGATGACGAACAAGTTTTGAAAGCTGTAAACTCGCAGCTCTGGGAGATTGCTATCCATCGAGTACGTAGAGACTTTAAGACTACCCATGGCGACAATACCTTTACAGCAGGGGAGACCGATATTGTCGGTACTGAGGTGCTAGTAGGTGGTAAAGGCGAGGGAGACCGCTATCGTATTAAAGACGACGTGGTGACGATGGTTCACCGTCACATTCATGGCACAGTGGTGACTATCTTCACTACCGAAACTACCGATACCGGGTCTGGATACTTGAGCAGTGCTTACACAAGCCAGTACTCTGACCCATCCACCGGTGAGCCGCGCGGGGGTAAAAACAGTTTTAAGGACACTTTCATACCGCTGACCAACGGTGGTCCCTGGGTGTTGAAAGAACGTATCATCGAGTGCGAAGCTGGCTCTCAGACCTTCCGTTTTGAGGATCTAAAAACACTTTGAGCTAATTGTTTTCAATCAATTCTTTAACCTAACGATAGTCATGAATCATGAATATCGTTAGGTTAAACTTATCGCCAAGGCAGGACGAAGGCGTTTTAACGCATTAGTGGAAAGATCTAAAAGATTAGTCGATGATTTTCCTGAGATTAGCTAACTGTTAGACATCGTGAAAAATAGCCTTATCAAACTCCGCAATAACACTACCCTTGATGGTGGCTTTATTCTTACTATCCGGACCGTTCCTAAATTTATTCCCATAATTTGCTACTCTGAGATCAGAAACTAGTTAAAGTAACTTTCGCATAAGAAAACGAGTCTAAGAGACACATTTTCTTTTTAACTTAAAATAATAAAGTTATCTTAGCTTTTAGACTTTGTGGTTATCAACTGCAATTTTTGCTCAATTGCATGGCTAATTCTAACAACCAACAGTCAAAATTTTGAAGTTTATTTTTTGTTGATTCAAGTTTAAACAAGTATCGGCAACTAACATGATCTTTATAATATTAAGCAAAGACATTAACAACATAATGCCTGCCTTAAAATGTTAAAATGAGATTTTTAGACACCGAGTTAATCACCGATTGTTGCTACTGCCAAGAGTAATCGAAGCTAATGTGTAAAGTGCGAGAGAATTTATCTATTCTGCAGGTCGCGGATGAATTGTCGCTCACAAAGCTCCCTATATCGACCGCCGCATTGCATCAAAGAATCATGAGTGCCACTATCAACGATTGAGCCGCGTTCTAAAACAATAATTTGGTCAGCTTCCTGGACCGTGGCAAGGCGATGGGCGATCACAATTACTGTGCGTCCTGTCATCACCTGCTTCAAACCGAGCTGAACCGCAGCTTCTGATTCGGCGTCGAGAGCGCTCGTGGCTTCATCTAAGAGTAGAAGTGCAGGGTTGCCGAGCACAGCACGGGCGATGGCAATACGTTGCAGCTGACCACCCGACATGTTAGTACCTCGTTCCTCCAGCACAGTTTCATAGCCATCAGGCAAATCGCCAATAAATTCATCAGCATTCGCTAGAAGTGCGGCTTTTCTTACATCAGCATCTGTTGCTGGGCGGCCAAATCGCACAGCCTCAGCAATTGTTCCTGAAAAAATGGTAGTTCTTTGAGGAACTAGGGCAACCTGAAGACGCAAATCACGAGCCCGCAACCAACTCAGATCATGGCCATCTAAAAGGATGCGACCTTCCTGGCAGGTGTTGAAACGCAAGAGCAATGAGAAAATAGTACTTTTTCCGGCCCCCGATGGACCAACTAGGGCAAGAACCTGACCCGCTTGAACATGCAAATTGAGTTGGTGCAATATTGGCTGAGCGGGGTCATAACCAAAACTCACCTGTTCAAAGATAAGTTGTCCTTTAAGTTGACTAAGAGACACTGCATTTTCATGATCAGCAGGCTCTTGCGGTTCACATTTAATGGCACGAAGGCGGCGAAAGGATGCCTGTCCCTGCTGAAACTCATTAAAATTGCTGATGAGATGTGCGATGGGATCAATCAAAATGACTAAGCCAGTTAGGTAACTGCTAAAGCCTGCAATGTCGAGATCGCCAGTTTGAATCCGCCAAGTACCTAGAGCAAGCACGGTAAAGAGGCCCATCACCTCAATGATGCCCACAACGGGATGCTGGAGGGCAACGAGGCTGTAGGTACGCTGCCGTGCTCGTCGATGCTGGTCAATTTCTTTTTCAAAACGATCCTGAAGCCAAGACTCAGCCGCAAAAGCACGCACTAGCGGTAACCCTTCAATTGCCTCACCCAGGAGCCCGGCAAGCTTGCTCACCTTAGTTTGACTAAGTTCAGTGGCTACCACTACCTGTGCCACAAATCGGTTAATCAACAAGATGATGATTGGAGCTAATAATAAGATCGCCAGCGTGAGCTTCCAATCAAGCCAAAGCATGGTTAACAACACGATAACCAACTGCAAAAAGCTAGGAAGAGTATCGTGGAAGGTCTTATAAAGAACCTCTCCGACACGATCAGCATCTTCGGTAAGTCGATAAGTGAGATCACCAACCGATAACTTTTCAAGAGCCCTTAGTTCAACCCTCTGCAAATGGCGAAACAAGTCACTGCGCAACCGTCGACTCACTTGTAGTGCAGGGCCTGCCAACAGAGAATCTTGGCCGAACTGAGCGATCTTTTGCACTGAAAAAATCGTTATTGCTACGCCAAGCAGTTGAAACACGCGCACCAAATTACCAGACCCCAGAGCTGGGAATAGCTCACCGGCCAGGTAAACGAGGAGCGGGAAACTACCAATATAAATAATTATGCACAAGCCACCCCAAGCTAGCCGCAACAGATGTGGACGTAACAGCGGCAGCAATCGATAAAAACCGGTTTGAATAAATCCTGGCATAGTGGCACAGTACCAATGCCAGGCGGAGTTCCCTCGCGAATGAAGTTAGGTCAGTACCTCAAGTGGAAAGGCTGGGTATCCACCGGTAGCGAAGCCAAGCAACGCATTCAAATGGGCGAGGTAGAGGTGAATGGATCTGTTGAAGTGCGGCGTGGGCGTCAACTAGGCGCGGGAGATCGAGTTGTGTTTACTGGCGAAGAATGCATTGTGGAGGAGTTAAATCACGACCGGGCCGGCCGTAAGTTGGCTTCAATCTAAACAGAAACGAAACCGTGCGTAGACCAGTGATCGCCGGCAACTGGAAGATGCATATGACCTGTGCCCAGGCTAGGGAGTTCATGGGTGCCTTCCTTCCTCTCGTCGCTGACACACCGAATGATCGCGATTTGGTGTTGGCACCTCCCTTCACAGCCATCTCTACAATGGCCCGTCTTTGTGAGGACAGCTCAGTTGCATTAGCCAGCCAAAACGTTCATTGGGAAAGGGAAGGCGCATTTACCGGAGAGATTTCACCATCTATGCTCCAAGAACATGATGTGAACTACACGATCGTGGGTCATAGCGAGCCACGTAAGTATTTTAGTGAAAGCGATGAGCAAATCAATAACAGAGCTTTATCATCCCAGGCAAACGGATTTATTCCCATTGTCTGTGTTGGCGAGTCAGACGAACAGCGAGAACGCGGTGAGGCGGAGCGCGTGATTCGCCGTCAGATCGAGCAGGGACTAGAAGGTCTTGATGCCGATCAGTTAGTGGTGGCTTACGAGCCCATATGGGCAATCGGTACGGGTAAAACTTGCGAAGCGACGGAAGCCAATCGCATTTGTGGTCTAATCCGCAGTTGGGTGGGATCTCCCGACTTGGTTATTCAATACGGAGGTTCGGTTAAGCCAGGCAACATCGATGAGCTAATGGCGATGAGTGATATCGATGGCGTTCTTGTTGGTGGAGCTTCACTTAAACCCGACAGCTTTGCGCGCATTGCCAACTATCAGACTGTCTAAATCCAAGAAATGGCCTGCTGGATGGCAAGAACGCACGGCTGTGATGGGGGTGATCAATATCACACCTGATTCCTTCAGCGATGGTGGACAGTTCTTTAAGCCGGATCAAGCCATTGAAGAAGCACAAAAACAGTTGCACCAGGGTGCTGACGTTCTTGACCTGGGAGCCCAAAGCACGAGACCTGGTGCAGAAGAGGTGGGCGCTGAAGAAGAGTGTCATCGTCTCCTCCCACCCCTGATAGAGATCCGCAGCCACTGTCCTGATGCCTTGATATCCGTTGATACATTTTTGGCACCTGTAGCGGCTGCCGCTCTCGAAGCTGGGGCGAACTGGATTAATGACGTGAGTGGAGGCTGTCGAGATCCAGAACTTTTGCGAGTTGTGGCAGAAGCTCATTGCCCGATTGTCCTAATGCACAGCCGAGGAAATAGTCAAAGTATGGATCAATTAATCGTTTACAACAATGTCACGACAGATGTACTGACAGGTTTGCGACAACGCACGGACAAAGCAATCAAAGCCGGGGTGGAACCTTCTCAAATTATTTGGGATCCAGGATTAGGTTTTGCTAAAACCCACGATCAAAATCTTCAACTTCTGAGAGAGCTTGAACAGCTCAACCAAGATGGATTTCCGCTACTTTTAGGTCCCTCACGTAAGCGATTTATTGGTGCGGTGCTAAAGGAACCAAGGCCAAAGGAACGACTATGGGGTACAGCGGCTGTAGTCTGCCGGTGTGCTCAAGCTGGAGTAGCGATTGTTCGTGTGCATGATGTAGGTCCAATTTCTCAAATATTGCAGATGGCCACAGAGCTTTGGTAGAGAGGAAAGTCTTGGATCACCCATAACGGGGCAAAGTAGTACACCGAGGTAATGTGCAAATTATTCCATTAAAAATAAGATACAATTTAGTATAAGAGTAAGTAAAATTAATACCTGCTAGAGTTTGCTACATAAATAAATTACTTTGTACTGTGATTAATCTTTAGATTATAAAACAAATTTGGGCCTAAAACTATATAGAACTACACTGGAAGCATAGACAACCCAATTAGAATTAACCAAGATACTGAAAAGTTATTGACAATCTCTTATTTCTCGCATGTTTTAATATAACTAAGAGTAATCTATACTAAAGGTTTCTAGAAAAATTTTACTTTTTACAAAATCTATTTTTACAATTACAAGCACAGATAAAAAGATTACTAATCAAACAAATAAGATCTTTGTGTGTAGAAGAAGTAATTCTCAAAATTATTTTTAAGAAATTTAATGATTTTAAAACAATCAATTAGTTACAATTCCCTCAATCTGATTTTCTACTTCTTGGTAAAGTTCTTGCAGTTGCTTAATGTTATCGTCGGACGTTTGCCAGTAACCGCGACCATGCACCTCAAGCAAAGTGCCGACAATCTGACGGAAGCTATTGGGATTCAGCTCCAAAAGACGCTTACACATTTTAGAATCATTAACAAATGTTTCGTTTGCTTCTTCATAGATAAAGTTGTCGACTGAACCGCTGGTAGCGCTCCATCCGAGGGTGAAATTAAGACGCTTAGCTACCTCACGTACACCCTCGTAACCAGAATTGAGCATTCCCTCGTACCATTTGGGATTGAGCAATTTTGTACGGGAGTCAAGACGAATCGTTTCACTTAAGGAACGAACTTGAGTATTTGCTGTCGTAGTGTCTGCGATGTAACTGATAGGTGATTTGCCATCGTCCCTAAGGTCAGCGATTAGCTTGGTGGGATCGGAGTCGAAATAGTGACTCACATCAGTGAGTGAAATTTCTGCCGAATCTAAATTTTGAAAAGTCACGTCGGCAGTCTTCATAACTGATTCAAATACATCCCTTCTTTGATTCATTTCGCTAGGGTTGTCTGCATTGAAAGCAAAAGTCTTTCTAGAAAGATACATCTCTTGGAGCTCATTCTCTTTTTCCCAAGTACTATTTTCGATCGCTAAATTAATGTTAGAACTATAACTTCCACTAGCATTAGAAAACACACGGCAAGCAGCGTCACGCAGGCTGACACCTTCTTTATTTGCTTGTTCTAAGGCATGTTTGCGAATAAAATTTTGCTCAATTTGCTCTTCTGCTTCAGCAGCCATCTTGACGGCCTGATCAATCAAGGCCATTTGATTTATAAATAAATCTCGGAACACACCGGAACAATTTACTACCACGTCGATGCGAGGACGACCCAATTCCTGAAGTGGAATAAGCTCCAATTTATTTACACGACCAACTGAATCGGGCATTGGCTTCACGCCAACAAACCAAAGAATCTGAGCTAGAGATTCGCCATAGGTTTTGATGTTATCTGTTCCCCAAAGCACACAAGCAATTGTTTCCGGCCAAGTGCCTTGTTCCTTTCGTTGTCGTTCAATCAGCTTATCAACCACCCCCTTGGCCGATAAAACCGCAGCACGGGTAGGAATTGCCTGGGGATCTAGGGCATAAATGTTTTTACCGCTAGGCAACACATTAGGATTACGAATTGGATCACCACCTGGCCCGGGAAGAATGTATTCACCATCAAGGGCTTTCAGTAGACTATCCATCTCCATATCGGTGCAGATCTGCTCTAGACAAAAACGCAGGTAACCAAATAGATCGTCAAGTGCGGTAGAGTTGACCCGAGTGAAACCGTCGTTGCAGCAAACTCGTAGCCAAGGAGATGGAAGCTTGAGACCAAAGCGGGTAGCTAGGCTGTGCAACCAGCCAAGGCTGTTGCGCATGGTTACCCGACCATCAAGACCGCTCAACGAATGAACCATCGCTCCGACAGCAGCACGGGATGTCTTAGTAATAGAGCGATAAAGCTCCACATCGGCTAGGATCCCGTCGTTACTGCCTTGGTAAACATCGTTAATATCGCGGTCGATCGCATCTGCAAGAAGACCAGGCAACGAACATAAACCATCTTCTTCACGTTCCAGTGAAGCGATGCTCACTAAGGTAGCTATCGCCTCCTCGGCTGTAGGGGGTCGACCAATGGTGTGCAGACCACAAGGCAATAAACGGCTCTCTATTTCCATCAGTTGTCGATACACAGCGCCAACCAAGGCGTCGCGTCCATCAAGATCTACTGAAACCGCATCTTCTTTAAGTAGAGCAACGTCCTTATCAAAATTGCACTGACGCGCTGTTTCAATAATTGTCTTGACGATTTGTACACCACGGTCACTTTCACGCAACTGCTGATAAGAACCCACTAGTTCTCCTAACTCTTTTAGAGTCTTGTAAAGACCAGCGTTGTCTGCGGGAGGTGTGAGGTAACTAATTGTGGAGGCATAACCACGACGCTTGGCAATGGTGGCCTCCGAAGGGTTATTGGCAGCGTAGTAATAAAGATTGGGCAGCGCACCAATCAGAGAGTCAGGATAGCAATTTTCACTCATACCAATTTGCTTGCCGGGCATGAATTCCAACGAACCATGCGTCCCGAAATGAAGGACGGCATCCGCTTTCCAAATCTTTTGAAGATAGGTGTAATACGCAGCAAAACCATGGTGCGGACTTGCACTTCGGGAATACAGAAGGCGCATCGGGTCACCCTCGTATCCAAAGGTGGGCTGTACACCTACAAAAATATTGCCGAAATGTCTACCAAATACCAAGAGATTTTGGCCATCACTATTAAGATTTCCAGGAGGTTTACCCCAATTCTCTTCTAAACGTGTCGAGTGAGGGGTAAGCAGCTCGTACTCTTCGACGCTCATACGATGGGCGATGGAGAGCTCCGGGGATCCTTTAGTCGCATCAGGGGATTGGATTACAGCCTCGAGCAAATCCTTTGGGGTATTTGGCAAATCTTTTATGTTGTACCCCTTGGCTTTCATCTCCCGCATCACGCAGTGGATCGAACTAAAAACATCTAGATAGGCGGCAGTACCGACATTGCCTTTATCAGGAGGGAAGCTGAACACAGTGATGGCTAGCTTTTTGTCGATACGAGGCTTTATTCGCAAAGAGGACCAACGGATAGCCCGTTCAGCAATCGCATCAACACGATCCTGCAGAGTGTGTGCTTTTCCGGTTGCATCATCACGGCCGGACAGCACAATGGGTTCGATAGCGCCATCTAGCTCAGGGATCGCGATCTGCAGAGCAACTTGCACCGGATGAAGGCCAAGGTCGCTTCCCTCCCATTCTTGGGTAGTCTGAAACACCAGTGGCAACGCCACCATGTATGGACGATTAAGCTTTTTCAACGATTCGATAGCCTTAGGGTGATCTTGGCGGGCTGGACCACCTACGAGGGCAAATCCCGTCAAGGAAACTACGCCGTCTACCAGGGGCTGATCTAGATGAAGCGGATCATAGAAAAAAGTATTGACGGGTTTCGAGAAATCAAGTCCTCCGCAGAAAATCGGAATTACCTGTGCACCGCGATATTCCATTTCTTGAATAGTGGCGACGTAATGAGCGTCATCTCCGGTGACAATATGGCTGCGCTGTAGTATCAAACCGATCACAGGGCCGGAACGGGCCTGTTCTGATAAATCAGTTCGACTAGAGTTCCAGTTGAGATATTCCTTCAAGTCTTCAAACATTGAGGGAGCGAGCGGATGCCAAATCCCCAAATCGGGAAAGATTTCTGGCTCTGCGACTTGCATAGCCAAATGTTCTTCGCCCTCAGCGACAGGGAACACATACTTGTCGGCCAACATCAAGAAGAAGTTGCGAAGATTTTCTGGAGTTCCTCCCAGCCAATACTGAAAACTAAGCATGAAACTGCGCGCGTCCTGTGCCTTCTCCACGGGCAAGTACTTGAGAACCGTGGGGAGCGTGTTCAACAGTTTGAGCATGGCGTCCTGAAAACCAGCTCCACTGGCTTCCCTCCGCTTCTTCATGAAACCTGCAATTGCACTCTTGCTTTGACCCAGCTGAGTCATTGAGAAGCTGCCCAACTTGTTTAAGCGCATTACCTCCGGCATAGAGGGGAACACCACAACAGCTTTTAAACGTTCCCGATGGGGAACAACAGCCTCCACCACTTTCTGCGCCAAATCCTCGATGAAGATCAACGAAGCAATAAACACATCGGCCTCGGCCACATCAGCGCAAAAACCGGCGTAATTGTCATTATCACGCAGTTCCTCGATCAGATATCCGCTCAGTTCGATCCCAAGATCGACTTGTGACGCGTTCAACACATTGGCGGCCTGGGTTAGGGCATTCTGGTACTGAGGTTCAAGCACCACATAAACCGCTTTCATCACAAATTTGTGACTCTGACCTTCAACAGGGGCAACGCGGCGATTAGCGGAGCAGACCTGTGTGAACATCTGTGCACTTTTGGCTATTAATGAGAAACACTACGGCGATCCCATAACCCGGGCACAAAAGCTTTCGATTGGTTTCGATTAGGGTTTACATAAGTGAGCACATAGGCTCTGGAATGTTTGCTCCGCTTCGATGACCTCTCAGATTCCCGTTGTCGTCGCGGGTGCCCTCGGCCGTATGGGTACGGAAGTCGTTACAGCTGTTGTTAATTCTGGGGACTGTGAGCTCGTTGGCGCCATCGATAACACTCCTGGCAAAGAAGGATTTGACGTAGGAGTGGAGATGGGTCTCAAGGATCTTGGGGTGGCTGTCACTGCCGATTTTGAAGGTTGCCTCTGCGCGGTGAGCCAGTCAGCTCGAAATTCTGACCAAAGAGCTGTTTTAGTGGACTTCACGCATCCATCCGTGGTCTTTGAGCACACCAGAACAGCTATTGCTTACGGTATTCATCCTGTCATCGGCACCACGGGGCTGAATTCCGATCAGCTCAGCGACCTTACTGAGTTTTCTACCAAGGCCTCTATGGGTGGGGCAGTAATTCCCAATTTTTCCGTTGGCATGGTGCTTCTACAGCAAGCGGCGGCGGCGGCGGCCCGGTTTTACAACAACGCCGAACTTATTGAGCTTCACCACAACTGCAAAGCAGATGCACCTAGTGGCACCTGCATCAAAACCGCTGAATTAATGGAAGACCTTGGCAAGAGCTTTAATCAGGCTGAAGTAGATGAATATGAATCGTTATCAGGTTCACGGGGAGGATTGCGGGAAAGTGGTTTGCGCTTGCACTCTTTGCGATTACCCGGCCTTGTAGCACACCAAGAAGTCATATTTGGTGCTCTTGGCGAGACGTACACCCTTCGCCACGACACAATTGATCGATCGGCTTACATGGCTGGGGTGCTGCTCACAGTGAGAAAGGTTGGTTCTCTGAAACAACTGGTCTACGGTCTTGAACGGCTTATTTAAATGATGGTTCCGCTTCGTCCTGGTGAACTGCAGCGGCTCATCCCGGCTGTGGCCACAGGTAGTCAGTTTCGATTCTCACTCGGATCTCCGCAAAAGATTTTGCAGCGGGTAATGATCGCCACGATCGGTGGCGTCATTTCATTACTGATCAGTCAAAGCCAAATGTCCGGTCGCTGGGGACCTTTTTGGCTTATCGCCGGTGTGGTGTTCCTACTTTACGTCCTTTGGGGACCGGTTATCCAAGCAGGCCGGCGCAATGCTACGCTGCGGCGCTATCCCGCAGCCGCTCTTTTTAAGGGTGAAGTTGCTAACATCGTTACCCAAGAGCGTGTCAGTAACCGCTACGAACAGGCAGATAGCCGCGGAAAACTTCAAATTGTCGAAAACCGATGTACCTGGATGTTACTGGAGATTGAAGATGAAGAGGGCTATCTGGGCAAGGTAGCCTTCCCCATGAATAAAAAACACCAGTTAATCCATCCTGGAACAGCAATTCAATGTTTAGTCCTGAGTGAGAGAAGAGATTTTTCACGGGTAGCGGCCCTCAGCGATGCCTGGCTGCCAGGACTTCGTATGTGGGTTGGAGAATACCCTTTCCTGCTACGGCCGGCGTTTGAAGAGCTTTGCCAGCTACGTCTTGCCCATCAAGTCGAAAACTGACCATCCATTTGCAAACATTCCGCAAGGTTGGTTTACACTTCGTTGCAAAGACGTCAACACTTGCTTTATGACTCAATTCACTTCTTCTTCCCCGGTAATCCGCGGTACCACTGTCACTACCGAGGATGGAGGCCGTCTCAACGCCTTTGCCACTGAACCCCGCATGCAGGTGGTAGAGGCTGAGCAGGGCTGGGGTTTTCATGAACGCGCTGAGAAACTAAACGGCCGGATGGCCATGCTCGGGTTTATTGCCCTACTTGCCACCGAAATCGCCATGGGAGGAGAAGCTTTCACCCAAGGATTGCTCGGCCTAGGTTGATAGCAAGCAACTCATTTGACATCCATGTTATGGGAGCTGGTCCAACCGGCTCCCTGGCGGCTTTACTACTGGCTCATCAGAATCGGTGCGTAGTTTTATATGATCCTCAAAGCCCCGAGACACTTCAGGCGCGGAGCCGTGCTTATGCCATCACCCACTCAAGTCGTCGATTATTGAGCCAACTCGGGCTATGGGATGCTTTGCAAGATCATCTAATTGCCTTTGAGCGATTAGATCTGCGTGATTTGACTTTGGGTCACCAGGTGTTGTTCTTGAACGATGATCTAGCACTGAGAAATCGTGGTCATCGAGCAATCGGATGGATCCTCGACCACCGCCCGTTGATGGATATGCTCTTCGGTCGCCTACAACAAGCGGCCTTGGTGCAGTTGCACCTAGGCGGTTCTACGCCACCGGCCCCGGGACAGAACAGCCTGGTCGTCGCTGCCGACGGCCCATTGTCACCGACACGGGAAAGCTGGGGGATCAGATGTTGGTTCAACCGCTACCATCAAGGGTGCCTCACTGCAAAGGTGGTGCTCAGGGGTGCCAAGTCAAATCAGGCTTGTGAGCTATTTCGTCCGGAAGGCCCCCTCGCCATACTACCCCTCGGAAAGAACAATTTCCAAATTGTCTGGAGTGCACCGATGCACCGGTGTCAAGAACGTAGCGCACTGCCCAGTAGCACTTTCCTTGATCAATTGGCTAGCGTTTTACCTCCTGGAATGGAGCCTGATCTTCTGCTGGACCAGCCTAAAGCTTTCACTCAGCAATGGATGCTGGCACATCGACTGAGTCACGGCCGCGGTGTCCTCATCGGAGAGGCCGGGCATCGCTGTCATCCAGTAGGCGGTCAAGGACTGAACTTATGCTGGCGGGATGTCGACGTCTTAATGCGTGTCGTAAAGCAAGGCGGACCAGCTGCTCATGTTGCAGCGCGCTATGGGCGCAAGCGCTGGATAGACCTAATTCTAGTTGGTCTTGCTACCGACCTACTCGTACGGGTTTTTTCGAATCGCAACTGGTTCTTGATGGTTTTCAGAAATGTTCTATTAAAACTTCTGCGCAATAACGCAGGGCTGCGTCAACTCAGTCTTAAGGCAATGACCGATGGTCCAATGCAAATCTGGCGAGCATTGCCAGACTGACTGCTCCACTCATCAGTATTGCCATGGTGATGTGTAGCCATCCACAGCCAACAGCATCGGTGGAACTGAAACAGTTTCTACAAAGATGCGTTGGCCTGAGTTTAAGTGCTCTTCAGCTGGGATCAAAGCAAGCCGAACTAGAACAAGCACCCCTACCAATTGTTCTATGGAGCTTTGGTTTACTAAGCCTTGATCAGCTACAAATAGTTCTGGATTGGCAAGACGCTCAGTCGTCACGAAGAAAAACTTGGATGGGTTGATTAAAAATTCTCAACAGAACCATTCTACTGTTTACTCTCTTCAGCTTAGTAAAAAGGCAAAACCCATTTGATGTCTGCCGACACCGTTTTGCCGATTGAAATATCAATCATAGTGATACCTCCGTAGCGATTGGATCATCCGCAACAAGAATTTGAGGTTATCTAGACAAGGCATCAGTTTTGATTTCCCAACATCTCGCTATCTAAGCTTAAAAGTGTAATGTATTAACCACGTGTTCCAGCGACTTTCCAAATTTTCGCACCAAAATTAGAGTCAGGATTACAGTAAATAAATACCCTATACATGAAATTAATGAACTCTCGGTATTCAGTACTAAACGATTGAATCCAAGTTAGCGCTTTCACAAATAAGCGCAAGCTGTTGGATCACTTCTGCAGTAACTTCGGGTAAGCTAAATATCGAGTCAGTATCTCTGATAGAGAATCTCGGGTTTGAAACAATCTGGAACCATTCTGAACTATGCAATCGAAGATCCAAAGCTAGGCGACGAGAGGATGTGACTCTTGGTGTCATCGCAGCCGTGACAAAAACCCCAACGCAACCTGGTTCTGGTGCCCGCCTCAGCCGTCGTGGTGTTCAGCGTCTCGATCTTCTATTGCTCACTATTGAAGCCCTCGACCTTAACGGTAGTGAAGCGATGCTTTGGACGAGCCACCAGATGGGGTTTCAAACCCAGTTTCCTAATCGAGTTGAACTGTGGAAGCGTCGGTGTCATAACCCCTTGCGTCGCACCACGCGACGCGAACAGCTAGATCCAGTTGATGCTGAATCCATGATCTGTTTGGTGTGCGCGATGGCTGAACGTCTCTACCCGATGCTTCACCAGTTACTTTCAAGCCGTGAACCGGCTTGTCTTACTCAACAACGCTGGCTGCTACTCAAAAAACGCCTAGGTGATTTGATTGAAGAGCGAATGAACCTTCGGCGTGGAGCTGTGCTGCACCTGTTGAATCCCGATAAGGAGGGAATTTTGCATCATCAACTAATCAGCACCCTAGCTCTCTGTGCAGGAGCCGGCGGGGTAAACAGACTTCGTGCCACGTTGCTCGACCCTACACCTTGACTTAGCCATGCAAAAAAACATATACAGCTATGAGCAAACCGCCGCTCTTCTTCTGATTGAAGGGTATCCGGATTTATCCGCTAGCCATGGTAACGATGCCATCAGCATCCTTTCTGCATGGCGACTGCAAATTATCGGAGCTCCAGAATTAGAGGGAACCTGTGAACATCTTGAAGCATTGATGACAGTTGTCATGCCCTATGCCCGACATTGTTTATCAGGCGTGAGGCGTCGTTTTGGTGCCACCGACAGTTTTGTATCGATCAGCCCCAATGGCTCTGGTGCAGGACACCAACTAGAACTGCGAAGCAGCCGTGACGAAGTCGAACCATTGCAAATCAATCTTGATGACGCTGACCTTGCTGACCTAGTGCAATGCTTGGATTTACTCCGTTTAGACGAGCGAGTGAAACTTGCCTGGACGATCCCCGCAGATCATCCGCTTAAACGAAGAGAGATTATGGATCGCATTCCCCTGCAACATCGTCTCGTTGCCCCGGTTTTTGGAAGTCTTGCACTGGGAGCCACAGTTGCGATAGCCATGATTCAACCATTGCCGCTAACACATGAAGAGGCAACGTTACAATTGTCGACTCCTGCCGCCGAGACAATACAGCCTACTGTCAAACAATGATGTTTAGCAATTAACCTTTGTCAATTAATAAAACTAGCAATGTTGTTATACTTCAAGTCTAGGAGCTGGCCAGTTAGACTCGATATGATTCGTTTGCTCGCATAAGAGCCTGCCAGTCGCAACAAGCTGTCACTATAGCTACGAATCACTAAGTAAGTTTCTTCCGACCATATATATCGCCCTAACTAGGATTTGCTACTGTGCAAGGCTTGGTTAAAGAGCACGAAAAGAACCAGCATGGAAATAGAGGTACCAATAAGATAACGATTACTTTAGAGTCGATAGTTAGCATTTCATAAACAACATGCAACAAGAATTGCTCTATATTCAAGATGAATTTAATTGAATGATTGATAGAGTTATCAAATTTTAGGAATTACACAACCATCGTAGTAAAAATATTTTTTATCAATCTAAAAAATTAAATAATATTTTAATACCACGTTAAAATTTTTACACATATTGGAAAGCTAATAATGAATATTAAACTACAATTAATATAATTAAACTGATATAAAAGTGAAAAATTTTTATTGTACTAAAAATTAAATTAATCGTATATATCTTATCTATAGTTTAAATCAATAATCGTAAGTAACAACGTTTTACTAAAATATTAACTTCTAATCAATATAAAAGAATAACAGAAATGATTTCAAAATAAGATTAAAAATAAATAATACGATTAGCAATTTGATTCTAGCAACACTAAATTATGTGATTAATACCTCAAAAATGAAAATACTACAATGAGTTAAGCAATATAATTCTGAAGTAACTTAATTAATATCAAAAAAAGATATCAACGAATATACTCGTCTAAACCATCTCTACTACATACTAAAGCAAAGCACTTTTGAAGATAAAAGTATAATTTTATTTAGCTTTTAAAGAGTTAAAGTAAGCAGTAAATACGGAGCAAAGCACCTACTAATTAATGAAAAATTATCCATACTAAGTTACCGTCGCTATGAACAACAATTACTGACTCTTATTGATAAGAAGAAAATTAGATATTGAAAAATAAATAATACAAAACCTTGTTATTCAAAGAAATGAATTAAATGCAATCGCACAAGATATTAAAATTTAAGATCTCATATACTCTGATTCAGAAATAATAAACAGTACACCCACGCTCTTGATCTGGTTAATTGAATACAAAAAATATCTTGACCTGGTTGAGAAAAAGTTTATCAGTGAAGCTGAATTGTTAAGAGTAGAAATTAATGAAACTCTCCTAGATATTGAGTTGAGTTGGGAAGACTTTGAGGATGCACCACAGAATTTCCCATAACATCGTCACTTGTACTAGCAAAGTTTTGATCCAGAATAACTAATAGAAAATCTTATAAAGATAATAAAAAGTCAAAATAACATTTGACTAATTTAATCAGATATTACTAACTCAATAACAGCCAAAAACATATTCTTAGCCATTCCCATGTTTTGATTATATTCTTTATATTCATGATCATACAATCAATTTATTAAAAAATATTAGCCATGCAACCAAATATTAACTAATATTAGAAGTCACATGAGTACAAAATATCTACTTATTCCTTATAATAAAGCTATTGATAGCAATTAATATAACCAATAGCAGACTTATCAAATGAACAAAATTATATCGAAACAGTAGATTTTATTACTAAAAATATTTCGCGATAAATTTTTACAAACATTTGGTAAAATTGTGTATTACTTTATTGAAAGCAAATACATCATTCTAACAATGAGAAAAAATAAAAGTCTTGATATAGAAAAATTAACTAAAAATTTTCTAATTAAAAGTAAGCAGATTTTAGCCTTAACTATTATATTTAGCGTGATTTATACAATTATCCTTAATGTTTTAAATTAAAAGTAAGTTAATCAATATAAATTCTAGAATAATTAGATAATTTACAACTTAGTAAAGTCTTATTGCTATTAGTTAAATACTTAAAAAGTAAAAACTATTTATTATAATTAAGCCTATGCTTTGCTACATTTGCTAAAATACAATAATTCGATGAATCTAGGTTAATTATATAGTTTTTTATTTAATTATAAATCAGAGCTAAACTAAGTAGCTTAATTTTAAGCTTATTATTTATTAACAAAAAATGATAAGAAAATCTCAGAGAGTTTGTCATGTTGAGTGGATTAATTCTTGTCTTTTAAATCAAAAAATTTTGCTTTAGCTTAACTTTAGTTTTGCTAGAAATTTATCTCTTTAACTATGAAACTGCACTTCACCTGGTGAAAATAGAAGTAATATTATTACAACCATGACCTTATCAGTAAGTTACTAGATAAATTGATTATCAGAAAACTAGCTAATCCCAATTAGCTAAAAAACTATAATTGCAAAACTATTTATAGTATTTCAACTCTGTAATAAAGAAAAACTATTTTAAGTTGAAGACCTATTTTTTAGTTAACCTAACCCAATAATACCAAACCGAATGCTAAGATAAGTGAATATTGTTATAGAGCATCTTATTAGTCACTAAGTTCTTAATATAACGAGTTTTTAACAGGATAAATATAACCGTTGTATATACTTCTTACGATACTATAGACAAGTTTGAAACTTCTTATATGCCTATAAATTGTGAGAATTTCTACATTAGGAAACCTCTGTAGCTACGTTATGAATACTCTAGCTAATTAGCTGATAGCAATGTTAGTTTTTTGTTGTTGATTACGCTGAAGATAAAATTTTATGTCAATGCCAAATAAAGCCTTATAAAATAACAGTAAAGAAAGGTAAAAATTTTGTATATAAAAGAGTCTTATACTCAGCAACAATCATTAAATTAAAGATAGTCTAATCAATATACATAAATTTTTCGTAGACTAATGCGTTCAATATATTATATATTTATAGAAATAATGAATTTATTTTCTCTTAGTACTTTTAACTACTGGCTTTTTACAATATATGAATACCTTCAAGGGTTTAACTTTGTTAAGGACAAATTACCAGAGAAAATAGGATGCTAATTAAAAACTCATTTACAAGATTTTAGGGTCAGACAATTAAAATTTGTCCTTTGTCACGAGTTTTATTCGATTTCAGCGACTAACTATTAATTTATAAAAAACTTGAGGCATTTTAAATGCTACCATGGCGACAATCTTAATAACTAGCAAATAATATAAAGAAAGTATTATTTATTTGAATTTACCAACGAAATATGATATTGTAAGATAAGTAATGAATTGGAATGTTTGTTTTTTGATAGCTCAAGCCAAACAGCAATCACAAAAAATGTTAGTTACGATAGCTACTTCTACGAACTTGGCTTAAACGCAACCGATATTGATAAGTACTAACTATAACAGACTTGAGCTCTAATTATTAGGAATCAGTCGAGGCTGTTGATGTATCCGTTGAACAACATTTATGTTTATAAGCGATCAGCCCGATGTACAACCGGTCGTAACTAAGGATGTTTCTATCTGCTCAAATCACTACGCATTAAAACTTGGTAGGCTCTTGAATTCAAAAGCCAATCACGATTAAGGTGCTGAATCTTCGAAGGTTGTAACAGTTGCTTGGTTCTTGGCAGGTATTGATGCGATGTGTAGCAAGCGTCCTTTTCTTAATAGCACACAGCTTGCTAGTGCTCGAGCACATTGCTATAGGAACAGCATTGCATGGTATTGCAGAACTATTTCTTGCCCCATGGGCTATCCGTCATCGAGCCTGGGATATCATCGTAATCGGATTAATCTTTTGTGTCTTTGACTTATGGGGGACGCTTAGACTTATAGGAATAACCTGAAACTATAAATTTAGGTCCACGAATTCGACTCAACCACGTAACTGTGGCAGCCAAAACTCGATAAGCTGCCAGGAAGACCACAGAAAGATAGCTAAGAAAACCCAGTTTAACCAGGCTGGTCGTCGATGATTTTCAAACATTTGCCTAAGTCAATTAACCTAGTCTATCAGTTCTATATATATCTGAACATCAAAGTCATTACATAAAACCCTTGCCTCAAGTTTTTGTTTAAAATTAGTAAAAAATATGTAAGATTTTATCTAGCAAGTAGCTGAATAAAAGAATATACTTTTGTTGATAAAACACTTAAAACTGTATATATTTCTCGACTAATTATAGATTAATAGTAACTGTCTAAGCCTATGACTGGCATAAAATAAGGAAATAAATTAAGACTTACTTTCAAGTAATTACTTTGCATAAGCTGCAATATATTAGCCTAGACTTGTATATCTATTAAGTGCGGTAAGGTTAGATTAATTCTTTACCTAAAAGTACTTAGATTTGAATATTTTTATCTTTATAAGAGTTTTAGTGGGAACAGTATAACTACATATTTTGTTACCGTATTCCAATAATCCTTGACCATTAGAAAATAAATTAAAAATTGACATTAGCACTTTTAGTCACTTTCTTGAAATCAAGACAATTTGATTGTCAATAATACCAAAACAGCTATGAAATACTGTAAGCAGCTTTTTGCAGCTTAACTATTTTTTAATATCTCTTTTATTGACTAACAGACTTTTTGCTAAATAATCATAAATATTAAAAGCATAGACTACATATCACATAATTATTTTATATCATATAAAATCTAAAAGCTAGATTAATAGTTTGGCTTATTTTTGATTCGAATAACAACAATAAATAATGCAACTATTTCAAGTTTAATCATAATTAAACCTCAAAGAAAAAATCTGAAGCTAATTAACTAAGGTAGCCCTATCATTAATGATTAATTTTTATTGGTAATCTGAATATGTAAATGTGAAAACTATCGGGCATGTAAAGCAATCAGCTCAAATAGTGCAAAGTTTTCATAATTATTATATTAAAATTATCAATATAATAAAATCTCTCATAAGATTTTGCTTGTATTTACTTTTTATTTTTGTATGATAGATTTAATGCTTATTTACGCATACACAATCTCAAATAAAATTAGGTTTTTATTCTAAAACAAGAAAAATTTAGTTCAGGCTCAGATTACCAACTAATGTATAAACCTTAGAAAGACTTACAAAAAGAAAACTATGTTTTTACTCAGGCTAGGTTAAACTTTTAACTTATGTCAAATTTAAATTTGACTGAGCTTTAATAACTCCTTAAGAAAGCATTTCTGCTTAATATATACTCTGCGTAAAACTATAGATTTGATCTTATATTTTAATGAATCTTGAATAGTTACGAATGAATGAAATAAAATAAATTTTTCTTTTACTTATCATGTAATTCTATCTCAATAGCTAAAGTTTTAAGAATCATGTATATTTTACTTAGACAATAAAATCAAGTTCAACTTGGAAAAATAAATATTTTATTTGGAGAGTAGTTTCTTGATTGTTACGAGTAGCTTTCATTGAAAACACTAGTTTTTTGCTTTGATTACCAGAGCTACTAAGTTATAAGATGAGCGATTAATAATCAAAAGCAAAACTATCTTAATCAAGGCAATCAGCAATAATGTTCGGATAATATAAGGGCTTGGGAAACATTGCGAAGCTTGCATAAAATTAAAGTCTTTATACCCTGATTTCTAGAAAGCAGTCTAGCGTTATTGACTGTGATAGGGTGCTGTTTACTTCGGTCTACCGCAACTTAATTAAGATAAATATAGAATTTTTGTGTTAAGTTCCATGGTTTCTGGAAAATGGCATGAATATGGTAATAATAAATAATTACTGATACCATTTTAGTATCCTTTTCCTTCCAATAAGTCAACAAGTCAAATGGGTAATTCACGGAGTTCACTCATAACTCATACAAAGACTATTCACAAAATAGTCGATGGCACAATGACTTTGTTTAAAAAAGAGAGCACACCTTTGGGTACCTCATCATGGTCGGGTGTCTGGCAGGATTCCACTAGCCCTATCGGTACCGTGCCACACTATCAAGCCCGTGTTCTGGTTCACCTACATTCCTCTGTACTAGACCCCGCGGGAGAAGCCGTTAGAGGCGCAGCCGCTCGTCTTGGTGTACATGGAATCAACAAACTGCGCATTGGAAAAGCGGTAGAAGTGGAAATTGAAGCTGTTAGTGAGATTGAGGCCCGTCATCGTCTTGAACTACTCAGTGACCGGCTACTTGCCAACCCAGTCATTGAGCATTGGTCCCTGGAGCTAAAAGATTCATGACCATTGGGATCGTCGTTTTTCCTGGTTCTAACTGCGATCGGGATGTTCAATGGGCTGTTGAAGGTTGCCTTGGCATACCGACACGCCGTCTCTGGCATGACGAAACAGACCTAAGTGGCATAGATGGAGTAATTCTGCCAGGTGGCTTTAGCTACGGCGATTACCTGCGCTGTGGCGCGATAGCCCAATTTGCGCCAATACTCCAATCTTTGATAGACTTCGTCTCCAAAGGTGGACGTGTGTTAGGCATCTGTAATGGTTTTCAAATCCTTACAGAGTTAGAATTATTACCCGGAGCACTAACACGCAATCAGAACCTTCACTTCATTTGTGAAGATTCATCACTCCGTGTATCTAGTGATCGAACGAATTGGTTGAAAAGCTACGGTAAGGACTCTTCACTGCTACTGCCGATTGCTCATGGAATGGGTTGTTATCAATGCAGTAAAGATACCCTTAAGCAACTTCAAGATGACGATGCCATCGCCCTACGCTACAACACAAATCCTAACGGATCAGTAGACGACATCGCTGGGATTACCGATGCATCAGGTAACGTTTTTGGCTTAATGCCTCATCCGGAACGAGCCTGTGATCCTGCAACAGGTGGAACCGACGGACGCTCGCTACTTGAGGCCCTATTGAACTAATAATTTAGTGTCGTTTGCTTGTGATCTTAAGAGCGGTATTTGCACCTGAAACCGAGCTAATGTAGCAGCGCCGGTTGACTAATTTTGACGTTTTCCTCCGCGCTGCGCACAGGACACCCCTGCGGGCTGTGAATCCAGATGAACTTGACCAGAAAGCTTATTAGATGGTGTGATAACTGCATAACTGCACGATGGAGAAGGTTTTGCAAGAGCGTTTCAAGACTTGGGCATTTCTCTGATCATAGATAAGCCTCATAGTTCATAAATAAACCTTATAGTCAACCTTAGCTATTTAAACTCAGCATTGCTCTTAGTTAGGGCGGGAAGCATCGCTTTGAAAGCCCATATGCGTTGTATAGATTACCGGCAACGGTACAGCGATCCAGTCACAATGTCAGTAATCAAGCGTTCGCAGCAGGTTTTAAGATCTATGAGAACTCTCCACTATTAGGAACTGCTGCTACTGACACAGAAGGGAATAGAGGACCAGCTTCATCATTAGGGTTGAATCCGTGCAGTAGCACCACTGAGGCTAATCTATAAATACGGGACCTGCATATGATCGCGTCACGGAGCTGTAGATCGACCTGAACCTACCTTTGCTTCTAGGTTTGCGGCACAGATTCAGCCTTTAATAAACCTTCATCAACGGAAACATCATTGTAGTGCATCTGGAGCCCGTGAATGGTCTGAAAATCACCCATTTACAAATCATCCGAGAACCAGTGAGTTGGTCAGTGATTTCATTATCGCGATTCTAGCGCTGGGAGAGTAATGCGATCTATTTATTGGGGGTGGGGGGGTTAAATGTTGGTGTAACAGACAGTTTAGTAAATCAGAATCTTTAACAGTGAATCAGGAACCATTGCTTCCCGGGAAGAGCCACATCAGGCAACCATAAACATTGGAAGATTAGTAATCGGATCACAAATAGTGGTTACTAGTCAGAAGCAAATTTAGTGGTTGTTTTAAGTGGTAAAGCAGCTGCCCAACGACGAGGATGCCGTTAAAGGCACCCTCGGTCTCTTAAACCGTTCACTTTACTTATATTAAGTCAATCATCAGGCAGCAACAACAGCAGTCTTAGGATCAAGAACGCCCTTAGCGTACTGACTGGCAAAGTAGTTTATGTCGCACTGTTTTATCTTACTAGCATTACCAGCAGCCCAGAACTGCCGATAACGGTCCAAACAAACTTGTTTCATGTATTTCCGAGCCGGCTTGTTGAAGTGGCGAGGGTCGAAATTAGCGGGATCAGCTATGGCGGCTTCGCGGACAGCCGCGGTGAAAGCAAGGCGGTTATCAGTATCAATATTCACCTTACGTACACCATTACGAATACCTTCTTGAATCTCTTCGACAGGTACACCATAAGTTTCAGGGATCGCACCGCCGTATTTATTGATCATCTCAAGCCACTCTTGTGGGACAGATGAGGAGCCATGCATTACCAGGTGGGTGTTGGGTATTGCTTTATGAATTTCAGCAATGCGGCTGATTGCTAGCACCTCGCCAGTAGGTTTGCGGGTGAATTTGTAAGCACCATGACTGGTACCAATGGCGATCGCCAGAGCGTCCACTTTGGTTTTGGACACAAAATCAGCTGCTTCAGCAGGGTCAGTCAGCAACTGATCTTTGGATAACTCACCCTCGAAACCGTGACCGTCTTCGGCTTCACCCTTGCCGGTTTCAAGAGAACCAAGACAACCCAATTCACCCTCCACGCTAACGCCGATTGCGTGGGCCACATCAACTACTTCCCTTGTGACTTTAACATTGTAGTCGTAGCTAGCGGGAGTCTTGGCGTCAGCTTCCAAAGAGCCGTCCATCATCACGGAAGTAAATCCATTCGCTGCAGCACCGAAACAGGTGGCAGGGCTATTGCCGTGATCTTGATGCATCACCACCGGGATATCCGGATACGTCTCGACAGCAGCCAGAATCAGATGACGTAGGAAATTTTCGCCTGCATAGGTTCGCGCACCACGAGAAGCCTGCAAGATTACAGGAGAATCGGTTTCATGCGCTGCTTCCATGATCGACTGCACCTGCTCGAGGTTATTTACGTTGAATGCAGGGATGCCGTAGCCGTTTTCTGCGGCATGGTCTAGCAGTAATCGAAGAGGAACGAGCGCCATAGTAAAGTCCCAAATAAAGGCCGATAAACGGACATAGAGTCTGTAACCGCGAGACTTTACCTGTGAACCATGTGAAATGTCACTATGTTCAGGTGCCTTAACGACACGAGGATGTTGCATGAAATAGATTCGGTTAGGTGCAGGCAGCAACAAAAGCTGTTCATTACATCGCTACAGGACAGTTGATGTCTAGGAACGCAACACCCTCACGAGGCTTCAGAATTGGCTCTTGCTTTAGACTGAGGAGCCGCTTTCTCTTTTTCCGTATGCGAGCCTTGCCAAGCTTCAGGCATGAACGCCGAAGAGCTTTTCCATAAGAAGTCAAAGATTCCAGTTTGCTTTATTTAAGTAGGTTGTTCGTCGTGTTGAGATGAGCAGACGCGGCTTCTCTCACTTAAACCACCAGAGAGAAAAACAACCCCAGGAACACTGGCAGGTACTCTTCTTGTCTCTCTAATGCTTGTATGGCCAGTCCGGCGACAATTTCAGGATCGGCTTTCTGAGCTCCGCGTCCTATATCGTCATGGGTGGCTTGAGCGGAGTACCTTCTAGAAGAATGCTATCAACATGGCAAGCGTAGTATAATCGACTCAATAATCCGTTCTCAAACAGGTACAGTGGCCTCGAAGCGCGATAGCTGTCCATAGAAACTCAGGCTCAATGATTGGGACGAGGCCAGACTGCTGAACGCTTCTGGCATAACGGGCAAGGACCTACGCATTTTCACAAATCGACGATTCAGAAAGACAACCGTTAGAAGCGATTTGAAGCACAGTACGCCATTTAGCGAAGCGAGCGCCACAAGCCTGGTAATCGGTAGCTCGCTCCGCTGGGTTGTCCAGGCCTGTGCAAAGGGGCTCAACGGAACCTGTCCTAGGGAGAAAGCGAAAACCTTCATCAACCTTGATTCCTGGAATCACTCCCAGCTTCTGTAATTTTTGAATTATCGAATCACCACCTGCATGATTTTGAAAAAGAGTCTCTTAACAAATAATTGCACCGCTCATGTAAGTAGCTAGGCCTTGCGTAATGAAAAACATGCCGCGGTTACGCCAGGCGGTTTGCTTCTATGTTTCCAACATTGATTGGACCTAATCCCTGACCAATTGTTTTGGTAAATTCATCTACAATAAGAATTCTTTTCCGAGACTCTACAAGAGATTGAGCTGTCGCTATCAGCTCCTAAAAAAGTCAGTAAGAAACATATCGAATAAAAAGTAATATTCAGCCTAAAAATCCATAATATTTGTAAGTTACTGACAACTTATTGTTTCAATTAAAACAGTTTAGTTTGTTTATGATTCATCGCATTAAATGTTCAAAAACTCAGGCTAATTGGTAGCCGCAGCGTCGCAGCAGAGTCTGCTTGCTATTCCTTCCATTAGTCCGGGAACCATAGGTTTGCCACTATAAATGCTCTGGGCCCACCAACTCTGAACTCGCGCCACTGGTGCCACGCGCCCATCGCTCCACGTGGTTGAAAAAGCTAAATCTGTGTCGGGTTGAATATGGCGTAGCGATTCTCCGGATGCCGCATGCCATAGCGTAAAACCATGAACATAATCTTTTTGATTCTCGCTACCCAGGATTAAGCTACCTTCAGACCCATAGACCTCAAACCAACAGCCGCGTCCGTTGCGCGCAACGGAGGCAAGGGTTATCTGTGCTGGAACTGAGCAAACAGAACTCCCCTCCCATTGCAACGTGGTCTGAATCAAAGATACGTCTTCTGCATCCACCGACACCATCCTCCCGTCCAAACCAGGACGCTTTCCAATCGAAACTTTGTTAAGCGCTTGGACCGAGCCAACAGGACCTATTAGCCACGCCAGAATATCAAAAGCATGAGTGCCCAGAGCACCAATGACACCACCGCCAGCGCTGCGATCAGAGTACCAATTCCAACCTCGGCCGGCATCCGCGCGACTACTCATCAACCAGTCCAGTTTCACTAACCAAGGAGTCCCAATCGCACCAGCGCGAAGCAAGCGCTCCGCTTGCATAAACAGCGGTACTGCTCGGTATTCGTAGTCCACAGCAACACTGAGACGCTGTTGCAAAGCCAACCTTTGAAGTTCCATCGCCTGATCCACATGTAATGCAATGGGTTTTTCCAATAAAAGATGTTTACCTGCATGCAAGGCCTGCAAGGCAAGGTCAAAACGAGGAGCAGGTGGCGTAGCGATAATGACCGCATCAACGTCAGGATCGGCAACTAAAGCATCCCAGCTGTCGTAGCCGTTGAGCCCTGACAACGTACAAGCTAAATCTAGTCGCTCTCGGCGTGGATGCCAGAGAGCAACGGCCTTTAAGTCTGGATTGGATTCCAAAGCAGGCAGGTGTACCTTTTCACCAAAACCAAGTCCGGCGATAGCAACTCCTATGGGTTGGGTGAACATTTCAGCTAGAAAGAGGCTCATTACAGACAGCCTCAATAACAGACATGATCAAATCGTCATTTTCGACAGACCGCAAAGTGGTACGAAAACGTGGAATCCCGTTGACTTGTCTATCGCGATAAAGCCGCTGGCCACAGTCAAGTTCCATCACATAAAGCCCCCCCTGACGTTGTTCACCGTCTGGTGATAGGGCTGGGGTGAAACGACTGAGCACGGTGCGCAATCCATTCTTATTCTCTCGTACGCTGCCGCGATCCCACCATTGTTGCCCAGCATCAGTGCTAGGAACCTCAATCCAGTCGATAGGACCAGCCCAAGCCATTCCGACACAACAAAACAGCGCGACAAGCAAAACAAGTAAGCGTCTAATCATGCACCAACGGATTTTAAAGATTTGGATCCATGAAGGCGGAGCAGCGAAGCTAGCGTGCTTCGGAGCTGGGTCCGCGGAACGATGGCGTCTACAAAACCATGATCTTGTAGATATTCGGCTGTTTGAAAGTTGTTGGGTAATTTTTCACGCAGCGTCTGTTCGATCACCCGACGACCGGCGAAACCAATTAAAGCCTTTGGTTCTGCCAGGATCAGATCACCTAGCATAGCGAAACTAGCCGTCACTCCCCCGGTGGTGGGATGAGTTAGCAGTGGCAAGTATAGGAGTTCAGCTTCCCGATGACGCTCCAGCGCTCCCGAGATTTTAGCCATCTGCATCAGGCTTAGCATCCCCTCTTGCATACGAGCGCCTCCCGAAGCACAAACAATCAGTAATGGAAGTTTGCGCGAAGTGCATTCCTCAACCAAACGGGTAATTTTCTCGCCCACGACCGAACCCATAGAGCCGCCCATAAAGCGGAAATCCATCACTGCCAAGCCGATTAGAATCCCGTCCACCTGGCAAAGCCCTGTTACGACACCGTCGTTTAATCCGGTGGCAGCTTGGCTTTCGCGAAGACGGTCAGCATAGGCGCGTCGGTCTCGGAATTCCAACGGATCCATGGGCGAGAGATCCACGTTCAGAGGCTGGAAACTGTCGGGATCAACAATCAGGGCAATCCGTTCGGCACTGTCGATTCGGTGGTGGTAGTCACAGCCAGCACAAACGTTAGCGTTGAGGCGTAGATCCTTGAGGTAAACAACTAGACCGCACTCTGGACACTTACTCCAAAGACCATCACCCTCTTCGGGTTCCCGTTTGATGTTGCCGACGTACTGACCTTTACGGCGGTCAGCAAACCAGTCGAACAGAGACACACGAACCGGCCGATTATTTTCCATTAAAGACCCAGCCACGACGTCAGGAAAGCCCGTCATCGATCTCACTAGCTAAAAGGATCCATTAACCAAAACAGCTCAAATATCTAGAGTGATGAGCGATCTAAGCGGAGAAAGGGTTGTCGTAGAATCAAAGACGGCTGCCTAACCTGAGTCAACTTTCCCACAAACGCGCCAATTACGCGGTCCTATCGCCATGCCAAGCTCTTAGAGAGGCCCAGCCAAGTCTCGTCATCGCTGTAAACCCAGCACCTCTAAACCGAAGAACCGGTTTGTCAACGAGCCAAAGTGTTTCGACTCTCTAAATAACAGCAAAAGGACATCACCGTTACGATCTAATGGTCCTTAACCGCATTCAAGCTGCCTCTAGGATTAAACATCAGTCTTAATAACAGTGCTACTCAAGTAACACGTGGTAGGCCCAGGACAGGGCCTACCACGTGTGATTAAAAATCGGTTAAAAAATTGCGGAAAGTCAGCGTTAAGTAAGATCTTATCACCATAGGGCAATGCATCTGAAAGTGGTCTCCTTGGCGCTTGTTTATAAAAACCGGCAATCAACATAATCGTCCAGCGCGCAATGTTTCTAGGACAGGATGTTGGTCACTGATGGGTGATCAACAACTACAACATGGCAGAGACCAACTCAGCACCAGAATTTATATTGCGCCGAATACATAACACAACCACATCAGGAGCGTTAACTGTTCGCGACGATCATCCAATACTTGCTTTGGCGGGTGCCAAATGGCTCTTCTGTTAAAGCCAATGACATAGAAGTCGGAAGTGGTTAGCAGAATCTATATTTATACCGATTTCATCTCCACTCAATTAATTGTAACCGCAAATTCAGCTGATCTCAGCAAGCTCTTGTTGAGGCACCAGTACGGGTCAGCCAGCCTAAAGGTAACGCGAACATTCTATTTTAATAAATCAGCTACTACACCAAAGAGAAGCGTAAGCTTGAGGATGCATCGGCAGGATGCTCAGACTAAACTACTTATATCAAAGCGACTCAGCGTACGAACGCCAGCACGGCATGAGACACGGAGATATTTTGATTCATCACAGCGTATGAGCAGCATCGCCGATCTGCAAAGAAATCAATAACAAAAGGATCGTCTTACTCAAGAAAGCATGTCAACCTTCGGTATGAAGACGAAGGTTAGACTTTATTGTAGCCGGATTGTTTAATTTAGCTGGGATTATTTTTATCTTCGATCATGCGGTGAATGATTGGAGTAAGGATGAGTTCCATGGCAAAACCCATCTTACCGCCGTTTACAACGATACTGGTGGGACTAGACATGAAGGAGTCGTGAATCATTCTCAACAAATAACCGAAATCTATGCCCCACTTCTCGCGGGCTCCCTTGCGGAAATGGATGATCACAAAACTTTCGTCAGGAGTTGGGATATTTCGGCAGATGAATGGGTTAGAGGTATCAATTGTTGGAACCCGCTGGAAATTGATGTCAGTCTGACTGAACTGCGGGCAAATATGATTGATGTAATCCGGCATCCGGCGCAAGATCGTATCCACGATCGCCTCAGCCGAATAACCACGTTCTGCGTTATCGCGATGGATTTTCTGAATCCACTCAAGGTTGGTGATCGGCACTACGCCCACAAGCAAGTCGGCAAGGCTAGCTACGTCGTAACCATCACCTTGGACTCCGCCGTGGAGGCCTTCGTAGAAGAGCACATCGGTATTTGATGGAATGTCCTCCCAAGGGGTGAATTGACCTGGATCAAGGTTTACACCCAACCGGGCGTTATGTTCGGCCGCTTCCTCAGGGCTGTGCAGGTAGTAGCGCTTTTGGCCAGCTCCTGTTTCCCCATAGGTGCGGAATAATTCTGCAAGTTCATCAAAGAGGTTGGCCTCAGGTCCGAAGTGAGAAAAGTTCTGTCCTGCCGATAGGGCATCAGCCATTGCCTGCTTCATCGGCATCCGCTCGTAGCGATGGTAGCTATCACCTTCCACCACGGCAGGGGTAATTCCCTCACGAGCGAAGATGTGCTCAAAAGCGCGCTTAACGGTGCTGGTTCCAGCTCCGGAAGAACCGGTGACAGCAACTACCGGATGACGCTTCGACATCGACGCGAAAATTACAGACTTGGAGATCTTGCCAGATCAAAGCCCAAAATCACCACCTGAAGTTTTTAAAGAGCTTTAAGTAGTTGCTCACCCATAGCCCGACATCCCAGAGGAATACAGCCATCTGACATCAAATCGTTGGTTCGAAATCCAGAAGAAAGAATAGTATCTACGGCTCGTTCAATATCATCAGCAGCAGAGTTCTGCTTCAAACCAACGCGTAGCATCATGGCGGCGGAAAGTACCATGGCGATCGGATTTGCCTTGTCTTGGCCTGCTATGTCGGGAGCAGAGCCGTGAACCGGCTCGAACAAGCCCGGATTTTCACTACCTAGAGAAGCAGAGGGCAGCACGCCAATCGAACCCGTCAGGACTGCCGCCTCGTCGCTCAGTATGTCGCCGAATAAATTTTCGGTGAGTAGCACATCAAACTGACGTGGGTCACTCACCAGCTGCATAGCGGCGTTATCTACATACATGTGGCTCACATCTATGTCGTCGTGACTGCGTGCCATTGCATCGACACGGTCGCGCCAAAGTTGGCTTACATCCAGTACGTTAGCCTTGTCCACCGAGCAAAGACGACCGTTTCGCTCCCTAGCAATTTCAAAAGCTACCCTCGCGATGCGATCTACTTCTGAAGCGGAGTACGTCATGGTGTTAAATCCTCTTTCGTCACCATTGACTTCGATACGTCCCTTTGGCCGACCAAAATAGATCCCACCGGTGAGCTCACGAACCACTATCAGGTCAACCTCCTCAATCACCTCTCGCTTGAGGCTGCTGGTGTCAATCAGCGCGGGAACGGTTCTGACCGGTCGCAGATTGGCAAATAGGTTGAGTCCTGAACGAAGTTTGAGCAATCCAGTTTCGGGTCGTTTTTCCCGAGGCAGGTTGTCGAAGCGGGGGCTACCGATCGCTGCCAAAAGCACGGCATCGGCTGTTTTACATGCCGTAAGCGTGGCCTCAGGCAGTGGATCGCCGATCATGTCGATGGCGCTACCACCGATAGGTTGCTCTTCGAAATCGAGTTGAAATCCATATCGTTGTGCTACAACATCCAGCAATTGGCGGGCAACAGCTGTAATTTCGGGGCCAATACCATCGCCAGGTAAAAGAACGACACGGTAATGAGCCATAATCAACCCTTGCAACAGAGCAATGCCTGAGATTATCGAGAGACATCGCGTTTCAATTCCTTCAACGCCTTCACGATTTCAGGCAGCTTGCTAAACGTGGCGGCGCAACGCAACCAGAGACGATGTGGAATAGCCGGGAAGCCACTAACCAGCTCACCAGCCGCCACTTTGCCCTGGATACCACTCTTGGCGCTCACAGTCGCTCCATCACCTACAACGGCTCCGTTGCCCACGCCGACTTGTCCAGCTAAAATAACGCCGTTGCCCAGTTTAGCACCCCCCGCGATGCCTGCTTGAGAGGCAAAGGCGCAGCTGCGACCAATAGTTACCCCGTGGCCAATTTGAACAAGATTATCGATCTTGGAGCCGGCTCCGATGCGAGTTTGTCCTACGGATGGACGGTCAATCATGGTGCCACAACCCACTTCAACGCTGTCTTCCAGTACCACTTGACCGGTTTGAGGCATCTTGCGCCAGCCGTGGGTCGTAGGTATGAAACCAAATCCCTCTGAACCAATTACAGCGTTTGAACTCACCACACATCCATGCCCGAGACGACTGCCAGGATGGAGTACGGCATTGGCATGCAACTCACACTCATCACCAACTTCAACGTCGTTGTAAATCACCACGCCAGGATGAACAATGCAATTTGCTCCAATGCGACTACTCGCACCAATGCAAACCCGTGGAGCGATGAAGGTGCCGGGACCTACCACCGACCGCTCATCGATCACAGCGGTGGGATGAACCTCTGCTAAAGGACGTTTACGCGGGTGCAGCAGTTCTAGCGCCTCTGCGAAAGCTAGGCGTGGATTGGCGATTACAGCAAAAGGAATGTTTCGCTCGCTTGCGATTTGAATTAAGTCTTGCTGATCGGGAAGAAGTAGAGCACCAGCGACTGATTTATTGAGTGCAGAGACTAGGGAATGACCCTTTTCCAAGAAACTTAGCTGGTTTTCATGAGCTTGTTCGAGAGAGGCTGCACCAATAAGTATCGGATCGATGTTCAATTGGCTCCAGCGAAATCCTGCTTCGCTGGTTTGTAAGTTTTCAACTAGGGCACTAAAACGCATAGTCTTGTGAAACGGCTTCTTGGGTTCTAGAAGTGTTTGTAATCTGTATGAAGTTATCGATTTTTGAGAACTAAAGCATCACGGTGTATCACCACCGGAGATCCAGTTACGCCGAGCCTTGATACCAAGGCTCGGCGTAACTGGACACTGGTCTGAGAGCAAAGACCACGTCCCAGTTCAACACCGTTGGGATCCAACAACATCACAACTTGATTAGCATCAAAGTCTCCATTCACCGCAGTAACACCAACTAGAAGTAAAGACGCTCCTCGATACAGAAGCGCCTCACAGGCTCCCGCATCTAATTGAAGCTCTCCCTCTGGTTCAAGAACATGAGCTAACCAACTGCGACGATTACCCAAAGGCTCAGGATGGGGATGGAAAATGGTACCTCCTCGCTCTCCTTGAAGGAGCCTCCCTAATCTTGTGGGATCACGTCCGTCTGCTAACTGAACAGTGACCCCACTAGCTGTAGCGATTCTTGCGGCGGCTAGTTTGGTAATCATGCCTCCAGTACCCCAACGCCCTCCATTACCAGCATCAATCTTCAAATGTTTTAGCTCCTGAGGGTGTTGAACATCTGTGATTGGTCGCGCGGCGGCCTCGATACGCGGATCAGAAGAATACAAGCGATCCACGTCAGTTAGTAGGATCAGTTGCTGAGCCCCCACGGCTGCTGCAACTAATGCAGACAGTGTGTCGTTGTCGCCGAAACGTAGTTCAGCCGGTGAAAGGGCATCATTTTCGTTAATTATAGGGAGCACGCCCCAAGTCAAAAGCTGTTGCAATGTGCCTGACGCATTTTGATAACGGCGACGATCTACTAGATCAGATCGGGTCAGCAACACCTGAGCGACAGATAAGCCGTGTGCTGCCATCGCACGCTCGTAAAGAGCCATGAGATGTCCCTGACCGATAGCGGCGGCAGCCTGGAGAGCTATTACGGAATTGGGTCGCTGACTAAGGTTCAGTTTCTGACAGCCCAGACCTACAGCTCCACTGGTTACCAGTAATACATGATCCCTGCGTCGTATAGCCGCGGCAATCACTGCGGCATAGCCATCAATCATTACAGCTGTATTCTCCCGCAAGAGGCTCGTGCCAAGCTTCACGGTCCACAGCGTCATGCCGTAAGGACCCCCATGCATCTCGCCAGGGTGCGCTCTAAGCGCTGAATTCGATCGTTTGAGCATGCACCGCCGTCGACACGAACCGGGCGCACAAGCACAGTGTAAAGTCCGAGTCGATTCCCGCAGAGCACATCAGTAAACAGGCGGTCACCAATCATCGCGATGCGTTCAGCAGGTAGATCAAGATCCGCTATCACACGTCTTAAGGCTCCGCGTCGGGGCTTGCCAGCCCCAGCAGTAAAACTCACCCCGATCTGAGCAGCTACGTCTGAGATACGGCTGCGCGAAGGGTTATTGCTGAATAGATGCAATTGCAGTCGCTGGCCGGCTTCCATTAGCCAAGCTAGAACCGGTCCCGGCAGCGTGACATCATGCCCCGGCAAGAGAGTGCGATCCACATCTAGTACAGCGGCTCTAATGCCTCGAACGGTCAGATGAGATAACGATAAATGAGCAACGGTGAGGCCGGGATCCCAGTTGGGCTGCAACCAGTGCCGACATGTTATTTTGACCACTCGCGTTCCCCAAATTCAGCTTCGATGCGAGGCTGAATTTGATCGAGCTCGCTCTTACTAAGAAGTTCTGCTTGACCATCTACCATCCGCACTAAAATGAGAAAAGGATCGAGAGGAATGTACAAACCATATTCCTGAATATCCACCATAAAGCTCACCAAAAGCTCAAAGGTCTCTACGTCATCACCAAAATCATCTTCATCCTCTAGTTCTTCCAAATCCTCTTGTTCAGGGTCCTCAAGTTCCCCACCCACTGTAAGAGTGATAGCCGAACGCATTAAAACCAAATCATGCTCCTGAAGCACCACATCTGCAACAGAGAGAATTAGCTCGTTACTCGCTACGCCTGTGATCGGTTCAGGTTCATCGTCGTCTCGTAACCGGAACAGCGAAACCGGTGTATCAACGGGTGAGAGCAGGGCATAGTCCTGACCATTCAATGGAATTAGATACTCGAGAAAGCACAGAAGACCATGACCTTCTTGATCGTACACCAACAGCGTTGGATGGTCACCACTCTTTTCTGCTCCGATGTCCGACATCGTTGCCCCCTAACTAGGGTTAGGATCCACCATTGATGAATTAGGTGCTCACTTTTAGAGCGATCAGCTGGACCGGTTTAAGCGCCGGCCCCTCCCAAAGCCACTGCTCCAGTAACAAAACAGCTGCCGCACTGTCTAGCTTACCAGTCCGATCATTCCGCAAACCGTAGCGTTCCTCTGCTGCCCAGGTGCTACTGTGCTCATTAACCCAAGCCAAACGCAAGTTCAGGTTACGGGCCAATCGTGAGCCATAACGACGATAGTACTCAGCTTGTGGTGTGAACTGACCCGCTGCATCCATGGGCAAGCCAATAACAAGTCCCTTTACTGTTCTGCGAAGACAATGGCTACGCAGAACCGTGAGATCTGCTTTAAAATGCCTTCTGTGGAGAGCAGGCAAGGGCGTCACAGTGATGCCTAAAGGGTCACATCCAGCGAGACCGATACGTCGCCGGCCTATATCCAAACTGAGCACGGAACATACAAAAGACATGATCAACGAGGCCCAAGGGTTGGGTTGGGCAAGGGTGTCCCCTGTGGACGAAGTCGGCTGAATACTTCATCCAGGGAACGACTGATGTGAAGGTTCCGGTGGGCGATGTGGCGCCGCCACATACTTCGACCAAGAAGCAGTTGCTCAGCTCCCCGCTGCCAACCTTGCGCCTCAAGAATTTGTCCGAGTAGCACATCATCAAAGTCAGTAACTAGAGTATGAGGAGCACCCTGTTGCAAAATCCGTGCAAGCATCACGGGCAACGCTCGATCGAGTCGGGTGTCCCAAGCCATACCACGAAGTAACTCAAAGTTGCGTTGCTCACTGCTTTCCGTGAGACGAATGCAACCTGCAAGGACGGTCTCACCATCCATCAATATACCGCAACCAGGGCCACTTCTATCTAGAATATCTAACCAATGCCGATCTTTAATTTGGCGAAGGTGACTGAAATTACCAATTTGTTCAACCGACCAGAGTAACTGGGCCGTATGGCGATTGATGGGACACCAAGTCACGCTATCCGCCAAGACAGTCTGCTGAGCGTTGATGGATAACCGCGGAGGTAACCAACTTTGATATGGCCTCAAAGGCTGAAAACCCAGCTCTCTTAAAAGTGCGATGGCATCGACATCGGATGCTGGACAACGAATCACCCAGCTGTAGGACTGAGGAGTGCCTAAATGGAGGGCATTTTGCAGTAAATCGTGCCGCACCTCTCGAAGACTATGGTTGCGGACCTTCCCAATCAGTTCTGGCAAGTGCAGCGTCCAGCACGTGCCACGGCGGTTGTAGGGATAGATCACTATCATTGCCAAAAGCTGATCGGCTTCCAGGGCTACAAGACATCGGGGCGAACGGCTGGGCAGTATGTCGGGGAAGCGTTGCTCAAATCGAGCCAGCCAATCGCTGATCAGAAACGTCTGAAAACGCGGCAGACTCCCTGAGTCGGCGATCACCCTGCAACGCGCCAAGTGGGCAAGATTAAGTGGTTCAATACGCAGGGAAGACAGGACTGGTTCAGCCATCACCACTCCCTACTACAACACTGCACTCACAATGTATCGCTCAATTCAGCCCTGGGCGTATAAGGACCAGCGGTGTGCGCTGATTTGCATTGCCAGCCGGATTAAGTCGTAGAGCGCGATGCAGCAAAGCTTCATCACAACCAGCACTGGATGCCAGCACCTTCACCCGACTGAGATCATTAACGTCAACGACGGCAACGTCGACTCCCAGGGCAGTAGCAGCCTCGCGACAAAAGGAAGCAGAGTGCCTAGGTCCGAGAACAAGGCTTTGATCGTAAGGCGGCGTCGTTCCTGTAACGTCATCGATCAAACGCGCTTGACATCCTGCTAAGCGGTAGAACCAGCCCGGGACTCCGACCAATCTCATTAGCAATCCACCAAGGAAGGCAACTAACACGCGGCTTGGTCCCACCACATCAATCAAAACCTGCATGCCACAGGCCGAGGCCAGACTACTGGTAGGATGGAAAGCCCGACAAACTAATCGCGCCACCATACTCGGTTCTACTTCGCTAGGATGCCGATACCGCCCCTGAATTGTAGCCAAAGGAGTTTCACCAAGGGTTAACACATCGCCGGGCTCGACGATAGCAGAAGCGTATCTCCGAAGTACCTCGATTGCATCATCCAGGGGTCCTAAAAGGTGAGTTTGTAAAGGCAGGACCTGACAGCCATCACCAGGTATGAATTGGGCTTCGGCTGCAGTGAGTGGTAGTGGATGAGACAAAGGTACCACCACGCCCTGACGACGCTGAAGGTGGCCGAACGGTCCGTAGTTTCCCCAATGCACGTCTACCCAAAGGCTGTCGACACGTTCGAGAGGATATGGACCTACGATGTCAATGGTGATCTGAACCCGCGTAGTTTTGCCACCTTTTACGATATAGGCCACCCAATACCTATCCGGCCTGGTCTCCTCATCGGGATGATCGGCCTTAATGCTTGTGTTAACTTGAAAAATTGATGGATCGGCTTTGCCCAGGAGAACAGGATTCACCCTCAATTCAGGTATGAAAACTTCCATCTGTAAATGGGGGTTATGAATCTCAAGTACTCCTTCAGCTCTGAGTTTTCCAGGACAGCTGCTCACTGTCCAATTAATGGGGTGCATCTGCAGAGGTGAGGAGGGCCTTAGCCGGTGACGAAGCTCCAACCAGACCACGCCAAGTCCGAAAGCAAGTAGAGCAATCAATAGAGACATGGTAAACACCGGGGAATTTGGCCCGGCAGCGTAGGCGGCATTCGCTAGCGAGACCTCAGTGTGCCGTCACCTCAATGTTGACTTCGTTGAAGCTGCCTTCTTGGTTGATCTCACCCAGGTTAGGGGCTGGAAGCCCAGTGGCGGAACTAATGGCCTCATTAATCGCAGCGAGTGGCACTTGGCCTTCACGATCAAAAACAACCTGGCCATCCGGCCTGATGACTACCACCTGGGGGATCAATCCATGCCAGTATGTCAGTGGATCGGAAACACCAGTTGTCGCTCGCCCCTGCAACCTATCGGTAGTAAGTGGAATTAGGTCAATGCCACGCCCCCAAAGACGCTGAAGTTCAGATACCACAGGCGCAAAGCGCTTGCTGACGGCGCTATCGTCCAGATAATAAACAATTACAGCCGTGCGGCCAGCTTCCATTGCATCATCCAGCGTATTCACTGACGGCACGAGCGAGCCATTACCCGCATAAAGGGCATAGATATTGCCATCATAGCTATCGCTGTTAAGAACTGCACCAGCAGGGGAAACCCCTAATAACAGCGCTGCAAACGTACTGAGCAGTAAGCAAAGCAGAGAGGTCATTCAACCGATGTCGCAGACGCCATTATGAGATTCAAATTATTAGTTACGACTGAGACTGCGCCCCATGCCTTGGGCCATGCCACGACTTACCAAACCGATCGCACGTCCGAGCACCTGTGTGAGAAATACGGCTGCAAGGTCACCGAATCGGCGAACCAAAACTTGCACCTGCGGTGCCAAAGCATCACGTATCTCTAATAACAATGCCACCTGACGTTGCCACCAGCCCAATTGGTTTAGTTCCTGGTCACGTGGTTCGGTAAGCTGGAGCGGTTCGATCCGACCCTGACGCAGCTGGAATAACATGCGACGGCTTTCATACAGTTGAATTGGGCGCTCAATCCAATCAGACCAGCGCATTTGAGTATTAAGCCGATTCCGTAAGCGATCCAATTCCCGTGTGGCTAAAAGGGGGTCGCATAGCAGGTATCTCCGTAGCTCTGGCCATCGACCACAGGACTCGAGTAATTCAGATCCAATCAGCTCTGCAGTTCGAACCAACCAATTGCTCACCAACGTTTCCATTTGTAGGAGAGCCCGGGGGTCATAAGACGGCAACAACTGACCATTCACCAGCACTGGTTGATCCACCAGTAAAGGCGCAAGCATGGCAAGGGAACTCAGTAATTCTCCATCGTCTCCACTGAGATCGGCTTGCTCTAACAAAACAGCAACGACAGGCCGAAGTTCACCATCACGGGGAATCTGCACGTAGCTGCCCACCATGGCAGTTATGGCACGCTGTCGCAATTCAAGCTGAAGTTGAACCCACATCGCGTGCAAATCTGCTGCATGATCCATCGTCCGCAAATGAATCAGCACACGATCCAGTTGCTGAAGTAGTGCAAGCAGTAACTCGCGACGACGCTCAGGGTGTAAGCCTTCGATGGCCAGCAATCGACCAGTCGCATTGCTTAAGCCTGCCTGAACAGACCCATCAAGGCGCTCTCGGATTGCTTCCCAAATGGCTGTAGCATTACACCCACGTAGGGTGATTGCCGTTTGTTCGAGCTGGGCTGGGCCACGAGACAGTGGTTGGCGCGCAGGTAACGTATCTTCGAAGCCGAACCGCAGCGGCCCCCAGAGTACGAGCAAGACTTCGCGGGCACTCCGCAATTCGCGCGACCGCCCCTCGAGTAGCAAGCGTAGCAATGGCTGCGACAGCGACGGGTTCAACATCGCCTCGATTGATCGAAGCTCGTTGTTGATCTGTCGGAGGCCACTTACTAGTAACGACTGACCGAAGCTCATGGTGGCGGACTTAGAAGCGGAGGCACGGGCTTGAACTTTTAAGCGCACCACCCGTCCGCCGGTCAATAACAACTGGATCGATTCGGTGAGCGTATTCAAGTCGCAGTTTTGCAATAGCCCACTAGCAGAGAGGCTCAGCAGCTGCTCACGAGTAGCGGGAAGATTCGGAGGTAGGAGTAGAAGAAGTGGTGCCGGTTGCCAGCGCTTTTCCAACCTGGTTACTTCCTGCTGGATAACTTCAATGGAAACAACGGCATCGATAGACCATATGACTAAAGCCGGGTGGTTAGCCAAATGCTCCGCCTCGAACCTAACATCCCAATCCGGGTTAGCCGTAGCCAGTCGCATAGCTAAAGATTCCTTGAGCAGATCTGGGGCCAGCAACAAAATCTGTATCGAAAAAGAAAGAGACAAATCTTAATAACTAAAAGGTTTAAGATTAACGTAACTACGTCTTTATGCAATATCTCAAAAATAGACGACCCTATGTACTGCTTACTGCTAATCTGAATGCGTAAAAGTTGATGCAGAAGCGTATATGTTATTCGACGATTGCTCCCACATCGATATAAGTAAAGTGGTTTGTGCAGAGTCACTCTGCGGCGCAGTTGAGTCACCCGTCACTCGCTAGCGTTTCTTTGTTTGGTGGATATTAGGCTTTTTGAAAATATCGCGAGTATTCAAATCTTCTTCGTCATCCCCCAGTAAGATTGCCGTCATTCGTCATTGATAGTTCAAATGCACGCCAAGTCATTAGCGCCGTCTGAACCAATGCCTAAGATGGTTTATGTTTATTTGGTTTAGGTGATCACCGGTATCGGCAGAGGGACTTCATACCAGCCACAAAACGCTCTTCACAAGCTCAGCGATTAAGCCAGATTGCTAGAATTACCTGTTATATCTTGCAATCGGTCCTCACTAATCGCGCTGATAGCCTCAGCTAAATCAACTCGACCATCATAGAGTGCCCGCCCGACTATGACACCTCCCACACCAAGGGCCTCTAACGGAAGAAGGGCGAGTAGATCGGCCATGCATCCAATTCCCCCAGAGACAATTACAGGGATGTTGCTTACCTCAGCTATTTGACGCAGATATTGAATATTGGGGCCAGCCAGCGTGCCGTCGGTAGCAATGTCTGTTGTAATGATCGCTGCGATTCCAGATCCACTGAAGCGGCGAACGAGATCCGTTGCCAGGATATCGCTTTGCTCGAACCAGCCTCGAGTTGCAACCTTACCGTTCTTGGCGTCGATACTAACTACAACGGCACCCGGGTGATGCTTAGCTAAAGCATCCACCAAATCGGGTCTTTCGACGGCCACCGTACCTAAAATAATACGATCTAATCCACAGTCGAGTAGTTTTTCAGCGTGCTCCAATGAGCGTAAACCACCCCCTAGCTGCACAGGAATTTCAAGAGCAGCGACAATGGCTTGGACTACAACACTGTTCGTCGGTTGACCTCGCTTAGAGCCGTCTAAATCCACAAGGTGTAACCGTTTTGCCCCTTGGTTTTGCCAGTGAAGAGCTTGTGTCACAGGATCTTCACTGAAATGGGTAATTCGATTGTAGTCTCCCTGATACAAACGCACACAGGCACCGTTAAGCAGATCGATAGCAGGAATAATTTCCATGAAGTTGGACTAAAAAGGACCATCCATCCTGCAGGAGTGCAGTCTTAATGGGTCTAAGGTTGATGATAGTGATAATAAAAGTTCTTCCATCAGAACCCTTCTTAAATTAAGCTATTAGAGAAGCTATTAATTTCAATGTTTCCTCTGACATTTTATGTATACATCTTAGATTACGATTAAATTATTAACTTAATGAGATAACGCTGGGTTTACAATACGATCCAGGATTCACTCGATCCCTTGGGTTTTCGTGTCTAAAATTATTTGTCATCACTCTTGTGCTGACTAATCCGAAGATTCAACGTCATGCAAATTTTGGTGATGGGAGGAACCCGATTTGTCGGCAGGCCTTTGGTGGCGAAGCTACTAAACCAGGGCCATGCGCTCACCCTATTTACTCGCGGAATACATCCAGTTCCCGCAGGCGTCGAGAATCTCAATGGTGACCGCAGCAATAGTCAGGGGCTCGCCGCACTTCGAGGCCGTAACTTCGATGTGATAGTTGACAGTTCTGGTCGAACACTGGACGATAGCCGTCGAGTTCTTATGGTTACCGGCGTTCCCAAGCATCGCTTTGTGTATGTGAGTTCAGCCGGGGTCTACGCCGCATCAAGCCAATGGCCACTAAATGAAGACAGCCCTACGGATCCCAAAAGCCGTCACGCTGGCAAAGCGGATACTGAAGCTTGGCTACGGGCTGAAGGTATTCCTTTCACGAGCTTTCGGCCTACTTACATCTATGGGCCGGGAAACTACAATCCAATTGAGCGTTGGTTTTTCGATCGAATTGTCTACGCCCAGCCGGTACCCCTACCCGGCGATGGTTCCACAATTACCCAACTAGGCCACGTTGACGATCTTGCGGAGGCAATGGCTCGCTGCATCGATGTGGAAGCAGCCACCAACCGCATCTATAACTGCTCAGGGAAGCGTGGTGTCACATTTAAAGGCCTGGTTCGGCTGGCCGCTCTGACCTGTGGAAAGGATCCTAATGGTGTTGAACTACGGCCTTTCAATCCCTCTAGCTTAGACTCAAAAGCGCGCAAAGCGTTTCCGCTGCGATTGAACCATTTCTTCACGGATGTCAGTCGCGCCGAGAGAGAGCTTGCCTGGAAGCCACGCTTCGACCTTGCAGCCGGTCTGCTCGACAGTTACACTAAAGATTACGCCTTGACGCCTAAGTCAACACCCGACTTTAGCCCTGACGCTAGCCTCATCGGGGTTTGAGATAATCGGCGGCAGATATCAAGGCCAGTATCCATGATAACCAAAACAGCCACCACCCTAACGCAACTAGTGTTGGTTGACCAAACCACGTAGGCGGCCAGAGCAGCAACAATAAGCTGATAAACTGAAGTGTTGTTTTAACCTTTCCACTGGTTGACGCCGGTGCACCATCATTGGCTTCAGCACGCCATCCAGAAATCAAAAGTTCACGGGCTAAAAGTGTCCATATCGCCCAGAGTGGGAAGGTCTCGCTGGTTGCCAACCAAAGAAGTGGCGCCAATAGCAATACCTTATCGGTGAGGGGATCAAGCCTGGCCCCCCAACTAGTACCACCACCGGCGCGGCGGACCAACCAGCCGTCAGCGGCATCGCTCAAACTCGCTAACAACAACAGCCACCAGGCCCCCACGATCCACCCCTGTTGTAGTGCGATAATCAGGGGAAATCCAGCAATGGCCCTGGCCAAAGTAAGAATATCGGCTAGTGAACGCAGGAAAAGAGACAACGGCGCAGAATGCATGCAAATTGTTCTGAATCATGTTCTTGCAGCTGACGAAGGTCGCCGACGTAATGACCCAACCCGTTCTCAGTGTTAGAGCCGAAACCTCGCTACAGGATGCGGTGCAGATAATTAGTGACCACCATATAAGCGGTCTTCCGGTAGTGAATGCCAATGGAGCATTGGTCGGTGAGTTGAGTGAAAAAGATTTGATGGTGCGAGAAAGCGGGATCGACGCTGGTCCGTACATAATGCTGTTAGATAGTGTGATCTATCTACGCAATCCGCTCAACTGGGATAAACAAGTGCACCAAGTACTCGGAACTACAGTTGGCGAACTGATGCAACATGACACCCATAGTTGCTCTGGGGAATTAGAATTACCAAAAGCAGCACTAATGCTGCATAACAGGGGCACGCAGCGTCTGTTTGTTCTCGACGCATCGAAACGATTGGTTGGTGTGCTCACACGAGGAGATGTAGTACGTGCTATCGCCTCCCAACAGTCTAACTAAATTAGACGCCTTCGCGAACTATAGTTGCAGTCAGGGTGAGATAATCGCGAAGAATTAAATTAAATCACCCACCTTCAGAGTTTCCACCTAATCACTCTCGATTCTGTAATACAGAAACTGAAATCACGCACTTCGTTCAAGAAACTGCAAGGGTTAGATTCCCTATTCTGCTTCTGCGCCCTGGCATTTTTGTGTACCCATTGTCGTGACCATTGTGGCTTCTTAACATATCAAACCAAATTACTTCAAGATAATTATATTTTCGTGGGTTAAACCCAGCCTAGAGGGTGCATCCTTCCTTTAACCAAGGATTAAGCCATCAAAAAATGAACCAGATTGAGGATTGTTTCATTACTTGTGTTAATATGCGAATTAAGTAAGAGTCTATACCGCTGACCGGCAGCATATTGGGCTGTGGGGACCGTTGGGTTGGAGCATTTTCTCTGCCGAAATAATCTTCTGAACGGTGTCAATCGCCTCAGGAGTTGCAAAGCGTTGCAGAAGCTCCGCCCCTATGGTTGGTATCCGACCACTACAACTGTGGTTCGGATCTAGCACAGCCGTCAAAAAGCTGATGAACAGACATCAAAGCTCATACATTTACGTCATCCCATTTGGCTTTGCCATCAAGAAGTAAAACAAGTTTTTCAAGCTTTTGATTAGTTTCTCGAACATCAATAACTTCTGGCATTGTTCCACTAGCCACGACGTTATAGTGATCTCGACATCTGTTACGTAGTTCCTGTAGGCGCTTTTTTGTAATGATCTTCTTTTCTGCAGCGGTCGCCATAGTGATGATTCGAACTTTCAACAGTTTGCCTTATGGTACCCATGATTCAATCAAAAGAAGCTCGAGAACGCTTGCAACAATCGATTGAATTAACCTTGAACCTCCTCCTCAGCAATAGTGATCAGACAATTCCGGCTACGTAATGTCGTAAGCGAGTAACGCTGACCAAAGAGCCATGCCGAGCCGCTCAACGGATCAATAGCAACATTTAAAAGTCCTCCACTTAGCCCATAACCTTTGGCTTTAAGTACGGCTTCCTTAATGGTCCAGAGCTGTATTAGGTCCCATCGTTCTAAACATGCCGCTGCATCCTGTTCTGTTCGAAACATCCGCTGCAGCAATAGTTCTGGTGCCGCTTGGATGCGTCGATCCTCGGCTTCAACATCAATACCAATTGCCCTCATTCCCAACACACCAACGGTGATCGATCCGGTACTAGCGATATTGTAGTTCCATATACAATCATGACGATATCTGATTTGAGGTTTACCATAAATAGTGCGGCCAATTTCTGCTGGCTCAATCTCCAAACCTGCAGCGCTAAACAAGCGCAAAGTAAGCTGCTCGCTTATATAAGCTTGTTCCTCTCGGTTTGGGAGCCAAGGCAACTGACTTAACAAAGGTTGATAACCTAAGGCCACTCCCTCCAGCGATTCCCATTCTAAACTCACTATTGGCTTCTTACAGAGAGCAGGGATTTCGGCAGCATCAAATCCAGCGAAGGAAGCTCTGACGAGAGTGGAGCATCGCCTAAGCTTTCAGCAAATCCAGAGGAAGTAAAGCTGGTCTCTTATGCAGAGCTGATGGATCGCTGATGACGGGCACCTCACGCAGAGACAGGCTCTCTAGCTCGATGTAACGGCAGCATTAAAACGATTTTGGCGGGGTTTTATGTTGGAAGATGAAATCCCGCTCATTCTAGACCAAGCGTCTACTCCCTGCTCCATTACTCGGTTCAATCCAGCTAAAGCTTTATCCATTAAGTGGCCGCCAAACATCTGAATGCAATCTAGAATCCTCTCACAAGAAGTTTGTTCAACCAACTTGGGAGTGAGTCCGACCATAAAATTGTTGCGCAGCTGTATTTGACGGAGACTGAGCCGAAGCATGTAAGGAACATGCACAAAACTTGTGGCACCACCGCTGATCCAATTGGCATCATCTTCGGTAAAGCCTTTGTCACCAGGAATGATGAAACGACTTTTAGATGCGTGATCGGGCATATACGCCGCGAGATAACCGCGACGCTGAGAGAGTTCTTTTGTCTGCTCAAGGGTGAGGCCGTCCCTACTCATCAGAACCTCTAGACGGCCATCCTCGCGAAGGCCCATCACCATACGGATACGAGGTAGGTAGTAGCGAATACGCTGTCCCATACTGACGCTGTATGCCCCTTTGTAGGTCTCTGGTGGGCTTTTAAGATCGTTGTAAAGGCTATGCAACCCTCCAATAAAGGTGTCGTAGGCATCACTGCGAGCATCTGTCAGCTCTCCATAGCCGAAGTCAACATTGCCGTCTTGTCGGATGCCAATAAAGGCACGTTGGCGAGCCGCGGCCCGGTTGCGTCCACGCCAAACCTCAGGTCCAAATTTGAGATCACCAAGTGGGAGGGTAATTTCTTGCCCCGCATCATCAGTATGGAGTTCGTACATTGGACCTGACACGTAGGCCAAAGCCGAGCTGTCTTGAAAGGCATATTCCTCCATATCCCAGCCTTCCAATAGACTGAAACGTACCCGGCTAGGGTCCAGGTTGAGAGCGTAAACTTCCTCATCGGGAATATAGCGGAACGGCGAAGTATGTTGATTATGGCCAGCTTCAGTAGCCGGATTCCTACTATCTTCGTCTGACTGTTCTGGGTCGCCCGGGGCCAAGATGACAAGACCGGTCAAAATAATGACTGGTGATGCTAGCAGTAGCCAGCATTTAGTGATACGCCTTGATAAAGTGCCGACTGTAGTGATTTTGAGGCCCTCAGCTTTTTGGGAATGAGTCTGACCAAGAAGTAATGGCATCATCGGCCACACGCTGGCATTGGTAACGCTCGTCGCAGTTGTGATTTCCGTCAACTACCTGTAGAAGAGAATCTTTGGATACAGATTTTCTAAATCGGAGGTAAAGCGTAGCAAATGCAATCAATCTGAGCGGCTCTAGGACTAAACTACTGGGCGAAAACGGTCACAAACATTTAGCTAGTTAGGTTATAGTCACACCCTCGATACATAGCTTAACCAAAGGTAACCGAGATTCGCAGACAGTTGTCGCAACCAGTTTTCGTCAAGTCAGATCACTGTGAGTGTAGACGTTACAAATAAACATCGGACCCCTATTCGTAGAAATCCGACCAATGTTTTCAATATCTCTAGCAACAATGACGTCAGATCCAAACTGGCACAGACTAGATCTTTTAAAAGAATCTCCATCCAGGACGTCGCACATGGCAAAAATAGGTTGAGAGTTTTACAATCACCATTATCTGAGTAAAGGCACACTGTGAGGTTGAAAAACTTTCGCCGTAATCAAAATTGAAAAGATCAACCAACATCAGAGCGCAGTCTTTTCCCCGTTAGAACCTTTTCTTCGACAAACAATAATGAGCATCTCCACCTCGGTTCTAGATATGGAAAGTAATCATTCGGAGAAACAAGCCAACCTGACCCATCTCGTGCACCATCTTAGACCCAACGATCATCGGATAACAACCTGCTAAGAACCTACACTATGCCTTGCTGTCCTCTCAAGGGCTACTCTGACCCAGCGTTAGCGATTTTGGGTCCAAACGTCACCAGTAGACAAATGGTAATTTTCAAACACCGTGGTGCCAGGCTGATGCTACTCGTAGAGTATCTGAGTTTCTGATGACAATCGCCCTGCTGATAGCTTTAGCCATTTCTTTGGTTGCCATGACTGTGATTGTGCGTCGCCTGTCTCAGCATTAACTTGATGTGCGAATGGGCAAATCTTGCATTTCATGGCATCCTGAACCCAAGATGCCCCGCTGCATCCATGCAGTGTTTCCAATAGGGAAACATAATATTGTTCTAGCCGCTCTTCTTATGACTGGGGTGCTAGCGCAGGCACGCAGGTTGCAAGTAGGTATCAGTGATCCCTACCACCTGCTATCCAGAGCAGCACATCACACTTCCTTTGAGGGAATCGGTCTTGACGTCTAGCGCAAAGTGGTCGACGTCAATAGCCGAATTTGCGACTTTGTGCGGTAAGAAACCCTACAAAAAAGACCGCTTTTATTGGTGAAGGTGTAACTAATATACTAATGATTGGGTCCACTTAGCATTACTCCGCGTCAGTTATCTGTCTTGAGCATTGATTTCCGTTTGGTGTGCTACTGGCAATGGCTAGTATAATTTGATTTGTCAAATAGCAACCGATTCCCCAAAGCTTAATTACCAGCCATCGCCAATTGGTGTGTGGCTTGCTTTCGTCATACTTACCGCTGTAGATTACGAGGACAAAACACTCATCACCTGTACAGGGCGAGTAATTGCCGCCATATGAATGTTGGTCTCTCGAACTGCTTTGTCATCATTCACGTTAACCTTAATCTTTACCTTCACTGTGTTTCTGTCAGGAGCTATATAGATCGCAATTAACACACCGCTTTAGTTTCAACAGCAACGAGTGGTAGTCATTGAAGGAACAAGTGGAGTTGAATTGACCAAGCAGGAAAATATAATGCATCACCCAGATAAAAATCTGACAACCGGAGTTAATACAATTTTATTGGATGCAACAGAAGCCTTGATCTTCGATCGGCCGACTATTACATCAAAGAAAATCTCTGGCTTGCCGTGCAACCAGCATCATTCATTTTTACGGAAGAAACCTATGGCTTTGTCCTCAAAACGGGCAATCTGCCCTAGAATCTTTTAGATGTATCGATTTAAAACCACAAGGTTTGCAGCAAATCTAATTCGTTATTAACAAACTTTTAGATTAATCAACAGCGGAAGTTATGGTAATGCGGTGCCGCTTTTAAGCGATAAGACGCAGGATCACCGCAATCTTAGCCCAAGGCATGCCACTTGAAATCGTTTATAAAATCATGAGAGAGACTCACAACTAACACGCTTAGGAGCCGACAGGTGTCCACAACAATCACACGCGTGGTTTATCGAACACGTTTCCCACCATGTTCTACTGAGGGTAGCGAACAAAACCTTGAAAAAGCAATAAGATCTGATGCTCAACACTAAAAAGCGGACTCTACGTATGATCGCGTTTTTAATCGGCTTACGCCTGGAAACAACATCTAGACGTACCCTTAAGCAGATTTTCGAGGTGCCATGCGTCCCCTGCCACTGAAGCTTGTACCTGGCAGTGACCTACGCCTCAGTCTGGAAAGTTTGGCCCGAAACGAAGGCCTTAATGGGTTTCTACTGGGAATCGTTGGCAATCTCAGCCGCGCAGCCTTTCGATGTCCGGGGCAATCGGAGCCTACCGTTTCTGAGGGTGACTTGGAAATAATCACGCTGAACGGCACCATCAGCCCTGAATCAGTTCACCTTCACCTCAGCTTCTCCGATAGCGCCTGTCAGGTCTGGGGTGGTCACCTCGAGCGTGGCACTTTGGTGCAGAAGGGGGCTGACCTACTGGTGGGCATCCTCAATCAAAAGAAACCGACTAAAGCTTCGATCTCCAGTGAGCCTCGACTGGAGATCGCTGTTTTGCCAGGATGTCCATGGTGTAGTCGAGCTCTACGCCTGTTGCGCAGTTTGAATCTGCCCCACTCTGTGACGACAGTGAATGACGACGCGACATTTGCAAACGTCCAGAACCGTAGTGGGATGCGAACATTTCCTCAAGTGTTCATAGACGGTACAGCCATTGGTGGCTACGACGATCTCACTATGCTCCATGCCAGTGGTGATCTCCAAGCTCTCCGCTAAACAAGCCTCCCAACCTGCCTCTTTTTGGAAGCTCAAGCCTTGGTGGTGTCAACCTTGGTCGATCGTGTTAACGGGCGTAATCGTAATTGCTGGGTCTTGGATTGTTTTCCATCGATTTTGGATCAGTTTGCCGGCTGCTGTTGCAGTCGGCATTTGGTGGTGCCTTTTTTTGATATTAGTTCCTGCAGCTTACCAGTTCAATTCTCTGCAAGATGACCCCAGACTTTGAAAAATATCCAATTAATTGATTTCTACTAAAGAAACTAGTTTCGATAGATATTGATTTATATAAACTTTCAATCAATCTTGCCAACAGATGAACGCGCTTCTTCGCGAAAGCATTGTTTCTCATCGAAGAGTTCCTTCTCAAGCTGTTCTATTAGACGGCTTACCAATCTTTGAAGTTCAGGTTGGCAACCCCGGAATGCAGCTTTGTGCCGGATCGGCTCGTTACGCGTGCGTAGATCTGTCAACATCAACTGCAATGAATCAATCCTAGCGTTGGAGTTCATACCTGGCGCTGGTTCACGCACAGAGGCTATAACGTAGCGGTCCGCCCAGAAATTCCAAGCTCGTGGAACGAGCTTGGATATCGGAAGATTATGCTTGCCGCCGTCTCTACGCTCGCCGTAAGGGGTGTAACTCTAATCCCTAGGAAATTACCTCTCCATAAAGATGCAGATTTTCGGAGGGGTCATGTACCTAGAAGAGCAAATCCCTCGCGGTTGAAAATGCCGAGCCATAGCTGCTTCGCTGCATCTTTGAGAAGCGCTATGAGTCGATTGCATACCCTTTATCGTTAGGTCCAGCCGAGAAACGTGTGATCCGGAATACGCCAAAACACTTAACAATGCTTACGCTTAAGCGCATTGCGCGCCTTCCGTGCCGAGAAAGCGTACTCACGTCGCAATGACAAGGGTTCATTTGCTGGCGCATGGTCATGCAAAGTATGCTGTCTCACTAGTGCCATCGGATATATCTAAAACAAATGAAACTGAGAAAATAACCACATTGTATTTAGGCAACAATACTTAATTCTTAGTTATCTGTCTATGCCAAACAGATGAGCAAGTATCGAGTCCGCTGGCATCATAGTCCAGATGAAGATGCAAATAGCTGCTGCAAGCGGGCATCAGAGAGGGGACTAAGCCAATATCGAGCCTTTATTTTAAGAGGTATTAAAGGATATTAATAGGATACTTTATAGGTGTGGGCCTTGCACATGACCTGATGAGTAGATAAAGATCAACCCATCATTTTCAGCCTTCGTATAGACTGTCGCTGCTAATATAATTCTTACTATTAGTGCCGACGGTATTGTCTCGCTATCATCAATTAGGTAACTAGAACAGATTCCGAAATGCAATTATCTTCCAAGTCTGTAATTGTAGCGTCCTTGTTAGTATAGGCTGTTAACTTTTTATTGATGCAGGAGTAAAGTAAATCAATCTAATAATACAAAAGTTAATTCTGAAGATGCTAATTTATTTGATTACTTATTAATATCACTTAACTAAGGTAAAATACTGTTTTCTAATCATATTTAGCGCAAATGTAGAGTACTCAGTGGCCACAGTAACTAGAAGGGCGGCAGTACAGCCATGAAATAACGCTGCTTCTCAACAATTAATGTATTGCAGGGTTCATACACAACTGACCCAGGCCCATACATAGCCAATGGCATTATTAAGATTATTTCTCAACTAGGATATACTCTAAGTAAGTATGGAGCTATCTCAAGTGGCTGAATAAGCTTATATAGCATCCAGGCTAAAAAGTTATTACTAGGTTTAGATTAGTAGGCTTAAATCGCTTTTAAGTAAAAAATTTTATTCAAGACGATGTTGATAGCACGCCTACTTCTAAGAATTGTGCACTATATCTCTGGGTTGCTGATTGGCATCGGGTACCATCCTAGCCTAGTTAATATTGCACAGAGCTCTGTGCAGTCAATAATAACCGAAAACCATCAACACCTTCCTCCATCAAAAATTAGACAAGAAAATCATCGCTTTTTCACTATGCGTAATTGGTTTTTGCTACCAATTCTGATGCTGGTAATGGCCTGGACTCAAGAATTAATCGATCAAATAGTATTTAACGGAACCTGGAATTTGCCTATGGGATCAGGGTTGCCCTGGTGGAGAGTAATTACAGCACCATTTAGCCATTCTGGCTTTGGGCATCTGATTTCTAACAGCATAATTTTCTTGACTCTAAGTTGGCTAGTGTTAACGCGAGGCATCAGAGATTACATTTTTATATGGGTCGCCGTAGTGTTCGTTAGTATGCCGATTGCGCTTCTATGGCCAACCCGTAGTCATGGACTCTCCGGTGTAGTCTACGGGCTGCTCGGTTATCTGTTGCTTGTTGGTTGGCTTGAAAAAAGAGTTGGCTCCATTTTCCTAAGCGCATTAACATTTTGGCTGTATGGCCCCACACTCATAGCTCTTATTCCTGGCCTATCACCAGCAAATATAAGCTGGGTTAGCCATGCTGCTGGTTTTGGAGCTGGTCTACTATCTGCCTTGACCCGGCAAGAAAGAGCCAACAGCGCGGACTCTCATAAAAAATATTGATCCAAAAATGCTAAAGGTGTGGCCATTGTCTCGGAGTATTTGAGAAGACTCTGGTTACGATATTTATATAACAAAGTATCGTCAACATCCAAGAAATAAGTGGCGCCACGTTGGGTGATGTAGTCATCGCAAGGCACATAGGTGCGCCAATGTCTCAAAACCTCACTCATATTTCGAAGTCGCCAAGTGGCCAATTCAAACGGCCGCTGGAAACCGTCGCCACCTACACAGCGGAATGCATTTCCACGAAATGTTAAGAATGGCAAGGCCTGTACCAAATCATCGTCAGTAAATATTTGTGGTGCGCTGCGATCGCCGGTGTAACCACGCAAAACTTCTTGTAATGTTCCTGGTGATCTAATACCAGCACACATTAATAAAAACCCAAGCCATGGACCCCCTGGCAGCTTCAGCCCTGCTTCAAGTTCCAAGTCCTCATGCAATGTAGGAATAGCACTAACCTCTAGTTGCTGGCGAGGAAAGCCGGTAAAGTCACAGAAACGATTGGCGCCAATATTAGTTCCAATCGCTAGCATTTGCACCTTGATTCCCCTATCCTGCAATTGATCTAACCTTCGCACGAGTACTTGGGCGTATTCAAGGGAGTCAAAATCGCCAAGTTGCCCTGTCACAATTATAAGGCGCTTTCTGCCAGTTTCCATACCTTTAATTTGAGCAATTCGATTAAGCAATGGCTTTGGTGTTTTCATAGCTCTATTCAAAATGATGTTGATAAGGAACGTGTAAACGACGACATAATGAGTGCCTCATCGAGCAAACTAAAAACCTCTACTTCCATCAGCTACCTATATTAAATTACTCACCATTAAAATAACTATTTTATCACAGTTTGTTTTTTAATCTAGGCTACTCATCATCCTAGCATAGAGTAAGATTATTTATAAAACAAACAGTAATCAAACATTAATCCTTGTTTAAGAATTTATATATTCTGCTACTTTGTTAATATTTAGGGAAGAAGTAATCTTATATGCTATTCTTCTTTTTATTAGTTTGTAATCACACAAACCTAATTTAAAAGTTAAATTTACATTACATTAAGATTTTTTGCAGTAAAAAATGCTTCTTTAATTTAGAACAAATGTGTATTTTTCTTTCTAAAAAGATGATGAAAATCAGTTTTCTGAAGAAGTTTTATCGTACAAATATCTAGATAATATCAACGAAATTAACAAAATAATTTTGATGCTGAATTAAAGATAGATCTATATATCAGAAAGAAAAATAAAGAACTCTCTCGGTGTAGTTAATGCTTATAATTATGAATTCGACATATAATTCTTATATTTACTAACCCATAGAATAATCTTATCAATAAATATTAGCAACTATTTGATTTTAAATTTCTTATACAGAAATATCTTAAAATCCTTACTCTGCTATAAATTTTTATGTACTTAATTGAAGATCTAGGAGTGCTACTATCTTAGTAGTATTAATAAAATAACCTAAAAGGATCTAATACTGAACTAAACAGAACTTGTGGCTAATAGTGTTTGCCAAAACTGTGGAAGTCGTCACTTTCGTGCAGATCGCTCTATGGCTGGTCGACTAATTTGCCAGGGTTGCGGTTTAGCCGTCGGAAGCCGAGTTAGACAAACGTCACTCCGTCAATCCAAACAGCCTGGCTCACGCAGCTGGAAATGGATCTTGGGATTAATGGTACTTGTAATCATCCTAGTAATCATTACAGGCTAAGTAACTGTACCACTTCAGCAGTATTAATGGAAAGAGTGTGAGAAGCCAACCGGTCGATTGCCTCGCGCATTACTTGCTGACGCTCAAGACCATAACTTTTATAGCGACTAAATACCTTCGCCATGCGGGAAGCCGTAATCGGGTTGCGGGTATCTATCGCGGCCACCTGATCGGCCATAAACCGATAGCCACTGCCATCTAAAGCATGGAACGCAGGAACATTGGCGGCAAAACCACCGAGTACTGCACGCAGCGAGTTGGGCGCCAGAGGGTCAAAATGGGAATGATTTAGCAGTTGCTGTACGCGCTTGAGTCCATCCACCCTCGGAGTTGAGGCCTCAAGTGCCAACCATGCATCGAAGATGATCGGCTTGTTGTGCCATCTCTCATAAAAGCAATTAAGAGCTTGATCACGCTCTACTAACTCAAGTGGCTGCAAGGCACGTAGAGCTGCCCGGGCTAGGGTCATTGATGGACCAGCAACCGCCTCGAGCGCCTCGCGACGGGCTTCCTTATCACCTGCTGCTATCAGCCAACTCCAAGCCAAGCCTGTCAACGCACGGCCCCCCTGGCCTTCGGGCCAGGCCAGCGACCAGTCGCGACGACTGAAACTCAACAGATGATTCAAAGGAGATTGGAGTTGGCGACCAAGCTCCGATATCCATGAACGCATGGCTTTGTAGAGAGTCAAAGGATCCACCGGGGTCTCCAAGGCCTCTAACTCGGCCATGCCTGGCAGGGCTAGAAGCGTAGCTAGATCAGCACTCTCCTTGGGTCGACAAGCAGCCATTCGCTGAGCTATTGCCTTAATCAGAGCGCTTTCTACTTTGTGTTTGCGTTCACCTCGTGCTCGTGCCAGAATAACTTGGCCAGTTAGGCTCTGACCCGCGTTCCAGCGACAGAACGGGTCGTCATCCATAGCTAAAAGTTGCAGATTTTCCTTCAAAGATTGTTCTATCTGGATCTTTAGCGGAGCCGAAAAACGGCGTGGCAAAGACAGTGCCGGGGCAGGGACGTTTGCCTCGCCTTGAAGTTTGATAGTCATTGCTTCGCTTTCCATAACCACTAACTGCTCTTCGCCAACTCTTCCCTCAGGACCAATTAGAGCCACTGCCAACGGCAACACAAGCGGTTGTTTCTCGAGCTGACCCGGGGTGGGTAAGGTCGTCTGCCTAAACTGGACCGTCATCTGTCCAAGCGCCTCGTTCCATTGATATTCCACTTTCAATTGGGGTGTGCCCGCTTGGTAATACCACTGTCGAAACTGCTCCAGATCAAAACCAAGCGGTTGACCATTAGAACAAGCACCATCAGCGATGGCCTGTACAAAATCTTCTGTGGTAGCAGCCATTCCATCGAAACGATTCACATAGGTCGCCATCCCACGCATAAAGCGCTTTTTACCCAGTAAGGTGTGAAGCATCCGGATTAATTCGGCCCCTTTTTCATAAATTGTTGTCGTATAAAAGTTATCTATTGCTTGATATTTAGATGGCTTTACTGGATGAGCGGTAGGGCCGGCATCTTCGGAGAATTGCGCGTTGCGTAACATTACGACATCTTCAATACGCTTCACTGCAGCTGAATGTAAATCTGCCGTGAAGCTTTGATCACGGAAAACAGTGAGTCCTTCTTTTAAGGAAAGCTGAAACCAATCTCGGCAGGTAATCCGATTACCACTCCAATTATGAAAGTACTCATGGGCTATAACACTTTCGATGCGCTTTAACTCAGTATCAGTTGCCGTCTCAGCATCAGCAAGAATAAGCTTTGAATTAAAGATATTGAGACTTTTATTTTCCATCGCACCCATATTGAAGTGACGTATAGCAACAATGTTGTATTCATCAAGGTCATATTCTAGGTTATAGACAGACTCATCCCAAGCCATCGATCGCTTTAATGATGCCATGGCATGATCTGTAAAGACCTCGTCACCGGTTTCTACATGAATACGTAGCGTTACATTTCTTCCTGAAGCCGTAATGTAAACATCGCGAACCTCACGCAAATCACCAGCCACTAAAGCAAAGAGATAAGATGGTTTTGGAAAAGGGTCTTCCCAAATCACCGCATGACGATCTGACCCTAAAAACTCTTCGGTTACAACATTGCCATTACTAAGCAACACAGGAAAACTAGTTTGTGACGCCTCGATTCGTACCCGCCATCGACTGAGCACATCTGGACGGTCGGGATGCAGGCTAATCCGACGGAATCCTTCAGCTTCGCACTGTGTGCTAAGCAACCCACAACTAGCATAAAGACCTTCTAGCGAGCTGTTGTTATAAGGATTAATTCGACAGCGAGTTGATAAAATGAACGAACGTTTCGGACACTTTGCAATCGTGAGAAGGTCATCCTCAAATACCCAATCTGAGGAACATAAGGGTACTTCATTGATGGCAATTGCCTCGATTACTAGGTCAACACCGCGTAGTTGTAATAATGCATCAGGTATTTTTGGCTGCAGTTCAAAACGGCTACTCACAACAACATGATCAGACTGGATGTTTACATCTAGATCGATTGTAGGAAGACTGAAAGCCCAGGGTGTGTAGTCCTCTAAATGGATGGGAGCAACAACGACCATAAGAACGCCCAGGGTAAACACACTTCATCATGGCGAGGTGACAAGACAATCGCCTAATGGAAAAATGCTAGTGCCCAATAAAACAGTAAAACCAAGTTGGATTTAGGTTAAAATTGTTTTATTAATATTAAGATAAAAAGTTTTTACTAAAAATCTTGAGATGCATAAGTTCAGCATACTGAAGAGCAAAAAATCTGATTTCACCTCATTGTTCTTTTAAGTTGTTCTAACATTGCTTCGAACTTTTTCTTTTGCTCTGGTGGTACAAAATTTGGACATGCACGCAAAGCATTGCCGACTAATCTAAACTGAGACGATGCAATAAATTGCTTTTTATCGAGGGGCTCATTTAACTCAACTGCTCTTCCACCATGCTTTTGAAATATTGTGAACACCTCGGCTGAGATGCCAACCTTGATGGATTTAACAAAATCAATATCAAGTGCCCTGGCTTCACAAAATGAAATTACAGACATGGATGAATATGTTAGCAGTTCATCTTTAGTAACAGGGGTTGACTTTGCTCTAGGTAGAGCTGATGCGAGTGGAACAAGTACTACACTGCCTAGTACAATAGCAGCCTGCAGAGTGGCAGTTGAAACGCAGAGAAATGCCTTTAAATTCAATATACTCACTAATTCAGTGCAATTATCTACTGCAAATACGTACTCTTTCAACTGCAAGGCTAGATTAACGAACCAAGATAGAAGCGATAGGGACTGATATTTGGAACGTTCCTTCAATGCTGATTCTATTGGAACACCAGGCAGAAATAATGAGCTAGCCACTTCAAATTGCATCATTCCATCTGTGAACAGTTAATCCAAATCGGTTTCTATTAAAAGAAGAAATAATTAAAAAATGATGTAATTAATGTCCACTCATTCCGATGTCGTGATTTTCAACAGGATACATTCAACCGGCAGATTTCGTGGTAATACGCAACGAATATAAATATGCTATATTTTTAGGTACAAACTTTTTGATAGCGATTTTGATTTAATGACTCAATGTGCTTATAGTTCACATTTGAGATATGCAGGACCGCATCGAAACCACTACCTCCAAAATTATAATCTTACTCGCACTCTTTTGCTATTACTAAGGTTTCTCTTAAAAGCTCTCAGCACTTGTATTTGTGATTACTAGCTCAAATAATAATGGTTTTCATCTTAATTTAGATTAACATCAAAGTCTTAGGTTCATGCCTAATTTGAAGAATTGGATTATTATTGAGACTGTATAAACAAGTCATGACTAAGATCGAAACAGCGGTACAGGCTAATGTTCATCTACATGCTGTGCGAACTTTGATAGTCTCGCGGAGCGACGATGAAACGCACGGCTTTGCGCAAAAAACAACATGAATCACTAGTTAAATGTGGTGGAGTTTCCACAAACATCCTATTAGAGATGGTTATCCAGTCAAAAACCCATAAGGTAAGCATCGGTTTTGTAGCCGAGATTCCCCTTGGTCGATGACGGTCTTAAAGGACGCCAGCAGCTGGAGTTGTTGCTAGTAGCCGCCCGTCACCATCTTTCCGGCCAAGATTTGCGTGGTCTGGTGAGTTACCTTGAGCGAGAAGATGTCGGTTTTGAAATTACCCTTCAGGTAGCAGACCCAACCCAACAGCCGGAGCTACTAGAGCTACATCGACTGATCGTGACGCCAGCTCTAGTCAAGCTTGTGCCGTCTCCCAAACAAGTGTTTGCAGGCAGCAATATCCTCGAACAGCTCAAAGGGTGGATTCCCCGCTGGAAACAAGACGGCGTGGTGAGCGGACTGGGACTCAGATTACGACCGGCTGAACTCGACGGCAGCCGAACCCAAAAAGAGCTGCAGCTCGAGGATCAGTTGCTAGTCCTGCGTCAGGAAAATGAAACCCTTATCGACCGCATTCATGCACAGGAGCGGCTGTTGCGAATGGTAGCCCATGAGCTACGCACTCCTCTAACAGCAGCGGCTCTAGCTCTACAAAGTCAACGGCTAGGGCAGATCGACATGGATCGCTTTCAGGATGTCGTCACCAGACGCCTTGAAGAGATGGAAGCTCTCTCAAAAGACCTTTTGGAGGTTGGTACTACCCGCTGGGAAACCCTCTTTAATCCTCAGCGACTCGATTTGGCCAGTGTTTCGGCAGAGGTGATCCTCGAACTGGAAAAACTTTGGCTTGGTCGCAACGTGGAAATACGGACCGATATTCCAAGCGATCTTCCCAAAGTTTTTGCCGATCAGCGCCGGATGCGCCAAGTACTGCTCAATTTATTGGAAAATGCTCTCAAATACACCGGCAACGGAGGACATATCGCTCTAGCTATGCTTCATCGAACCAGTCAATGGGTGGAAGTGAGCGTTTGCGACAGTGGCCCTGGGATACCCAAAGAAGAACATCAGCGCATTTTTCTCGATCGTGTGCGGTTACCACAAACTTCGGATCGCACTACAGGCTTTGGGGTGGGACTGTCAGTTTGTAGACGGATTGTGGAGGTCCATGGCGGCCGAATTTGGGTTGTCTCAGAACCAGATGAAGGAGCTTGCTTCACTTTCACTGTACCGATTTGGCAAGGATAGGAACAAAAACGGGGACAAAGCCATCTTGACGGAGGGTTAGGCTGACCCGTAGCTTCACAGAGTGGACAAAGGTTGAGATCACTTCTCAATCGCGTCTTCGGCCCCATCGTCTAGAGGCCTAGGACACCTCCCTTTCACGGAGGCGACAGGGGTTCGAATCCCCTTGGGGCTATTAAAAAACGGATAAATCACTTATCCGAATTAGTAAAAACAAGAATACCCCTCCTGGCTAGGAGGGGTATTCTTGGGGCGAAAGCTCGAGGTAATTGCGTTTGCTAGTTCAGTTTTGACGACGTTTGGCTTCCAACATCACAGCTCGGAGATTGCTTGACAGGTCATCACGCAGTCGCTCCTCAATCAAGGCTATAGGCATGCCAATACAGCCTTGAACGGTAAGCCCGTAGACTAAAGAGCATCCGTCCGACAGCTTACAGACTTGCCAAGAACCTTCAAAACGCCGAAAATCTCCTTTCACCATTTTGAAACTGAGAAGACCTTTGGAACGAAATTCTGTGAGTTCCAACTGAACCTGAGCCGAGAAACGCAGCCCTAGTAACTGCTGACTGCCCACCTGCTGAAGCCAGACTGTGTCTCCATCACGCTGGATGAGCCGGCTAGAGCTGAGATTTGGAATAAATGCAGACAGATTTTCGTAGTCAGTGAGCACTCCCCATAATTCTTCGAAACTTAAAGGTGTCCTCAACTGGGCAGCAAGACGACGCACGCCCTGGGGCAAACGCTCCATCGTCTGTTCGATCGTCTCGCTCTCAATTGAAGTGGTGGCGCTGGACTCACGCTGAAAAAGTGCCTTAAGAGGGACCAATGCTGCTGCTTCTAAAGAAAACTAGACTGCCGGTCAATTCTAATAAGATCTTCCCGAAAGCATCGGCTTTGTGCAAAACGACGATAAAAGTGTATAAATTAAGCAAGACCACGTCTATAGTCGCGCCATCAGAAAAGCAAAGCGTTAACAATGCGGGTGTTTCAAGCAGGGTCAGGCTATTCCACGTCGGGCCTGTTCACTGTTGTTGCCAGTGGTCGTCAAGCTGGCTCACGCCCCTCTGTGGTACAGACTTACACCGTGGCTTTTTGTCAACTCTCCACGATTTTTAAGCAAACCACCAGCTCTGGAGCGCAGATTCTTTCAGTAACACCAGTAAGCCAAGGGCGTCCTGCGACTCTTGTAGAATCTGCAAGCGCACCTACTAAGAAAGCTGCCTCTGCAAGCGCACCTACTAAGAAAGCTGCCTCTGCAAGCGCACCTACTAAGAAAGCTGCCTCTGCAAGCGCACCTACTAAGAAAGTGGCCTCTAAAAAATCCATGGCATCTAGCGTCCCGAAGAAGAAGTCTCACGCCACCATTCCGGTCAATATCTATAAGCCCAGGACACCATTCGTGGGCACGGTGACGGAGAACTACTCATTACTCAAAGAGGGTGCAATTGGTCGGGTGCAACACATCACCTTTGACCTTGCCGGAGGAAATCCCCATCTTGAATATGTTGAGGGGCAAAGTATTGGCATCATTCCCGAAGGAGAAGATGCGAAGGGTAAGCCACACAAGTTGCGTCTCTATTCAATCGCCAGCACACGTCATGGTGACAATTATCAGAATAATACAGTCTCGCTGTGTGTTCGTCAGCTCGAATATAAAAACGAAGCTGGTGAACAAATTTACGGTGTTTGCTCGACTTATTTATGCGAAATAGAACCTGGGGCCAAGGTAAAAATTACTGGCCCCGTCGGTAAAGAGATGCTCTTACCTGAAGATGAAGACGCCAATATCATTATGTTAGCCACAGGTACGGGCATTGCTCCGATGCGTACTTACCTACGCCGCATGTTTGAGTCGCGCGAGCGCAAAACAAACGGTTGGAAATTCCGAGGTAAAGCATGGTTGTTCATGGGTGCACCTAAAACCGCTAACTTGCTCTACGACGCTGATTTCAACCATTACCTCGGGCAATACCCTGATAATTTCCGTTACACCAAGGCTATCAGTCGCGAACAACAAAATGCCAAAGGAGGTCGCATGTACATCCAAGACCGTGTTTTGGAATACGCTGAAGAGATTTTCTCGATGATTGAAAACCCTAAAACCCATGTCTACATGTGTGGTCTTCGAGGAATGGAACCCGGGATTGATGAAGCGATGACAAAAGCAGCCGCTGCTAAGGGGTTGGACTGGTCAGACTTGCGTCCCCGGCTTAAAAAAGCTGATCGCTGGCATGTTGAAACCTATTAAGATCAATAGTGAAGTTAGCTTTTTCGGCCCAATCTTACAGGGGTTAGCTTTCTTGGGTTGCTAATAAGAACAATTTCAGACTCGGATGAGATTTTGCTAGACGGTGTGCATTTGCTCTTTCGCGTCTAGACCTTTCTCAGAAGCCTGAGTTCTATGGTCGCCACGGTCACCAATCCGCTTCGGGTTGGACTTCGCCAGGAACGCGTTATCGCGCCACAGTGTTTGGTGATATTTGGCGCCAGTGGTGACTTGACCCACCGCAAACTGGTGCCGGCGTTATTTGAATTGTTCGAACAACGTCGGCTCCCTAGTGAGTTTGCTCTCTTGGGTTGCGCCCGCAGACCTTGGAGCGATGAGGAATTTCGCAAAAAGATGGCTGATGCTCTGGCAATACGAATTCAAGACGATCCCGAAGCCTGGAAACGGTTCGTGAACAAGCTGTTTTATGAACCAGTCGATTTACAAAAACCCGAAGATGTCGCCCGCCTGAGTGGCCGCCTCAAGGAGATTGACCGATGGTGCGCTACCCGAAGCAACCGCACATTTTACTTATCTGTTTCACCTAAGTTCTATGCCAGTGGATGTCGCTCCCTATCAGACGCAGGTTTGCTAAGGGATCCTAAGCGTAGCCGCGTTGTTATTGAAAAACCATTTGGTCACGATTACAGGAGTGCTCAAGCACTGAACCAAGTAGTCCAAACCTGCGGCCAGGAAAATCAGATTTTTCGGATTGACCATTACCTCGGGAAGGAAACCGTCCAAAACATTATGGTACTGCGCTTTGCCAACAGCATCTTTGAGCCAATCTGGAATCGTAATTACATTTCAAGTGTCCAAATTACTGCTTCAGAAACTGTAGGTGTTGAAGAGCGGGCCGGCTACTACGAGAGCTCTGGTGCCCTGCGCGATATGGTGCAAAACCATCTGACACAGATGCTGGCAATCGTAGCAATGGAAATGCCAGGGCGCTTCGACCCAGAGGCTATCCGCAATGAGAAAGCCAAGGTGTTACAGACGGCTCGCCTTGCCGATGAGGTGGAACCTTGGAATTGCTGTGTGCGCGGGCAATATGGGCCAGGAGGTAGCCGAGCCAACCCCCTGATGGGCTATCGCCAAGAACCGGGAGTGGAAGCTAATAGCACCACAGAGACCTACGTGGCAATGAAATTATTCATAGATAATTGGCGCTGGCAGAGCGTACCCTTCTATGTCCGAACCGGCAAACGTTTAGCCAAGCGTCTTAGTGAAATTGTCCTCACCTTCCGTGAAGTGCCGGTGCATCTGTTTGATGCCGCCACCGGTAGACCCACCGCAAACCAGCTCATTTTGCGCATCCAGCCGGATGAAGGGGCGGGGTTCCGATTCGAAGTTAAGTCTCCCGGTTCTGGGATGTGCAGTCGACCGATTGACATGGAGTTCTCCTATGACCAATCTTTTGGAGAACCTTCAGATGAAGGATACGTACGCTTGCTCGCTGATGCCATGCTCGGCGATCCTACTTTATTTACCCGCGCTGATGAGGTAGAAGCAGCTTGGCGCTTATATACCCCCTTGCTTGAGCTGATTGAAGACAGCCCTTGGCGATTGCCTATACATCCCTACGAATCCCGTACCTGGGGTCCTGCCGCTGCTGATGCTTTGCTAGCCCGCGATGGACTACTTTGGCGACGCCCCTGATTCTGCCTTGTCTTTATTCGGATCACCGCTCACGCATCATTAGCACCATGTCTCCCCAGCTTACTCTGCAAACCCCTCTGGAACTGATCCCTTCTGAAGTTCCTGCTTATCTCGAACAGCTGTGGTCATTAAAGAAACAGCAGGGCAGCACGAGCACTGGTGCCAATACGTTTTGCCTATTGATCTGGCAGCCAGCTTGGGCAGAACAACACATGGTGCGCAGCGGTCGTCTCAAGGGACCCATTACTGGCCAGCAAACGGGTCAGTTGATTGCTGCTGGACGCCAGACTGTTTCAGAAGCCGATTTACCTCTGAGCACCCCCCCTCTAGATCGTGCAGTTATAGAAGTCGTTGCCCAGCTTCAAGGCGATGCGACTGCAGAGGATCTGCGCGGACAGTACATTAATCCGGCGCTGAGTGCCTTAATGCCACGCCGACTAATCACTCTAGCGCCTACCATTGCACCGAAGCAGAGCCTCGAAACCCTTGTGGCGGCTTACTGCCCACTACCCGAAGAAGGTGGTGGCACGACGGCTTGCGGCGATGTCGTGGTGCTAAGGGGGGGATATGCCGCCCTTGATGACGGCATGGCAATTCTGGAGCCTCTCATGCTCACATCCATGCCTACTTGGGTGTGGTGGAACGGCTGCCTCGATGAAGCCCCTGAATTGATGGAGCGTCTCACAAGTGCCCCGCGCCGCCTCATTATCGACAGCGCAGTTGGCCAGCCACGCCAGTGTCTCGATGTCTTGCGTCAGCGTGTCGAAGCCGGCCAAGCGGTAAATGACCTTAATTGGCTACGTCTACGCAGTTGGAGAGAGACACTGGCTATGGTCTTCGACCCACCACATCGTCGCGACGCTCTCAGCCATATCACCCAACTGGAAATCGACGTTGAAGGGTATCACCTAGCGCAGGGTTTGCTATTGGCAGCGTGGATAGCTGATCGACTAGGGTGGGACCTACAAGGTTCTGACGCAACCGATAAGGGAACTAACGCACGTTTTTATCGTCCTGATGGCGCTGTAGTGACTGTCCAATTAATGACTGTCCCACTGGGACAGCCCAGTGTTCATGCTGGTCAAATCGTTGGCGTGCGGTTGATTTCTCAACCTGAAAAAGGCAAAGGTGTTTGTGTAATTCTCTGTGCTGAATCAGGGGGCTGCATGCGCTTGGAAAGTGGTGGTATGGCTAACTTGGAATTACATGAAGATATTGTTCCGGTGCAGCATGTTACTCCAGAAGTGGATGTAGCCCGACTACTTGGCGGAGGGCACGATAGCACCAATCCCCTTCTGGCAGCGGCAGCACCGCTGGCTGCCAGGCTGTTGGGCTGAACTTAGTTAGGGCTCACACCAATGACCGTTGTCATAGCCGCACCGGCTAGCGGTAGCGGCAAAACCCTCATCAGCATGATGCTTTTGAGTTGGGCCAGAGCACAAGGCGAGTCAATCCAACCATTCAAGGTGGGGCCTGATTATCTTGACTCCCAGCTTCTGAGTGCGGCAGCTGGGCGTTCCTGCCGGAATCTCGATGTCAATCTCTGCGGGAATCCCTGGGTTAACAGGGCCTTTTGTGGGTATGGAGGGGTCTGCACGATGGCCTTGGTAGAAGGGGTAATGGGATTGTTCGATGGCATCGGTAGCACAGAAGAAAACAGCACGGCGGCCTTTGCTCGTCTGTTCAACTTGCCCGTAGTTTTTGTAGTAAATGCGAGAGGTCAAGCCGCCTCCTTGGGAGCCTTGATTAGTGGATTCCGAGATCACGACCCAGAAATCTCCTTGGCGGGCGTTGTAATCAACTGCGTAAATAATGATCGCCACCGTTTGCTCTTAGAAGACGTGCTCGACCGGCTTGGTGTTCAGTTACTGGGCTGCATACCTCGTACCGATGCGTTGCAACTACCCAGCCAACACCTGGGTCTTGTCCCAGTCCACCAATTGAAGCAACTAGAGCAACGACGCCAAGCTTGGGCTGACCTTGCCAAACGTCATCTTGATCTTAAGAGGCTTGAGCCCCTGCTTCAGGCGCCTACAGCCGGTCCATCAGTGTTGTCGGATATACCCAAAAACACCGGACTATCTTTACCCGTGGCAGTAGCCACTGACGCTGCTTTTCATTTCCAATATCCCGAAACCACTGAATTACTAACACATTTGGGGATGCCGATTCTGGAGTGGAGCCCACTAGCAAATGAAGCTATCCCTAACAGAGCTAAAGGCCTCATACTTCCTGGAGGCTTCCCTGAGCAATATGCGGAGCAAATTAGCCATGCCACGCGAAGTCTGCGCTCATTGCGACAATTCTGCCAACACAAGCCAGTCTATGCAGAATGTGGTGGCATGTTGTTGCTAAGCCGTCAGCTCAGAGATCTAAATGATATTGACCACACCATGGCCAATGTTCTGCCATTCAATGCACGCCAAGGTCGACTGCAGGTTGGCTACCGTCATCTAAGGGTTCGAAAAGATGGTTTGCTTGTGCGGAGGGGGGAGCACTTTACAGGCCATGAACTACATCACTGGGAAATGGTAGATCGCGACGATGCAACGGGTGACTCTGTGTTGTGGCAAATTAGGGGCTGGCTAATAGACCAACATTTGGAAGGATGGAGCCGACGAAAACTGCACGCAAGCTGGGTACACCTGCATTGGGCCAGCCGTTTGACGATGTGTTATCGGTGGCGTGACGCACTCGCAATTCAAAGTTGAGTCGCTGTAAGGCGGTTCGCGTGCTCAAAGAGCTATTCGTAGTAAATGTAAATCGACTGTGATCATATTTTTAGTGAACAAGATTGTAAAAATTTGATTGTGACCGCTACGCTGGGATGCTGAATCCAAAAGAATAATCGGCAGTCCGAGAGGCAGCCGTATAAAAAATAAAAATGCAAGCAAAAGCCTCCGATCATACCAGCCCAACTGAGGAGCTGGGTGCGAATAAGGCTCCCTCAATGCCGGAACGAAATTTCGTCAGTTGCATCAACAGATTGACAAGTTGCGATGCTCTTAACCCTGCCTCTCTTGCTTAGTAGTCTCTCCAAAAGTACTGGCCTGATAATCCTACCTCTCTTTGTCAAAGGTAGAACGGCGACTTTTTAAAAGCTCACCTCCCAAAAAAATTACCTACAACATCGTCTCGCACATCACCTTATTGATTACTTTTGACTGCGGCGACATTCTTTGCGAAGGGAGTAAGAAACACCTCCCCGAAATTGCTATCTCACTTTGGATGCACAGTTAAAACAACTGCGAGTCAAGGGAAACAAACACATCACCAATGAGGAAATATTGTCACTGAACGCTACGTTCTTTTTGCGCCGGCGTACATAGCAATTGCCACACTATCCAGTTGAAGACCGCCTGGACTGCCCATATAGAGCTGCGGCTGAAGGGTAAATACTGAGTTGCCAAATCGACCTTCGCCGAGAGCACGTTGGTCACCTGCACGGCTCCACTTAACCCCTGTCAAGCGGATGCTAACCGAGTCGCATAGTTCCGGCGCTACATTCTAATTTTCTTTAGTTGTCTTGCCATAGCTGAAGACCGGAATTAGCCCAGCAGTGCGGCCAATCATCAACCTCACTTGGCAACGTAGACACCTAATCGATGATACAAACATGGATTTCTCATTAGGCATAAAGCATAAAATCTTTCCAGAGTTTGGTTGGTTTGGTACAGCAGAGAATGCGAGCAATACCGGGTTTGTTTTGTCATGAGGCTACATCGAGAGATTAGCGGGCTTAACCTAACCACTCCTTCTAGAATAGACATTGCACCTAACCTTAAAAACTGCAAATCGGCTTAAGTAATAAATAGGAATTGATAGGGAAGTACTTTCTCTCGAAGTTGACTAGCCAGCTGCCATAAGAAGTCCTTGGTGCCACATATTCTTTTGCAGTAAGGCTCATAACGAACATGGGGTTTTCTTCTTCACTAAACTGGAGGCAGTTGTATTCGGGTCCCCCATAAGCATCAAGTAAGTTTTAAATCAATATATACACGGTAGTGTTCGACCCTTAGCAGAGCACTGCCAACCGTTGAGGCATCATCAATGAACACCAATCCAAACTTTTCCAACGCCATCGCCGTTTGTTCAGTGGGCTCATCGAGGTACGTTACCAGAACGTCTAAGCTATGGTTGTAATAGTTGGTGAATGATGGAAGGATATGAGCTTGGGTGCGATACCTCGAGATCTGTATAGCCTAACGCGACACACTCATGGATTTATGAGCAGGAGTCACGACATTTCAACGTAAGTCACCAGCCTTTACTCGACCTAACAGGCGCAGCGACAATAAAGAGGTCATACCACCTCCGGCACAACTACTTGGCACAAACAGTATTCTGTTAATAGGAGAGCGACCGACCATGCAGTAGGAAAGGCACCCGCTGCCCAAGGTGCCGACCAAATGTGAGGTTCGTAGTTGCGGTCAGCCCAAACCAGCTCCGATCACAGCTACAAGATGCAATGGAGAACCAACAAGTACTAGTCCCGGTAGGGCAACGGCGGGTCCCATTAGGCTGCCCATTAGCACCTGCAGCCGACTGTGACCAAGGCTCTCTTTCAAAGGTTTTTCAAATGGTTCTGCCCAACTCTCTGAGGGTAGGGCATTTACTCGTGCGGCCGTAAATCCAGCCGCGCGGCGGATCCCGCTGGCGTCATACATGACCACAAACGCCATTAGTGATGCTAAGGCGAAAAAGGGATGATCAAAGCCCAAAGTCCAGCCGATGCAAGCAGCCGTACCCGTTACAAGAGCCGAATGGCTGGATGGCATTCCCCCTGACTTCACCAATGCCGCAGGTTGCCAACGACGATGCACAACTAATTCGACGATGAATTTCGCGAATTGCGCTGCTCCACAGGCCACCAATCCCCAAGTTAGGGAACTATTGTCGAGTAGCTCACGCAGAACCGCATGGGGATGTGAAGAGTCGATCATCTGTCTCGACTGGCGATGAAGTCAGCCAAGGCTAAGAGAGGCCTTGCTCTAGTTGACCAGGGTTGTAGAGCTGTCTTAGCCTCCTGCACCAAATCAATTGCCCGTTTTCGAGACTCTTCTAGACCGAGGAGCTTAGGGTAAGTCGTCTTGTCCGAGATTAAATCTTTACCGGCTGTTTTGCCAAGGACGTCGCTACTGCCAGTGACGTCGAGTATGTCATCAATTATCTGAAACGCCAACCCAATACCTCGAGCATAAGTACGCAAGGCAGCGATCAGAGTGTCATCAGCATCGCCTATCAGAGCTCCGGTAATCACGCAAGCACCGAGAAGCGCACCGGTTTTGTGGAGGTGGATGTACTCAAGCGTATCGAGATCCACTTGCTTACCTTCACTTTCCAGGTCCACCACCTGGCCCCCTACCAACCCTGGTGCCCCAGCTACAAGCGACAGCTCGCCAACCACCTTGAGCAAGCGCTCAGCCGGTACCCCCGGACTCCGTAAAGACACCATCTCAAAAGCTCTGGTGAGCAATGCATCCCCGGCTAGAATCGCCACCGCCTCACCATATACCTTGTGGTTAGTAGGACGTCCTCGACGAACATCGTCGTCGTCCATGGTCGGCAGATCATCGTGGATCAGTGACATGGTGTGGATCATCTCGAGAGCCACGGCCGTCGGTAAGGCTTGCTTTGCCTCGCCTCCAGCTAGCTCACAAGCCGCGAGACAAAGAATCGGGCGTAAGCGCTTCCCTCCCGCTAACAAAGAGTAACGCATCGCTTCTCGCAACGATTCGGGATGTTCAGGTCCGAGAGATCCATCAAGGGCAGCCTCAACGGTTGCCTTAGTCTTGCCGAGATAGGTTTTGAAATCGAACTCGGCGGTCATGGAGGGACCTTTGCTAGCCGGATTCTCTCAGGTTGAAGATAAACCGTTAATAAAAACCAACCCACGAGATCGCAGGACTCGAGCATTGCAGTGTTTCTCCATTATAGAAACCGGAGCGGCAGGAGCCGGTGAGATTCTGAACAAATCGTTGATAGGGTTATTGAAATCGGGCACCATACCCCCCAAAAGTTATCACGGTCAATCAACTCGAGCTGCTCGCTTGCCGTTGCACTGCTTGATCCTTTAAATCTACAATCTGCGAAACAGAAGTAGGAAAACAGCAGATGGAACTGTGTCAACTATTTAGATCATCAAGTCATCAAGGCCATGCTTGAAGCCGTGACGGCGACACCAAGCTGCAACTGTGTTCACTAAAAGCATGGCGACGGTCATAGGTCCCACACCTCCGGGTACTGGTGACAGCACCGCAGCTATAGAATCCGCCTCGTTTGCTCGAACATCACCGCAAAAGCCTCCCTCAGGCTTGCGGTGAATGCCGACATCAACTACAGCCGCACCAGGCTTGATATGCTCCGCACCTACTATGCCAGGACACCCTGCGGCGACTACTAAAATGTCAGCCTCACGCGTATAAGCCGCCAGATCGAGCGTGTGGGAATGCACCACAGTGGTGACTGTCGCGTTGGCGGCTTGAAGCATCAATGCCATAGGTTGGCCTACAAGAATACTGCGACCAACCACCACAGCTCTTTTTCCTGCAGGATCAATGCTTTGACTTCGAAGCATGGCCATTACCCCGGCCGGCGTGCAACTGCGAGGCCCTTGTTCTCCTTTTAGTAGACGTCCCAAGTTGAGTGTATGCAAACCATCCGCATCCTTTTCTGGATCAATGGCCATTAACAGTGCGTCCTTATTTAAAGTAGGGGGAAGGGGTAGCTGCAATAGGATACCGTCAACGCAGGGATTAGCATTAAGTCGTTGAATCGTTCTCAACACCTCAGTTGACGGGGTGTCGCCGGAAAGATAAGACCCGTAACTAGCCACGCCGACACGAACACAAGCCTTCTCCTTATTAGCCACATACACTGCACTTGCCGGATCATCACCCACCCGTAGTACTGCCAACCCCGGAGGACGACCCACCTGGTCTCTGAGGGATTCAATTTGGGTTTGGAGACGACTTTCAACGGTCTGCGCCAGTGCTTTACCGTCCAGACGCAGAGCCATGCCTTTGGGAATCGCTCCTCCCAGCATGCCTCTTCAAGAGAGCTGGCGTGTTGGATCAACGTATCATGCTTGATCCAATTTCCACGCGCTAACAATATTCGAAGATATTTGCTGTGTCTTCAATCTCCGACTCGTCACTGATTGCAGTGGACACGTTTACAAATAGAGCTCGATTCGAGCGTCTGTTTTACTGCAGCGATGGTTGTCAACCTACCCTGATCCTGGCTCATTGAGTGCAATCTAGAGTCTGAGTCCTGCACGCCTGTTAGGTAGTAAGGTTATCTACTCGAAAAAACCTTGGTGGTTAGTATGCACGCTGTCAAATCCATCCTCTTCGCTAAGAGAGCTGGCAGCAACACACGACAATGCCCTTATGGTCTTAACAGGCACAAAACGCTGCCCGAGATACAGTAGGACCATTGAACAGACAGTATGTCTCTATACATCACTATAGTTCGTTCGTCCTAGCAAAGTGTCTCTACCAAACGCTTGCGACAACCCCAAGCCGTAAGCGATTAGACTCTAGTTTTTCTTGCAAACTGCAGACAAAAACCGACACAGTCTCAAGTTGTAACTTGTGCCCTACATAAAACCAGGAGAGGGGCGGTAGTTCAAATTTGTCCAATTTTAACAACCAATGCATAAACCCAGAGTAGAGAAGCGGTCCTGTTTCTTGGCTTCGACGGCCGAGTAAATGCGATTTAAATTTTAGTCTTGGGGTCGCTCGCTAACAATGACAAGTGCATGCAAGCAAGTGTACTAGGTTGCGAAGTAGCGTGAGTTGGAGAAATCCCGGCAACTCTGACACATAGGCACTTCCGAACATGAATTACAACTTTGTTCTGGTGGCCTTTGATCGCTGTATAGGTAGCTGTGACAAAAGACAACCGACAGGGTAGTCAATGGTGCGCCAGTTCCCACTGTCAGTCCATACCTCGACGGCAATGCCACGCTGACCAAGCGGAAGGCACAAACCTTGTCCCGTGCACCAGTTACTGGCCTCGGTCAAAGCGAGCTCAAGGGTTTCATAGGGCGTATCTAACACTGGGTGGGGACGGCCATCTAAACCAACCAAGCGGTAGCGATAAACAACCATTGCGGTAAAGTCCTGCAGATGGCGCCATCATCTCATGATTTATTGGCGTCGCCTGAGACTCTTTGTCATCCGAGACACTGACACAAAGCTGAACGGACTCCTTGCCGTCAGGTAAGCGACTTCTCTGCAAGCTTGCAATGCTCTTGTGCGGAAAGCTTTTGGGACTAGTTTTTATCATGCACTAAAATCGTATCTAAAATGCCATCAGATTTGAGTCTTACTTCGGGTGATGAAGTTAGGTTTTCAGTCGGTTATTTTTAGTTCTGGTAACTAAGATTGCACTCTACTCATGAGATGTAGGTTATCAAATCTGGTGCAGTCTCCACTGGTTTTGCATTTCCGATAGTGGGGCTTACTAACACCTAAGCAGTAGTATACAGAGTAGTTCTGCAATTTGAAGAAAAGCTCTCCCTAGCATAACTACCGCTGACACTGAAGAGGGAATTTTACTTCCTCTGTGCACTGATTGATAGGTCTTACTTGCTACCTCCTTTGCATTTTGAGCGATTATCGGACCATCCTTTAATATTGTTGTCTATGGTGTCTACCCAGTAAAAACGCCGACTTTATCGAAGCTAAAGCCGTCTCAGAGGCTAGAGCTAAAAGGCGGTCCAACTTCTGTTTCAGATATGCTATACAGCAATAAATCTATCTGTTGTATATAGAAAAATGGACTGAGATAAGTTAAGGCAATGGAAATTAAATGAGCCCCCCATAGTTTTAGATCGAACTAAGTGATCTGCTCAACCCTTAACACTGTCTCCACTCGAGTTGGGTAGTATAAAGCGCTGCAGAAGAATAAAGAGAGTTAGGACTGGAAGTATGGATACCACAGACCCTGCTGCAACAATCCGCCAATCGAGCGAAAAAATGCTGGAGAGCTGTTGCAATCCAAGAGGCAAGGTGTAAAGACGTGGATCGTCCAGGATCACCAATGGCCAAAGGAAATCACTCCAGGTACTTATGAATACAAACATAGCGAGAGTAATTAAATCAGCCCGTGCTGCCGGAATCATCACATTCCACCATTCGCCAATGCGTGTACAGCCGTCAATGCGAGCAGTCTCCTCTAAGTCTTTGGGAACACTAAGAAAACTCTGACGCAGCAAATATAACCCAAAAGCTGTGGCCGCTTGGGGAATAACCAAGGCTAGCAATGTGTTGCGCAACCCTAACTGAACCATCAATAAATACAGCGGAATCATTACCACTTGAAAAGGAATCAAGATTGTTGCTACTACTAAAGCCAAAACTAAACTCCGTCCTGCAAAATGAAGTCTGGCTAAGGGATAGGCTGCCAAAGAGCAAAACAATAAGTTTGCGACAACTGCTAAGGAACTCACCACGACGCTATTAATTAAATAAGTGGTTAGCGGATTATCCTGAAAAAGGCGCACATAGGAGTTAACACTCGGTGTTACCGGCAACAGTACTGGCGGGTTAGCAAATATATCCTCGGTCGGCCCCTTCAACGATGTGCTCACTAACCAAAGCAACGGCATCAGCATCAACAGGGCCAGTAAAATAGACAACAACAATTGGACAGTTTTTAGCAAGACATAGCGCTGCATCCGGTCAGAGGGTCGGCTTAGCGCCCAGCACAATGGGATCTTTTTGGGGATGCAATGGCCGACGTTTCTGGCCTGCTACTAAACGATTCAGGGCATTCACAAATGCCATAGCTGTTGCCACAACTACGTCTGTATCTGCGGCATGACCAGAATATAAGGAACTATCATGCCGCAAACGAATGGTAACTTCGCCCATAGCATCAATGCCTTCGGTTACCGATTTCACGGAAAACTCAACCAAGTTATTTGGAATATCAGCGAGCAAATTCAAGGCATGGCACACTGCGTCAACGGGTCCCGTCCCAACAGCGGAGATGGTGTTCTCACCACCCTCCTCATCCGCTAAAGTTACCGTAGCTGTCGGCCGTGAGCTGCTACCACAGCTCACCTGTACAAATTTAAGTTGAAAACGGGCCTCTGGCTGTTGTACCTGATCGCTTACAATTGCCTCAAGATCTCGATCGGTGATCTCGCGTTTGCGATCCGCTAACTCCTTAAATCGAGCAAAGGCTTCATCAAGGTCGTCGCGTGCAAGGCAGTAGCCTAACTCTTCCAAGCGAGCTCGCATCGCACTCCGACCGCTAAGTTTGCCTAGAGAGATACGACTATCCTTTAAACCTACGGTGCACGCGTCGATAATTTCATAAGTGAGCCGATTTTTCAGTACTCCATCTTGATGGATGCCCGACTCATGAGCGAAGGCATTAGCCCCCACAATGGCCTTGTTGGGTTGCACCACCATGCCAGTGAGATTAGAGACCAGCCTTGAAGTTTTAGTGAGTTCTTTCGTGTGCACAGCAGTGAGAGGTGTGGGACTGTTTTCGTTTCGACCTAAGAATGGATTGAAGTAGCGACGGCGCACATGCATTACCATCACGAGCTCCTCTAATGAGGCATTGCCAGCCCGTTCTCCAATACCGTTGATGGTGCATTCCAGCTGACGTGCACCGTTTTTAATGGCCTCAAGGAAGTTGGCAACGGCCAACCCGAGGTCATTGTGGCCATGCACAGAAATCACTGCTTCACCAATATTGGAAACATGCTGATTTATTCCAGCGATTAAGGTACCGAATTCCGATGGAGTGGTGTATCCAACTGTGTCGGGAATGTTGATTGTAGTAGCACCAGCCGCTATAGCAGCTTCGATTACCTCGTAAAGAAACTCTGGATCAGTACGTACAGCGTCTTCACAAGAAAACTCGACGTCTTCAATCAATGAGCGTGCATAGCTGACCATATCAGGAACAATTGCAAGTACATCTTTGCGGCTTTTGCACAATTTGTGCTCGAGGTGAATGTCACTGGTAGCGATAAATGTGTGAATCCGTCGCCACGGTGCCGGAGCAACGGCATCTGCACAAGCCTTGATGTCGGCCCTCGAAGCACGGGCCAAACCGCAAATGATTGGACCGTGCTCACCACCTACCTGCTGAGCAATCCGTTGCACAGCAGCGAAGTCGCCGGCACTGGCAAAGGGAAAACCTGCCTCTATTACATCAACACCCAGACGCGCCAGCTGTTTGGCAATGGCAAGCTTCTCCTCCAAATTGAGGCCAGCCCCTGGCGACTGCTCACCATCACGAAGGGTGGTGTCAAAAATCAGAACGCGACCCGGATCTTTTGCCATGACGACGCTCCGTCGACAGTTTTGGTCGAAGTAAGCATTGGATCAACAATCGTAGTCGAGATAGTTCAATTATTCCCAAACACTCGACCATGTACAAGAATCAGACTAGATTTAGCTGCCACTCGGGCTGATTTGTGACCAAAGGCGCTGTCGCCCTGGTTTTGCACGCCCATCTGCCTTACGTCCGTTCGGCGGAGCCTGGGTCTTTGGAGGAAGATTGGTTTTTTCAGGCTTTGGTTGAGTCTTACCTCCCTTTGCTGGAAACTCTTGAACAAGCGGCTAACGATCCGGTTTGCCAAGCAAAGCTGACAATTAGTCTTTCACCCACCCTGCTCACGTTGTTTAGCGCATCGGATTTGAAGCAGCGTTTTCCGATATGGCTGGACCAGCGTCTGAACCTACTACCTAAGGCTGACCCAAGCCTTAGAAATGCTGCCGACCAATTGGCTTATACATTTCAACGACATTTGGCCTCTTGGATAGCCTGCGCCGGTGATTTGATTGGACGTTTTGCGACACTGCAATGCCAAGGAGTGGTGGATTTACTCACCTGTGGGGCCACCCACGGTTATCTTCCCCTTTTGCGCCAGCCTCCAGAAGCGGTACGAGGGCAATTACGTACATCAGTGCGCGAACACCAACGCTTGATTGGTGAACGGCCTCTTGGCATCTGGCTACCAGAGTGTGCCTATTACGAAGGACTAGATCATTGGATTCGAGATGCTGGGCTTCGCTATGCGGTGCTAGACGCCCATGGCCTGCTTTATGGCCAACCCCGACCACGCTACGGAGTGTATGCACCGATCTGCAGCCGTAAGGGCGTGGCGTTTTTTGGTCGGGATAGCAAAGCCACACTGCCGGTATGGTCGGCTAGAGACGGCTATCCAGGAGACCCCAACTATCGAGAATTTCATCGAGATTTGGGGTGGGACTTACCTATTGAACAACTTGCACCCCTGGGACTTAATGAATCACGCCCCCTCAGTCTGAAATTGCATAGAGTCACTAACTATAGTGCACCGTTAGATAAAAAGCAGCCTTACAATCCTGTTATTGCTGCCGAACGAGTAAAACAACACGCGCTCGAATATCTAAAAGGACGATGTCAACAGCTCGATCAACTCGAAACAATTATGGACGTTGCTCCGCTGCTTGTAGCGCCATTTGATGCTGAACTCTTTGGCCATTGGTGGTTTGAAGGACCAGCTTTTTTGGGCGAGTTACTATGTCAAAGCCATAAAGAAGGAGTCAGTTTTACTCGACTGTGTGATGTTTTAAACAGCAGTGAGCAATTGCAACTCTGTGATCCTTGTCCATCCAGCTGGGGACAAGGGGGTTATCACAATTATTGGCTCAACGATAGTAACTCCTGGGTAATTCCTCAATGGGAGAAGGCTGCTGCCGCTATGGTGTTGCGCTGCAGTCGAGGCGTTGCCCGTGAAACTGATCTAGCTCTACTTAAGCAGGCAGCCCGTGAGCTCCTTCTCGCTCAATCCTCGGATTGGAGCTTTATTCTGCGATCCGGCACTACCACAAAGTTGGCTAAAAAACGGATCGAGCGTCATCTCGGCCGCTTTTGGCGCTTAATGGATGCTATGGATGGCAATGACATCTTGCCAGGCGGATGGTTAAAACAGGTTCAAAATGATGACAATATTTTCCCATTAATACAACCTCTAGACTGGAATCAGTTACCAACACAATCAGACTAATAGCGAGAGAGCAAATTCAGGCTTTTTTAATAAAAGATCTATTTTTCCTATAATGACCAACGCAAACTATTAAGATAGACGAGCTGAAATCGAATGTCTATCTTTGGCATTTTTCTGTCGTATTTTGTTGCGATATAAATTTTTTAGCTTTCATTAAAATATTATTCAGTCAAGAATTTATTTAAAATTACCAGATTCATTTATATCAGCTCTAAACCTAAGATATTATTGATACTAGCCACGAAGACCAACAACTTGCTTCTTGCAAGTAGATTAATAAATATTTTCCGTAATCTTTGGCTAGTATCATAATAAACTGAGCTATAAAAATAATTATGTTAATTAACAATATTCAATCTACTATTGTTAATTAATCAAAAAATTTATAATATTTATCTCGTAATTTGTTATAGCAGTAGAACTATCAAAACACGACTTTTTAATTTAAAGAAAAGTAGTTTCAATATTTTTGTTTTCAAATTAATTATAGTTTAGAGGTTAACTGAGCTAAACTTTTAATAATAAAAGCAGATCTACTAACTCAGTAACAAATTAAGGAGGTATATCTTTTGATAAAAGTAATACTTTTGTAATTATTTCTTTTAATAAAAACTACTCTATTCTCTAAAGATAGTATTGTTTTATTTTCAGTAATACTAAAAACACAACTTAAATTTTTATTATTAATAAACTAATAATATATTTTAGGTCTGGATTTATTATATTTATAATGAATAAATAATGATACTACTTAAATAAAAACATAAGAAGCCAATGTTTAATTTTTATATGTAATTTTATTACTTTTGTGATTAAAAATACCGCATTTTCTGCACAAACAAGAATTGCTGTAACCCTAAGATAATTCTATCTAATACTTTTCTCTCTGTCATAAAGTTGATCAATATATGCTATTTCGAATCTTTACTTATTTTATGGTTTAAATGTAAAAATATAATGTTTACCGATAACCAAAATTTTTTATTTTTGAATTGCTGAGTATATAACTTAACTTGAATCATATTATCTATGCATTCTTACAATTGTACTGAAATAATTAAATATATAAGATATTAATTTATCTTCTAACACCAACACAACCTTCAAGAAATTGCTAATTAGTGATATATAAACACCACTGTAAGGCGGTTTGTAGTAATTTGCAATCTATTTCTTTAATAAGGGTATTGCTAATAGTTTAACACATGTCGGCTATCATAAATTGACGGTTCATATATAAAATGATTACTATACACAACCTGAAGCTTTCAATATATATTTTCTTGGTTTTTAATCTCAGACAACTACTCCGAGAGAGAATCTCGATTGTTCCTTGCTACATCTAATTACTGAGAAAGAGATATATTAATTAAAGTTGATCTTCTAGTGTGAAGGCTTCCCACCAAGCACTAATCCTCGTCGTACATCCCAAGGTGAAATTATAAAGAGGTGCAGCATCACTTTCATCAGCTGTGGTAGAGATAGCGTGTTAGTAAGAAAACCATTCCAATCCTTCTGGGGCAGCTGAAAGAAGCTGGTGAAGTGTCGGCGCAACATAGTTTCATCGAAATCCATCAATCGGTTTAAGCCAAATTGAAACAGCCGATGGCGTAGTACTAATTCAGTAGGCCAAAGAGCCTGCCAACCCTGACGTACCAAAACGGCCGATTTAAGAGAGGGTTGTTGTTTCAGTGCCGCAGCCAATACGTCTGCTAATCCAGGCCCACGTCTTAACAATGACCCCACCATGTAGCCCGACGCTGGGTGCACCATGCTTGCAGCACCACCAAACGCCAATACCGGCTGTTTAAAGTCTGGCAACGGTAAATTCATTGGAAATAGGCAGTGCTCTTCTTCGATCACCTCTATGATTGCGACGCCAGATTTGGCTAATCGTTGCTTTAGCCGTTGTTTCAACACGGTTTCCGACACCGCTGGTGCCGAGGCTAATGAAGTCTCCTCTAAGAAAAACAACCCCTTGCCAAAGTCCATCGCATACAAAAAAGTGGGTGTCTTATTGCGTTGCTCGGCAGTCAGGTGATCGCAGCGAAAATCCATTAGTACAAATTGTCCTGACTTCACCGGAGGCTTACTGAAGCGACCTACCACGCCATAGGCGGCTTGTTTAGCTATCGGTTTCTGGTTTGGTCGGTTAATATGGGGTGTACAATGACCTGAGGCATCAATCACCATTCGTGCCTGGTGACGTTTACCGGAAATACCCACCACTATGCTGTAATCAGAGTCCACGTCAATGCGGTCAGCGCTATCCTGGTGCCAGGTCATGCCAGCACTGCGGCTTAACCAGTACCGCTGCAGCTTGGCACAACTGAAGAGACCATAATCAATGCCATGGTTAGTAGGCTGATCTTCCGTGTTGGAACCTCCGGCACCAAAAAAGCTCACTGTGTTTTTCCAGCGGTGCTCTAACAAGGACTCAAGCCCTAAAGACTCAAGCTCATTTACCCAAATCCCGTAGGTGTTAGTCCACGGCACGTCGACTGGATTTGATGCCATGCCTTGCACTGCAACACCACGTTGGATCAGCTCCGAGGCGATACAGAGAGCAGCAGGACCGCCCCCGATAACCAACACATCGATGCAATCGACCAAGGTCAGTCCTCACCAGACTCAGGTGAATTGTTTGCAAGCGCCTTAAAGTCGGCAGATCTCGTCATTGCCTCGTCGCTTTCACTTTCTGGGGGAACCAGTACTACTTCTGATAGGCGATCGCCCT